>QCUZ01000147.1:0-2002 GCA_003210555.1 Synechococcus sp. AG-683-A03 | reverse complement strand
ATGATCGCCTGAGGGATTTCACCACCGAGACAAGCGGTGGCCACAATCAAACCTTCGCCATATTGCTTCAACAACTGTTTATCCACACATGCACGGGAAAAAATTCCACGTCCTCGCATTCCACGCAGGTGGCTGATGCTGGTGAGCTTCACCAGGTTGCGATAGCCAGTGGCATTCTTGGCCAGAACGACAAGGTGATAGCGGCGCTCTTTTTTGGGTTGCGGGTCATCAATCGAACCATTGATGACATACATCTCATTGCCAATAATCGGCTTAATGCCTGCTCCTTTGCACAGCTTGAGAAGCTCTACGGCCCCATACATCACGCCATGATCCGTTAGTGCCAGTGCCGGCATCCCTAACGCTTTGGCACGTTCAACCATTTGCGGAAGCTGTGAGGCTCCATCCAAAAGGCTGTAATCGCTGTGGTTATGGAGGGGAACAAATGCCATGACCCCAGCCTAAGCGCATGCGCAAGATGTAGGGGTATCAATCCCTGCAAGCGCTACATGCAGGGGTCAAAGCTCTGTTCTGCGCCTTCAAGCGGGAATAAAAGTGCCCTCAGGTCGACGGGACATCACATCCGCAGACTGCTCGTACTGATGGGCCACCTGGAGAAGCAAGGGTTCCTCGAGCACGTTGCCAATGAGTTGCACACCAATCGGCAACCCATTGCTGTCAAACCCACAAGGAACGTTGATGGCTGGTAAGCCGGCGAGATTGGCAGGAATAGTCAGTAGATCCGCCAGGTACATCGCCAACGGATCGTCTGCATGGGCACCAGCGGCAAAGGCAGTAGACGGAGCGGTGGGGGTTAACAGCACATCCACGGAGGCAAAGGCCGTCTCGAAGTCCCGACGGATCAAGGTGCGAACCTGCTGAGCCTTGCGGTAATAAGCATCCACATAGCCGGCCGAAAGGGCATAGGTGCCAATCAGGATTCGCCGTTGCACTTCACTGCCAAAGCCTTCGGCACGGCTTCGAGCCGTCATCGCAGAAAGGCTGGAGGCATCCTCAGCTCGGAAGCCGTACTTCACGCCGTCGTAACGAGCCAAATTGGCTGATGCTTCGGAAGGGGCGATGACGTAGTAAGTGGCAATCCCATCGTTAAAGCGAGGGCAGCTCACATCCACGAGCTCAGCCCCTAAGGACTGCAACACATCCGCAGCAGCAAGCACTGATGCTTTGACTTGAGGATCAAGACCTTCCTGATCAAAGCACTCACGCACCACTCCAATGCGAAGCCCGCTCACGGAGCGCCCAAGAGCCTCGCGGTAATTGGGAACAGGAGCCTTGAGGCAGGTGGAATCTCGTGGATCTTCCCCAGCGATCGCTTGCAGAAGTTCTGCGGCATCCGACACGGTCTTGGCAAAGGGACCCACTTGATCAAGCGAGCTTGCAAAGGCCACCAGCCCGTAGCGACTGACGCGGCCGTAGGTGGGCTTCAGACCCACCACGCCGCAAAAAGATGCTGGTTGTCGGATGGATCCACCGGTATCGGACCCCAGGGAGGCCATGCATTCGCCTGCCGCAACAGCAGCTGCACTTCCGCCAGAACTCCCCCCAGGCACATATCCCGTATTCCAGGGGTTGGCTGTGGGTCCAAACACTGAAGTTTCGGTAGAGCCGCCCATGGCGAACTCATCCAAATTGGTCTTTCCGATCAGAACCGCTCCTGAGCGCCAGAGGCGGTCCGTGACGGTGGATTCATAGGGGGGAACAAAAGACTCCAGCATTCGGCTGGAGCAAGTTGTGCGAATGCCTTTCGTGCAAAGGTTGTCCTTGATAGCAATCGGCACACCTGCCAAGGGAGGAAGATCCTCGCCTGCAGCTCTTGCCTCATCCATGCGATCGGCATCGGCGCGAGCGCGATCTGCCGTGACCTCCAAAAAGGCATGAACGCTTGAATCAACTGCCTCAATTCGGGCCAGATGATGATCAGTCAGCTCCCTGGCGGAGACTTCACCGCGTTCAAGTTGCTGACGCCACTCGGCAATCGCCA
>QCUZ01000146.1:0-2033 GCA_003210555.1 Synechococcus sp. AG-683-A03 | reverse complement strand
ATCTTCGGCTGTTTGGTCGGCTCCTGGCAATTCCGCTGCTGCCAAGGACATGCGTACTGAATGGGTTTCCGCTCGCAAGGGCCAGGCCAATGTGTCTCAGATGCATTACGCCCGTAAGGGTGTGGTGACGGAGGAGATGGCCTATGTGGCCACGATCGAGAACCTTCCGGAATCGCTTGTGATGGAAGAGGTGGCGCGGGGTCGGATGATCATTCCCGCCAATGTCAATCACACCAATCTGGAGCCGATGGCGATTGGCATCGCCAGCAAATGCAAGGTGAACGCCAACATTGGTGCGTCTCCCAATGCATCGGATGCAGCGGAGGAGGTGAACAAGCTGAAGTTGGCTGTGAAATATGGCGCTGACACGGTGATGGATTTGTCCACTGGTGGCGTGAACCTGGATGAAGTGCGGACGTCGATTATTGGTGCTTCATCGGTTCCGATTGGCACGGTGCCTGTGTATCAGGCCTTGGAAAGTGTGCATGGCTCAATCGAGAAGCTCGACGAAGATGATTTCCTGCACATCATCGAAAAGCATTGCCAACAGGGCGTTGATTACCAGACAATTCACGCTGGCCTGTTGATTGAACATCTTCCCAAAGTGAAGGGACGTCTCACCGGAATTGTGAGCCGAGGAGGCGGAATTTTGGCGCAGTGGATGTTGTATCACCATCGCCAGAACCCGTTGTTCACGCGTTTTGACGATATTTGCGAGATCTTTAAGCGCTACGACTGCACGTTCTCCCTAGGCGATTCACTCCGTCCTGGCTGTCAGCACGATGCTTCCGATGCTGCGCAGCTTGCTGAACTGAAAACGCTCGGTGAGCTCACCCGCCGGGCTTGGAAGCACGACGTGCAGGTGATGGTGGAGGGTCCAGGCCATGTGCCCCTGGATCAAATTGAATTCAACGTGAAAAAGCAGATGGAAGAGTGCAATGAGGCGCCTTTCTATGTGCTCGGCCCGTTGGTCACTGATATCGCCCCTGGCTATGACCACATCACTTCAGCGATCGGCGCTGCAATGGCTGGCTGGCATGGCACCGCGATGCTTTGCTACGTGACGCCTAAGGAGCATCTCGGCCTTCCTAATGCGGACGATGTACGCGAGGGGCTCATTGCCTACAAGATTGCAGCCCATGCCGCAGACATCGCCCGTCATCGCCCAGGGGCGAGGGATCGCGATGATGAGCTCAGCCGGGCTCGTTATGCCTTCGACTGGAACAAGCAGTTTGAGTTGTCCTTAGATCCAGAGCGGGCGAAGGAATATCACGACGAAACCCTGCCAGCAGACATCTACAAGCAAGCTGAGTTCTGTTCGATGTGTGGACCGAAGCACTGCCCGATGCAAACCAAGATCACGGATGCGGATTTGGAGGGACTCGAGCAAGTTCTTCAGACCAAGGGTGCTGCAGAATTGGTTGGTGTGAAACAGGACAAGCTGTGAGCTTTGGCCTTAAGGGCCTGCGGCCTTGAGGATCACTTTTTAAACCCTGGTGTCATCGCCGGGGTTTTTTGTTGGCTTGATGCTGCATCTTTCTTTTTGGAGAGTGCCCTTGGCTTTGTTGCCCTACGGAGTGGATGCAATTTGGGTGGGTGGTGGCGCAAGCGAACTAAAAAGCCCTCCTTGCGGAGGGCTGCAAAAGGAATGCTCTTGTCTGTTGCGAAATGGGTCGCTAACGATCAGCCCAGCAAAGCCTTTGACTTGGCAACAACGTTGTCCACGGTGAAGCCGAACTTCTCCATACAGGTGCTGCCTGGAGCGGATGCCCCGAAGCGATTCATGGTGATGCTGTCGCCATCAAGACCAATGAAACGATGCCAGCCAAAGGTTTCAGCGGCTTCCACCACGATCCGCTTGCGAACAGCGTTGGGGAGGACTTGTTCTTTGTAAGCATCGCTTTGCTCGTCGTAGAGCTCTACGCAAGGCATGGAGACCACACGCACTTTTTTGCCCTCTGATGTCAGCTGTTTAGCGGCTTGGACGCAGAGGTCGAGTTCGGTGCCCGTACCGATCAAGATCAGATCGGGTG
>QCUZ01000145.1:0-2057 GCA_003210555.1 Synechococcus sp. AG-683-A03 | reverse complement strand
TTTAAGCCCTTATCTTCGTCTCATTTGATGCATAAAGCTCTTGTGGCATCGCTGAGAGGATGCTGGCCGGTGCTCATCGATTGCTGGTTGGCAACAGCGGGCAGGCCTCGACCAATGTGCGGGTGATGGTCGCTTGGGGGTGACGAAGCAACCGATCTCCAGGACCTTCTTCCACCACATGCCCGCGATCGAGCACGATCACGCGGTGACAGAAGCCACTCGCCACGGAAAGGTCATGGGTCACGAAAATCATCGCCAGGCCTAGGTCTTGTTGTAGACGTCTCAGCAGTGCCAGGACTTCAGCTTGGATCTCCGCATCGAGCATGCTCACGCTTTCGTCGCAGATCAGCACCTGTGGGCGTAGTGCCAAAGCCCTAGCAATGGCGACGCGTTGTTGCTGTCCACCAGACAGTTGCTTGGGTAGCCGATTTTGAAAATGATCCGCTGGTGACAACCCCACAAGCTCCAAAAGCCCCCGTGCTCGTTCTCGAGCGGCTGCCCGTGAGGCGAGACCATGGATCAGCAGAGGGTCTGCGATGGCGTCGGCGACGGTGAGGGCTGGATTTAGGCAGGCCAGCGGGTCTTGAAACACCATCTGAATGGTGCGTCTTGCTTGTCGTTCAGCGCTGCCGCGCAGTTGGAGCAGGTTTTGGGTTTGAAGCCAAACCTCGCCTCCCCGAATCGGGGTGAGTCCCATCAATGCCCGGCAAAGGGTGCTTTTCCCGCAGCCAGAGCCGCCCACCACGCCCAGCGATTCACCGGATTGCAAGGTGAAGCTCACGCCATCCACCGCTTTGAGCCAGTTGGGAGACCAGGGAGCTCCTCCGAGGTTGTGCCAACAGCGCAACTCTTCTACCTGCAGGACTGCTGTGCCATCTGGGGTTTCCGGCGTATGCCCCCCTTCTCTGGCTCTGGCCGCTGTAACGAGCCGCTTGGTGATGCCGGATTGGGGATGGGTGAGCACTTGAGCGCTCCTGTTTTGTTCCACAAGACGGCCCCCGTCCAAGACCGCCATGTCTTCACACCAGCGGTTGGCCATGGCCAAGTCATGGGTGATGAGCAGGAGGGCGCTTCCCAGCTCTTCGCAGAGAGTGCGCAGCACTTCCATCACCTGCCCGGCAACCGCAACATCGAGGCTGGTGGTTGGTTCGTCGGCGATGACAAGCGGTGGTGCGAGTGCAATGGCCAGCGCGATCGCTAAGCGCTGACGCATGCCACCGCTGAATTCGTGGGGATAGGCCCGAAAGCGCTCGGCCCCGATGCCCACCTGTTCCAGCAGGCTTTCAGCACGGTCTTTCCGTTCTTGATGCCCCATGGCCGGCCGGTGCGCGGCGAAGGTGTCGAGGAGGTGGCCACCCACCGTCATCAGTGGATTGAGCCGAGTCATCGGGTCTTGAAACACCAGGCCCACCGCCTCTCCCCGCAGGGCGCGCAAGGCAGGCCGACTGAGTTGGCGTGGATCTTGACCATTAAGGAGTAGATCTCCCTCGCAGCTGCTTCCTGGAGGCAACAGTTGCAGGGCCGCACGCGCCACGGTGCTCTTCCCGCATCCAGACGGCCCCACGAGTGCCAAGCGATCTCCCGATTTCAGGCTGAGATCCAATCCATCCAGCGTCCAGGACTCACTTCCCGGGTAGCGCAGACGCAACTGATTCAGCGTCAGAACCGTTCCTGGCGCGTTGGGCATGAAAGAAAGCACGGTGCCTCATGCCTACATACCATGGATGCACCCGCCGGGTTGGATGCTCAACGCAACCTCTGCACCCGAACCCTCCCAGACTCAGTCTGGATCAACTCCTGCGGCCTGCGGTTTAACGGCGTTGCGCGAACGCCCGCTCCGTTCGCCCGATGGCTATGGCATCGATCTTCCCGAGTGGTTGCGGCAATGTTTGATTCACGTGCCTCCCGGAATTGGACACAGTTGTCCGACCGATCCAGAGGCCCTTCTGGCGGCTGCTTTCGATTTTGCGTTTCAGCTGCATGAGGGGCAGTTCCGGGCCAGTGGTGACCCTTACATCGTGCATCCGGTGGCCGTGGCAGACCTGCTGCGGGACATC
>QCUZ01000144.1:0-2078 GCA_003210555.1 Synechococcus sp. AG-683-A03 | reverse complement strand
CTTGGCTGACGATGTGCATCACATGGGAGTAGCGCTCGATCACCATCAACTCCTTGACATCCACCGTGCCGGCGGTGCAAACCCGGCCGAGGTCATTGCGGCCAAGGTCAACCAACATCACATGCTCCGCCCGTTCTTTGGGATCAGCAAGTAGATCGACTTCGAAATTTCGATCTTCCAGCTCATTGCGGCCGCGAGGGCGCGTCCCGGCAATGGGGCGGAGGCTGGCACGAATGCCTCCCTGGTCTGGCTCTGCCTTCACCATGACTTCAGGACTTGAACCGATCAGGTACCAGTCTCCGAAATCGAAAAAGGCCATATAGGGGGATGGATTGACCATCCTCAAACTTCTGTAGACCTCTAGGGGTGGCTGCGAGACGCGTGTTTCTAGCCGTTGGCTGATCACGAGCTGGAACGCATCTCCTGCGGCGATGTGTTCTTGAGCGGTTGCAACGGCTTGTTGATAATTCTCTGGGGACCGATTGCTTTTGGTTTCTGGTGTCGGCCTCGCATCAGGCTTCCAGCGCAGGGGACGCACCTGGGGTAAAGGTGATGCCATGCGGTTTTCAAGCCCACGGATGCGACCCATGGCCCCGTCCCAGGCATCATCGGCGGTCTTGGCCGCGGCCCTGGTGCTGCTCAAATCTCCGTAAGCCACTGCCGTGATCAAACGCTTCACTTGATCGATGATCAAGATGCTGTCCATCAACATCCAAACGCCGTCAGGCGGGGCGTTTTTGTCGGCTTGATGCACGGGAACGCTGGGTTCAATCCAGCGGATGAGCTCATACCCCCACATTCCGTACAACTGCCCAAGGGGTGGCAGCCCTGGAAGAGAGACGGGCTTATAGGCATTCGTGCATTCGCGAAGAACCTCGAGAGGATTGCCTTGAAAGCTTTCTTCGAAGCCATCTCTCCAGCGGCGCGTTAGAACGTCGCCTCTGGCTGAGAGTGTCCATAAAGGATCACAAGCAATCACACTCCAACGACCAAGGTTCTCGCCACCTTCGACGGATTCGAGTAGCACCCCAGGCGGGTGACCTTCACCGACCTTGAGCCAGGTGGTGAGAGGGGTTTCTAGGTCAGCGGGCCAGCTATGGGCTACAGGAATAAATGTTGCCCCGCAGCGGGCTGCTTCAAGAAAGGCGGAGCGGTCGGGGCTGAGCATGGGGAGATTGTCGCAACCGACCGCTGGGCATCATGGCCTAACGCTGGTCAGGAGTCGAACGTGTTGCGGCCGCTGAACTTGATGCTGGAAGGCTCGACATTCGCGCCGATTCTTCTGGGGTTGTGGCCAACCATCGGCCGTCCCTCGTTCACTTTCTCAGAGAAGACACCATCCAATGGATGCAGGAACTCGGTGTCGCCACCAGGGAAGATCCGATAGATCTTGAAGTCCTCGATCCGAGGCTTGAATTTGGTGCGGAGTTGGGTGCCCAAGGCCAAGCACTGTTCTTTGCGTGCGAAATACATGATGTTTTCGCCGGAAGACATCATCGCGGCTCCACCTGTGGGGAGCTCGAAAGCTTGCTCGCTCTTGCTGGTCCAGGTGATGGCGTACTTTTCTTCCGTTTCAGCGGAATTAAGCAGGCCGCCGGTGCTGCCGATGTACTGGGGGAGCTGACCGGTTAAGGCGGATGCTGTCATAGCTGTCCTCGAAATTCGGCATGCCGTGATGCAAAAAAATTAGCATCGCGGTTCGGGCCTGATCGCCCTTCTGGCCTGGAATCTTCACACCCGTCAACAATGCGGGGCTAAAGGGAAAAACACGGTCAAACCGCGATCTCGTCGCTGGGTGAGCCGGCCACCTAGTCGGGCGAGTAAGCGCCTGGTAGCGGTTTGACTGAGTTGCAAGCTTCCGGTGTCTGGATTCCAGCTCAGCACGGGGCCAAGTTGGGCGATTGGTTCTGGACTGGCGAGCCCTGCTCCACGTTCTGCAGGACTTTGGCCGTGCAGTTGCAACTTGAGACGAGCTCCAGCGGGTTGAAGGGTAAGCACGAGCTGGCTTCCACTGGGAAGGCCTCGACTGCAACGATCCACCAAGCCTCCCAGCATCGGTTCCAGGCGACTTGGATCGC
>QCUZ01000143.1:0-2100 GCA_003210555.1 Synechococcus sp. AG-683-A03 | reverse complement strand
TTTGCGGGAATGGGAGCGTTCGTGGCCAGTTGTTCACGCACACCGATTACGGCCATGTTTTTGGCCTTCGCTTTGACCAAGGATTTGCTGGTCTTAAAGCCAATTTTGGTGGCCTGCTTAGCGAGTTTTCTGATCGCACGCCTGTTTGATCACCGCTCGATCTACGAACGACAGATGGGGCTTGAGTTGCTGGAGGAAGATCACCTCCAAGCCAAAAATGAACATCGGAGAGGCATCTCACCATGAATGGGATGGCTCGACGCGCCACCTGGCCTTTCATCCTGCAGGATGAATTGGTGATGCATAGGCGCTGCTGAACCGCGAAACCCTCCTGTTTGAACCTGCTGTTGCTGAGGTAGGGGCACTGAAAACAGTGCTGGCCTTCCCCAGCACCTACACCGTGGGCATCACCAGCCTTGGATACCAACTCGTATGGGCCAGCTTGGCCATGCGCTCCGACCTGGATGTCAGGAGGCTGTTTACAGATCAGGGCGATCCTCAACATCGTCGCTGTGATCTCTTTGGCCTTTCCCTGAGCTGGGAACTCGATGGACCTGTCCTGTTGGATCTCCTGGAACAACAGCGCATTCCTCTTTGGAGCCATGAGCGGGGTGATCAGGATCCGATCGTCTTCGGTGGCGGCCCGGTTTTAACGGCCAACCCCGAACCACTCGCCCCATTTTTTGATGTTGTTCTTCTTGGGGATGGAGAGGAGCTACTGCCCGCCTTCATCGATGCCCTCCAGCAAGTGCGGGACGAACCCCGTCCCAAGCGCCTTCGTCATTTGGCGCAGACCCCTGGCATCTACGTGCCCGATCTCCATGCTCCGCAGTTCAGTGCCGACGGCGCCCTCTTAGGCATACAACCCAGGGAGGCGGATTTACCGGAGCGAATCGCGAAGCAAACCTGGAGGGGCAACAGCCTTAGCCACTCCACGGTGATCACCCCTGAGGCCGCATGGCCTGACATTCACATGGTCGAGGTGGTGCGCAGCTGCCCCGAACTATGTCGCTTCTGCTTGGCGAGTTATCTCACCTTGCCCTTCCGAACCCCATCTCTTGATGACGGCCTGATCCCTGCTGTCGAAAAAGGGCTTAAGGCAACCCGTCGTCTGGGCTTGCTTGGTGCCTCCGTGACCCAACACCCCCAATTCAGCGATTTGCTGCAATGGCTGGATCAAGACCGCTTTGATGACTTACGCGTGAGCGTCAGCTCCGTGCGAGCTGCCACCGTCACCCCTCAGTTAGCAGCAACCTTGAGTCGCCGCGGTAGCAAGTCGGTCACGATCGCCATCGAAAGCGGCAGTGATCGGATGAGACGCGTCGTGAATAAGAAACTCAGCCGGGAAGAAATCAGCGCAGCCGCCCGTTATGCAAAAGAAGGAGGGCTGAAAAGCCTCAAGCTCTACGGAATGGTGGGACTTCCCACGGAGCAGGACGACGACATTGAAGCAACCGCCGATCTGCTGCTGGATCTAAAAAAACAAACTCCTGGCCTACGTTTCACCTTGGGTGTGAGCACCTTTGTTCCCAAAGCCCACACACCCTTCCAGTGGCAAGGGGTGCGGCCAGAAGCTGACAAACGCCTCAAACGACTCGCGAAACGGCTGAAGCCAAAAGGAGTGGAACTACGACCTGAGAGCTATGGCTGGAGCGTGATCCAAGCCCTGCTCTCCCGTAGTGACCGTCGTCTAGCGCCCGTGATCGCAGCTGTTCGCGGCTCCCAGGAAAGTCTTGGTGGCTGGAAAAAGGCCTATCGAGCCGCACGATCGGACGAGTTACCACCCGCTAGCTCTGCCGGAGTGCCCTTACCGCGCCCCCCCGCCTGGGAGGAGGTGGTCCATCACACCTGGGGCGATGAACAGATTCTTCCCTGGTGTCACCTTGATGGTCCCCTTCCCCGCGACACGCTTCTTAAGCATCAGCGCCAAGCGCTGAGTCCGGAGAACGCTGCTGACAATGCTCCTGACTCGGTCTGAGCAAACAGCGCAATCCCGCCAACAAGATCCAACCAGCAATATTCACGCGACTATCAAAAAACGGCAGATCAGTGCCATGCAGCACCATCAAGATGAGCACTGCTGCCCACCAGGCACGGTCA
>QCUZ01000142.1:0-2104 GCA_003210555.1 Synechococcus sp. AG-683-A03 | reverse complement strand
CAGGCCTGGCCGGGGTCGCTCGCTCCATGCCCACCAGTGCTGCTGTGGATGTTGTTGCCAAAGACTTGGGGATCAACTGCTTTGAAACGCCTACCGGCTGGAAATTCTTTGGGAACCTGCTGGATGCAGGCGACATCACGCTCTGCGGAGAAGAAAGCTTCGGAACAGGCAGCAACCACGTCCGCGAAAAGGATGGGCTATGGGCGGTGCTGTTTTGGCTTCAGATCTTGGCGAAGCGACGCTGCAGTGTCGCCGAGATCATGGCCGAACATTGGAAGCGCTACGGGCGTCACTACTACTCGCGCCATGACTACGAAGCCGTTGCCAGCGATGCCGCGCATGGGCTTTATGACCGCTTGGAAGCCATGCTTCCCAGCCTCATCGGTCAACCATTTGCAGGCCGGAGCATCAGTGCCGCTGACAACTTCAGCTACACCGATCCGGTGGACCAATCCATCACCAAAGGGCAAGGACTGCGGATCCTGCTGGACGACGGAAGCCGTGTCGTGCTGCGCCTGTCTGGCACCGGCACCAAGGGAGCAACATTGAGGGTGTATCTCGAGAGCTATGTCCCAACCACGGGTGACCTCTCTCAAGATCCCCAGATTGCACTAGGCGAGATGATCGAAGCCATCAATCAGCTTGCCGAGATCACAGAACGCACCGGAATGGATCGTCCAACCGTGATTACCTAATTTGAATGCAGGCGTGGGTTATCTCTTCTGTGCCCCGCGCCTGCCTCGATGGGCATTGGGATGTCGATAGACAGGATCAACGGCTTCTTCCTGGAGTTGACGCGTGGTTTCAATTGCAAAACCAGAGAGTCCACAGGATGTAATCACCATCAAATAGAACAATCGCATCCTTCCGAGATCAATCTCAGCAGGTGTGTTCTCAATTAAAACTTTCAAAAAGTAAGCAATTGCACAACCGATAGCCAATCCAACCGCAATTGCCACCAACACCCTTGAGCCACTGAATGTCTTTTTTGTCATCAGTTCAGCTGCGGATCAGAAGCAGGCTTGGCATCAGCCTGCCCAAGGAGTGTCTTCATCACCACGTAGAACACTGGAACCACGAGGGTGGAAAGGAAGGTAGCAACTAACAAGCCACCAAACACAACCAAACCAAGCGAAGACTGACTTTGCGCACCAGCCCCACTTGCCAGCATCAAGGGCAAAAATCCTGTTAATGAAGAGATTGCTGTCATCAAAATCGGCCTTAGGCGAGATTGAGCAGCGAATCGAGCCGCTTCCAAGGCTGAAATGCCCTCGCCCATTTTTTGGTTAGCGAGATCCACAATCAAGATCGCGTTACCGCCGGCCAAGCCAATAAGCATCACAAGACCAACCTGGGCGTAAATATTGAGGACTTGACCGGCAGCGCCAAGAAAGACCAAGGCTCCTAGCAAAGCCGTTGGCACCGTCAACAAAATGATGATGGGATCTGAGTAGCTTTCATATTGCGCTGAAAGCACCAAAAACACCGCCAAAATACCAAGAGCAAAAATCACAACAGCCAAGGATCCTGCCTTTACTTCTTCTCTTGAAATCCCAGTCCAATCAAAACCTAAGCCCTGCAGATTTGCATCTTTGAAGATGGTCTTCATCGCAGTGATTGCCTGACCAGAGCTCTTACCGACTGCAGGTGTTCCATCAATTTTGATTGAACGGTAGAGATTGAAGTGAGGGATCACGCTTGGGCCATTGGTTGGCTTCACGGTGAAAAATTCAGACAAAGGGATTTGCTCCCCTTTCATGCTGTTCACATAAACCGACGAAAGCTGCTCAGGCGTTGCTCGATTGACATCATCAGCCTGCACATAGACGCGTCGAACTTTGCCCTCCTGGAAGGTGTCATTGACATAGGCACCACCAAAATTGACGCTGAAGGATTGCATGGCTGAGCCGAAATCAACCCCCAAGGAAGCCATCTTCTCGCGATTTACCTTGATCTCGATCTGAGGCGATTCAGGAGAGAACAGGGTGTAGACGCGGTTGAGGATTGGATTGGCATTGCCAGCCTGCATAATCTGGCCAGCGGAACCAAAGAATTGGTTTAAGCCATAGGCACCACTACTTTTATCTAACAACTGGAATTCAAA
>QCUZ01000141.1:0-2169 GCA_003210555.1 Synechococcus sp. AG-683-A03 | reverse complement strand
CACGCTGCTCAGCCATGGCCTTGAGGTCGTCCTGATTGGGAATCAAAACAGCGCCAACATCGCTGGTTTCCAGGCTCTGCATCAAAGCGTTGCCCTTTTCAAGGAAGCTGAGTTGATCGGCACCGGCTCTCTCCAAAGATGCAGCACCACGGAGCTCAGGATCTCTGCTGAGCTGATGCTCCAGCAAACCTGCCTCTCCGTCCTGAAGAACGGCGATTAACTGGCTGAAACGCATGGATTCAGGGGTCTGGTTGGCGGATCGTAGGCGTGCTCAGGACAAGCACGTCGCGATGCACCACAACAGGCGAGCTCCCTTGCCGCTCAGTCCCCGCTAGCTCTTTCAAAAGACTTCGAAGGGTCTCACTACTAAGGGAGCTCAGGCCACGGGCCACTTCACGGCCGTCCTGATCAAGAATCAGCACGGGCTGATTTGCCTGGAAATCCCCTGCGAGATCCGTAATCCCCACCAAAAGCAAGGAGGCGCCTTTGTCGCAGAGCGCCTTGCAGGCACCGCCATCGATTTGCAGGCTGCCTTGAGGTTGCAAAGCATGGGCCAGCCAGCTTTTTCGATGGCCAAGGGGCTGGGGATGGGGATGAAAGACCGTGCCTCCGCGCCCTCCCGCCAACATGGTTTCAAGCATCTGCTGATCACGACCATCCGCCAGATGCACGGTGATCCCACTCGCAGTTGCGATCCGAGCGGCCGCGAGCTTCGTGGTCATCCCGCCGGTTCCCCAACGGCCGCCATCTCCTGCGCCTTGTTCAAGGGCCTGCAGTTCTGCTGGGTGATGCACGTCCAAAATCGGGCGAGCCGATGCATCACTGCGTGGATCCGCGGAATACAAGCGGTCGATATCGGTCAGAAGAATCAGATCGTCCGCATCTATCGCTGCTGCTACTAGAGCTGAAAGCGTGTCGTTGTCGCCAAATCGCAACTCAGCTGAAGACACCGTGTCGTTTTCATTGATCACGGGTAAAACCTTCCATTCGATCAACTGATGCAAGGTTGCGGAAGCGTTGTGATAGCTCCGGCTGTCGGCCAGATCAGATCGGGTGAGAAGAACTTGCGCTACAGGGATCCCATGGACTGCCATCGCGTCTTCGTACAGCGCCATCAGATGGCCTTGACCGATCGCCGCAGCAGCTTGAAGACCGCTCAGCGTTGCAGGCCTGGCCTTCAACCCAAGGCGCTGACATCCCAGGCCAACAGCCCCACTCGTGACTAAGACGACACGGTCTCCTCGATTGAGACATTGGGCGAGATTCAGACATAAAGCCGAGATGGCATCAGCCGTGCTGCGACCTTCCGTGCTGCGCAGCAAGCTCGTTCCCACCTTCACCACCCGCAGGCTCATGCGTGGCCTGCTCCAAGCCATCGGGCGAGTTGTCGCTCCAACACTTGAACACGATCGTGACGACAAGGTGTTCCGTCTTCTTTTAAGGGTCTAACCAAAACGGTGAACAATCCCAGTCGGTTTCCGGCAAGAACATCCGTAAATACGCGATCACCCACCATGGCGATCTGCTCTGGCTTGAGATCCAGGGTCTCAATGACACGTCGGATCGCTCCACGACGCGGTTTGGCGGCTGAGCTGGTGAACCCAATCCCAAGCTGATCAGCGACGGCCCCAATCCGCTGGCGGGAGGGATTGTTACTGATCAAATGGAGATGGGTATGGCGTTGAGCAGATTGGGCCCAGCGAAGAACAGAGGCTGGCAACGCAACTTCGCGGCCTGGAAGCAGGGTGCGATCAACGTCGAGCAAAAGAGCCTTGATGCCTCTGCCAAGTAAGGGCTCCAAGGGGAGATGGGCCAGGGTTAAGCCTGGATCCCAATCAGGTCGCAGCCAATCACGACGCATCACTCGGATAGCTCACGCTCATCAAGCTCAGCCTCGATTCGAGGTTGAATTTGGTCAAACTCATCCCCTTCCACCAAAACGGCTGCGCCGTCATCCATTCGGGCCACAACGAAAAAGGGATCTAAGGGGATGTAGAGCCCGTATTCCAATTCATCAACCAAAAAACTCACCAGCAATTCATAGGTCTCTGATTCATCGTCGCCCGCCTCATCCTCATCGAGATCTTCAGGATCGGGCTCATCCAGCTCACCATTCACCGTCAGGGTTACCGCGGAGCGCACAAGGGTGAGGTCATGCTCTTGAAGAAC
>QCUZ01000140.1:0-2228 GCA_003210555.1 Synechococcus sp. AG-683-A03 | reverse complement strand
GGTACTGGAAATCCTGCCTGATTTAAAACGTGTTGTGCAGCATCAACTGCTCCTTGGCCTTTGGATAGGGAGTCACGATCAAAAGCCCCTGCCAGGTTGAGTAATCCGTCTTCCCGACGCACCAAGCCCACGTAGCCTTGATCACCAATCGCCATGTGAATGGCTCCAACCGGGTAGTGATTACTGTCATCATCCACAACGCATCCAGCACCATGCCTTGATTGCTGGCGAATGCTGCTTTGGCCTGCTTCATTTTTGGGAAGGCAGCGTTGTGTCAGCCCAGCGGCCACAAGCACAACCCGCGCTTTGACATGGCTGGTAGCCCCACTTTGTTGATCTTTTAGACGTACTCGTCTGTAACCAGGGGATGCCATTTCAACGTTGGCTGTGACCTGAAAGCGAGCTGTTGCTCCTGCTTTGATTGCTGCTTGGATCAAGGCCTGATCGAAGCGTTCCCGGGACAGGGAGTAGCCGTTGGGTAGCGCCAACGTTGTCTCCCGTCCACGCAGTCCAAGGCGCAAGCTTTCTAATGCTCGTCCTCCGCTTTTCACAATCAAGTCGTCCTGCCCTCGAGAATTCAGAATCGCTTGCGCTTGGTTGTTGAAACAGCATCCACAGACCTTCCAACGCGGAAATGACCGTTGCTCAACGAGCAACACGCGCAATCCATGTTTTGCACAATCCAAAGCTGCAAGACCTCCAGCAGGGCCTCCTCCAATGATTAAGACATCCCAAAAAGTCATCTCAATGCCGTGCCCAGCTCAACAGGTACCGCTCTGGCCATGAGCGATTGATCTGTGCATCCTCCAGCCCTGCTTGCTTGGCGATGGTCATCATTTCATCGGGTCGCAAAGCGCCCCGTACTGACAGTGGACCATCGGTATGAACCACCCAGGATCGACTTAAGAGTCGAGTGCCAATCCAGGCCAATGCAAACCCAAGACGGCTACGAATCAAATCATCCACAAGCACGAGTTTTCGCGATCGCAGCGCCATACCTTCTAAAAGACGAATCACGTCAATCTCATCGAGGTGATGCGCGAACAGCGTGCAGTACACCACATCAAAGCTGATCTGGTCTGTCGGCTTTGCCAGAGCATCAGCACTAAAAACGGTGATTTCAGCTTTTCTATTTTTTGCATTGCGTCGAGCAATTTCGACGGCCTCAGGGTTTAGATCACAGGCATGTATGTCGAGTGCCAACCCCCTTCGCTTGCCCATCAGCGCTAGGTCGATGGCTGTATCACCACCACCACAGGCCAGCTCAAGAACACGTAGGGGCGTGGTTGTTTGCTTGATTGCTAGAGCCTCGATGGGACGAAATAGACCCGCAGAGCAGCGGCTGATCGTATTGATGCGCCTTAAACCCGTTAAAGCTTTTGCATGCTCTCTTGGATCGAGGCCCGGTTGGTCCATCACTTCCGGTTGACGATCGCGGTTGTCGAGAGCTGTGCCCCAGATCATCAAACCAGCCCTTTTGTTTCAACAAGCTAGGAAAAACATCGACTTGAGCCGCTGAGCGCAGTGGGGCTGGTTGATTCTCAGGATAATTTTGACAAGACAGCCTTCATTCATCTCCGCATTCCACACTCACACCCAACCTTGATGTCGCAAGCACACCTCCCGACCACCGGCGCTTTGACAGGAGTTTTGGAGGCACTTGCATTTTTCCGAGATCCCTCTTTTGCTCAACGACGTTTTCAAACGCATGGTGATGTGTTTGAGACATGTCTTTTAGGCCAACGCATCGTGTTCATCCAAGGGGATCAACCCATTGCTGATCTATTGGCACAAACTGGATGTCTTGAGGGTTGGTGGCCTCAAAGTGTTCGTTTGTTGCTGGGCAGCCGCTCCTTGGCGAATCGCAATGGTGACGGTCACAAAGCGCGCCGACGTGTTGTGGGTCAATTGTTTTCCAGCGCTGCACTGCGCCGCTACACGCCAGAGATCTCGGTACTCGTGCAAAAGCTGGTGGATGAGTTGTTGAACAGCACCTCTCCTCAACCACTGTCTCCGTTGTTGCGTCGCTTTGCGTTCAGTGTGATCGCCAACGTTGTGCTGGGACTCGATGATCGGAACAGAGATGAACTGTTTGCTGATTTCGAGATTTGGACGAAGGCTTTGTTTTCGATCCCGATCTCGATCCCGGGGACTCCTTTCACGTACGCGCTGAACGCGCGAACGCGCTTGCTCTCACGCTTAAAACAGGTGCTTGCTGAGGACACACC
>QCUZ01000139.1:0-2255 GCA_003210555.1 Synechococcus sp. AG-683-A03 | reverse complement strand
GGCTGCTGATAATCCATCTGCAATGCCTTGGAATCCAAAGCTTCCCGTGGCCCAATAAAGCCCGAGGATCCCGAGCAGGAGTCCGAAATCACCAACGCGATTAACGACAAACGCTTTCTGGGCCGCGTGAGCGGCGCCTTCACGGTCGTACCAGAAGCCCACCAAGAGGTAGGAGGCCATTCCCACCAGCTCCCAGAACACATAAATTTCCAGAAGGTTGGGACTGACCACAAGCCCCAACATGGAGCTGCTGAAGATCGCCAGATAGGTAAAGAAGCGCACATAGCCCTTGTCGTGGGCCATGTAGCCGTGGGAATAAATCATCACCAGCAGCGCCACCGTTGTCACCAAGGCGAGCATCACAGCTGCAAGCGGGTCGACGACGTACCCCATCGGAAGGATGAAGTCTCCAGCACTTGCCCAGATGAACAGGTGTTCAACGGGGGGGGGCTCCACTCAACTGTTCGAACAGAACGGCATAACTAATGACCGCTGCAGCTCCAATGCAGCTGATCAGCAGCAAGGCCACTGGTTTTTTGAGCCGGTTGATGGTGCGATTGAAACTAATCAGACCAAGCCCTGTGATCAATGCCCCAACGAGAGGGAGCACTGGGATCAGCCAGGCAAAATCGGCAGCCGATGGCATCCGAGTGAAGCAGAGTGTTTTGAGTGTAGGCAGTTCAGCTCAAAAGCCCTTCAAGAGGTGAGTGAAGGAACGCGATGCCTCCCAAGGAGATGAAGCGATGAGCCCACCAAAAAACCCCAACAGCGATCGCGATTCCAAGTTGTGCTGGACGTAGCAACTCGCTCCAAATCAGGGTCTGGCGGCCATCAAGCACAGCGGCAAAAGGCAGCACGGACGTGCTTTGTTTCAGATTTACGAAGTCATCACCAAATCGAGCTTGTAGTCGCCGGTCTCCATGCCACACCGCGAAAAGGTGATGTCCGATTAGGCCGATGCAGGTCACGACCATGAAGCTGCTTCCGATCCAAAGGGCATGGCTGAAGCACCAGAGAACCTGACCAACGGCTTGAGGATGACGGCTGATCCGGATGATGCCTGTGGCGTAGAGCCGCACTTGTGGTTTCAAGACAGCAGGAATTTCAAGCAGGTTGTAGGTGGCTGGATAGAGAAACAGAAAACTGATGGCTGTCAGCACCCAGATCACGGGGATCAAGCCCTGCACACCTTGAAGATTCCAGAGCCTTAGGCCGTCATACCGATGGGCAAGGAAGTAGCCGATCACCACAACTGCCGAGGGAATACTCAGGGCGGCAAAAAGCACTCGCCAGGCTCTAGCGCCGATTTTGGCTTCAGCGCGAGTGCGAAGGGCAGCCCCACCGCTGTGAATCACAGCGAAGACCAAGAGCAGCAACAGCATGACCAAGCTGGAGTGGTGTATTCCGCCGCCTAGGAGCTCATCCAAAGAGTTGCTGCGTGAAGGTTAATTCTGAAGGGCGGTGGGTTCCTTCCCTTTAAAGTTTTGGAGCTATCCCCGCCGGGTCGGCTGTCGCTTATGGCCGATCTGCCTTTCACACTGGATCAGCTGCGTATTCTTCGCGCCATCGTTAGTGAAGGCAGCTTTAAAAAAGCTGCAGACAGTCTTTACGTCACGCAGCCAGCGGTCAGTTTGCAGATCCAGAACCTGGAGAAGCAGCTTGAAGTGTCTTTGTTTGACCGCGGAGGCCGCAAGGCTCAGCTCACCGAAGCCGGTCACTTGTTGCTGAGCTATTGCGATCGAATTCTGAGTCAATGCCATGAGGCGTGTCGTGCCCTAGATGACCTGCACAACTTGAAAGGAGGATCTCTCGTGGTGGGTGCCAGTCAAACCACGGGAACCTATTTAATGCCCCGAATGATTGGTCTCTTTCGGCAAAAATTTCCAGATGTGGCAGTGCAGCTGCATGTGCACAGCACGAGACGAACGGGCTGGAGCGTGGCGAATGGTCAAATTGATCTAGCCATCATTGGCGGTGAATTACCCGCTGAGTTGAATGAGTTGCTTCAGGTGGTTCCCTACGCAAGTGATGAATTGGCGTTGGTGCTTCCGGTGAAGCATCCCTTGGCTCGCCTGCCAGAACTCAGCAAGGAAGATCTGTATCGATTGGGATTTGTTTGTTTAGATGCCCAGTCCACCACTCGGAAAATGGTGGATCAGCTCCTGGCTCGTTCTGGTTTGGATGTGCAGAGATTGAGGATTGAGATGGAGCTCAATTCCCTTGAGGCCATCAAAAATGCTGTGCAATCCGGCTTA
>QCUZ01000138.1:0-2279 GCA_003210555.1 Synechococcus sp. AG-683-A03 | reverse complement strand
TTGAACTCCCGACCTTCGGGTTATGAGCCCGACGAGCTACCAGACTGCTCTACCCCGCGTTGACTCCAAAACTATACAACTTGGGGTTCACGCACCCAGCGATTGTGAGCATTCACGCGCGAAGTTCACCCTTCACTTCGAGTCGCACACCTGGACCGATGATCAACATCTTGTCCTCCAGTTCGTCAAGGCTTCCCTGGGTGATCCAATCCAATTGACGCAGTAGATGGAGCGCAACAGCCTGTTTGGCACGACGAGAGCCATCTTCAACCTTGATGGCCACGCCAAGGCCGTCTCCTGTTCTGCTCAGGCACTGAACTCCTTCAGCACCTCCTTTGCTGATCACCTGCTGGTGAGAGCGGGACATCAGCTCGGTGTCAAAGCGTCCGTCTCCGGCAACAAGCTTGGGGTGGGCGAGCATCGCTCTGCTTATTTGCTCCAGCTCCGCATGGGTTGAAGCGCCGAGATGGGCATAGAGCAAGGCCATTTGTGAAAGTTGCAACAGCAGGGTGGGCGCACCGCAGTCATCCCGCTCTGCGACGAGTTCTTCCGCGGGCAGTCCAAGAAATTCCCCGACGCGTCGATTGATCTCTTGCTGCAGTGGATGGTCACCTTGCAAATAACTCTCCAGGGGCCACCCCATTTTTCGTGATGTGGCAAGGAATGCAGCATGCTTTCCGGAGCAATTGTGCTCCAGGGGGCTGTGACCCCATCCAGGAATTGGGCACTGCAGAGCGTCCGTTTCCAGTTGGGCGTTCCAAAGCAGTCGGAACGCTTCTCTGGCGTGTTCAGCGGTCCCGGCATGGGAGGCGCAACTAATCGCCAAGCCTCGGTCCCCAAAGTCGTAGCTTCCAGAGGCGCCACTGCTGAGAGCCGGCAAGGCTTGAAAGGGTTTGAGTGCTGATCTCACGAAGGTTTCATGATCGGCTCGTCCAGCTTTCATCAGGATTCTTCCCTTTGAATCACAGACAACGGCATGCACTCGATGGACTGATTCCACCGATGAGCCTCTTTTCAGCACGACCTCAAAAGCAGGACAGCCGGAATTTCTGGTCGATCTGCCGTAGCCAGGAGGGAGTGTCATAGAGGGAATATCAGTGAAGGAAGGTCAGTGAAATTAAAGGACCTGACAGAGGCTTGCTCCACCAAGGATTAGGCCCGTTGTTGTGGCCATGGCTCTGCCAAGCCGTCCCAAGATTGGGCGAACTTCATGTTGAGCAAGGAGGAGATCTCGTTCTCGCCAGGACAAGGGTTTTTCCCAAACTTGCCCGTCATACCAGCCTGATTCTTCATATTCCACGCGTTCAGAAAGAAGACGCTTGTGGACGTAGGTCCAACCCAACCATTGGCGTACCAATAACAACATTGGCAAAATCAGCCCAGAAACACCCCCTGCGAGGACAAGACGGATTGGATCGTGTCTCAAGCTCCAACTACCGCTTGCAATCAGCACAGTGAGAGGAACGATCAGAAGCCAACTCAAGAGCAACGCCTTATCTAAATCAATTTGTCGATGACGCGGCCAGGCAAAAAACCACGATTGACTTAGCTGGGTGAACTCTTCCTGAGGACGTTGGTCGGGAGGAACAGGACAGGAGATAGTCGCAGCCATACGAACAGGTTCAGTGGCCTACTGATGGTTCGGAAGCTAGATGGGGACGGCGTTCACCATGACTCCAAAAGGCTTCAAGGTCGTAATAGCTGCGTTCTTGAGATTGAAGGATGTGCACGATCAATTCGCCGTAATCGAGCAGGGCCCAGCGTCCCTCGTTCATGCCTTCTTTGCGTAAGGGGAGGCGTTTGGCATCTTCTTCCAGGCGGACTTCCACTGATCGAGCCATTGCTTTGACCTGAACGTCGCTCTGACCGCCTGCAATCACCAACCAATCGGCCAGGCTTGAAACTTCGTCAACCCGAATGAGCTGGATATCAACGCCCTTGCGATCGTCGCAAGCATCGGCTGCAAGCTCAGCCAGTTGTTCACTATCCATAGACGTTCTCGCTGGTAACGGATTGATTGGAGCCCTGTTGCTGAGCCATTTCTGCTCTTGCTTTACCAGCACTTTTGCGAAGTGCTTCAAGCCGATCCTCGTAAAAGCTCCTCTTTTTCTTTTTGCGTGTTTGTTCCACCAACTCTTTTAGGGCTCCACCCAAACTTTTGTAAGAGTTCGGAACGCTGTAGCCAAAGCGGCAAGCGAGATCAATGGCCCGCTCGTCAGCTGAAATCGCATCACGAAGACGCTTTTCTGCGTTGTTTTTGAGGTAAAGGCGGTAGCCAG
>QCUZ01000137.1:0-2280 GCA_003210555.1 Synechococcus sp. AG-683-A03 | reverse complement strand
TATTTGACAGTCCGTGACCAGCCTGCCGTTCGGCCTGTTCGGGAACCACACCTCGCCTCTTGGTGATGTCTCTGACGAAGATGCACGAGTTCTAGTCACACTTTTTCGAGGGATAGGAGGGCACTGATGGGCAAGGTTGTCGGCATTGATTTAGGTACCACCAACAGTTGTGTCTCGGTGATGGAGGGCGGCAAGCCCACCGTGATCGCCAATGCTGAGGGCTTTCGCACCACTCCATCGGTGGTCGCTTACACAAAAAATCAGGATCAGCTGGTCGGTCAGATCGCGAAACGTCAAGCGGTGATGAACACCGACAACACGTTTTATTCCGTCAAACGTTTCATTGGACGTCGTGTAGACGAAGTCAATGATGAATCCAAAGAGGTGAGTTATTCGGTCGAGAAATCTGGATCCAACGTCAAAGTTAAATGTCCTGTTCTTGAGAAGCAGTTCGCCCCTGAGGAGGTGAGCGCTCAGGTTCTGCGCAAACTTGCTGAAGATGCTGGTAAGTACCTCGGCGAAACCGTGACCCAAGCGGTCATTACCGTTCCGGCTTATTTCAACGATTCCCAGCGCCAGGCCACAAAAGACGCTGGAAAGATCGCAGGCCTGGAAGTCCTGCGCATCATCAACGAGCCCACAGCCGCTGCGCTGGCCTACGGCCTCGACAAAAAAAGCAATGAACGCATTCTCGTGTTCGACCTTGGAGGCGGCACCTTCGACGTGTCCGTGCTGGAAGTTGGAGATGGAGTGTTTGAAGTTCTCTCTACTTCGGGTGACACGCACCTTGGTGGTGATGATTTCGACAAAGTGATTGTCGATCACCTCGCCGATAGCTTCAAATCCAACGAAGGTATTGATCTTCGTCAGGACAAGCAGGCTCTGCAGCGTCTGACCGAAGCTGCTGAGAAGGCGAAAATTGAGCTCTCGAGCGCCACCCAGAGCGAGATCAATTTGCCCTTCATTACGGCGACCCCGGAAGGACCTAAGCATCTCGATCTCACCCTGACGCGCGGCAAGTTTGAAGAGCTGGCTTCCACGCTGATCGATCGTTGCCGCATTCCGGTTGAACAGGCTCTGAAAGACGCCAAGCTTTCATCGAGTGAGCTTGACGAGATTGTGATGGTGGGTGGCTCCACCCGCATCCCGGCTGTGCTCGAGCTGGTGAAGCGCACCACCGGCAAGGACCCCAACCAGACCGTGAACCCTGATGAGGTGGTGGCGATCGGTGCCGCCATCCAAGGTGGTGTGTTGGCTGGAGAAGTCAAAGACATTCTCCTGCTGGATGTCACACCCCTATCCCTAGGTGTGGAGACGCTTGGTGGTGTGATGACAAAAATGATCACGAGGAACACCACCGTTCCAACCAAAAAATCAGAGACCTACTCCACTGCTGTGGATGGTCAAACCAACGTTGAGATTCACGTGCTCCAGGGTGAGCGCGAGATGGCTTCAGATAACAAGAGTCTGGGCACCTTCCGTCTCGATGGCATTCCTGCTGCCCCTCGTGGTGTGCCTCAGATTGAAGTCACATTCGACATTGATGCCAACGGCATCTTGAGCGTGACCGCCAAGGACAAGGGCAGCGGCAAAGAGCAGTCGATCTCGATTACCGGAGCCTCCACCCTTTCTGACAATGAAGTCGAGAAGATGGTGAAGGATGCCGAAAGCAATGCCAGTGCTGATAAGGAGAAGCGCGAGAAAATCGACCTGAAGAATCAGGCTGAAACTCTCGCCTATCAGGCTGAAAAGCAACTGGCTGAACTGGGTGACAAGGTTGATGCCGAGGCCAAGGCCAAGGTTGAAGAGAAGGCCACCAAGCTCAAGGAGGCGACGGAAAAAGAGGACTTTGATTCGATGAAGACTCTCCTTGAAGAGTTACAGCAAGAGCTCTATACCGTTGGTGCATCTGTTTACCAACAGGCTGGTGCAGAAGCTGCAGCTTCTGGAGAAGAGGGTGCAGCTGCGGGTAATTCTGGAGATGGATCTAGCAATGCTGGAGATGATGTTATCGATGCTGAATTTACAGAGACTAAGTAATTCAATAAGCCCTTAGTTTTTCGTGGTTTCAACCTATTTGCCCCCATAATTGGGGGCTTTTTTAATGCCTATGGTTAGCTGAATGGCTGGTCTTTTTCAATTCAAGATTGATCGATTGATGCAAAAGTCCGTTTAATGCTTCTTAAGCGAGTGTTAAAACTGTCTGCAACGGAGTGAATCTGATTCGCCATGGACAGAACAGGCTTTGGCTTGGAGCAACCCTGGAACCCGGCGAAGAAC
>QCUZ01000136.1:0-2324 GCA_003210555.1 Synechococcus sp. AG-683-A03 | reverse complement strand
GGAAAAGCAAGATGAACTCCGCCGCTTCCAACGGGAAGGCGTCGAGCTGATCGCAAAGCGACGAAGCCTCGAGACCGACCTTGCTGACAGCGAGTTGCTTTCTCCCATCAATGGCGTCGTGCTCAAAATTCACAGCCGTGTTGGAGAGCGACCTGGCAACGACGGGGTCATGGAAGTGGGAGCCAGCCAAGCCATGGAGGCCCTGGTTGAGGTCTACGAATCAGACATCAATCGAATTTCCGTCGGTCAGCCCGTCACCTTGACCAGTGAAAATGGCGGATTCAAAGGCACACTCGAAGGGCGCGTAGAGCGAATCACCCCTCAGGTGCGACAGCGAAAGGTTCTTTCAACCGATCCCACCGGAGATGCAGATGCACGGGTCATTGAGGTGGATGTGGTGCTCTCCCCAGAGTCAGCTCAACGCGTGACACAACTTTCTGGGTTGAAAGTGATTGCCCGCTTCAAGACCCCATGATCCGAGCCTTGTGGCAGCGGCGCAGAATTCCATTGGCATCGTTGATGCTGATCCGCCAGCCCGTCCGTTTAGCGGTAGCTCTGGCAGGCATCAGCTTTGCCGGAATTCTGATGTTCATGCAGCTGGGCTTTCGTGACGGCTTGTTTGACGCCAGTGTCACCGTGCATCGTCTATTTGATGCAGACATCGTCTTGATCAGCCCGCGCTCTACCAGTTCGGTAAGCATGGCTGGCTTCCCTCGCAGGCGATTGATTCAAGCCATGGCTGCTCCTGAAGTGGAGGGGATTACGCCCGTCCACTGGAATCTGCTGCTTTGGAGAAATCCCGAAACCCTTGGGACGCGTTCGATTCTTGCGTTGGGATTTGAACCAGGTCATCCCCTCTTTACCGATCCAACCCTGGCAGCAAAGGCCAAGTTGCTCACCCAGAAAGGCAGGGTCTTGTTTGATGAAAAATCGCGAGCAGAATTCGGTCCTGTAGCCAAATGGTTTCGAGAGGGTCGCACCGTTGAGAGTGAAATTGCAGGCAAAAGAGTTCGCGTCGCCGGTCTGATTGGCCTCGGGGCTTCTTTTGGTGCTGATGGCAACTTATTAACGAGCAGCGAAACATTTTTGGATTTAATTCCCAATACTCCCTCGGGCAGTATCGAAGTGGGCTTGGTTCGCCTCAAACCTGGAAGTGATGCAGATCAGGTCGCTAAACATCTCCAATCCCAGCTTCCAGACGATGTCACCGTGCTAACCAAGCAAGGATTCATCGATTTCGAGCAAAATTATTGGCGAACAAGCACGTCAATCGGATTCATATTTACCCTCGGCGCTGCTATGGGTTTTGTGGTGGGCTGCGTGATTGTTTATCAAGTTCTCTATTCAGATGTCAGTGATCACCTGCCTGAATACGCCACGCTGATGGCGATGGGTTACAAGCTCAATAGCTTGCTTGGAGTTGTGGTCAGAGAAGGGTTGTTGCTTGCTCTGTTTGGCTACTTACCGGCTTATGCAGCCGGACAGGGGTTGTATTTATTAGTGCGTAATGCCACCCAGTTGCCAGTGGCGATGAACACGGTACGAGCCGTGAGCGTATTCAGCATGATCTTGATCATGTGCATGCTCTCCGCTGGTCTTGCCATGCGCCGACTCGTTGATGCTGATCCAGCGGAGATTTTTTGAGCGATGGGGAAGAGCTCACTCACCGTTGATATCCATGCTCTGAGCCATTGGTACGGCAAAGGCTCCACCCGTAGGCAAGTGCTGCAGGGTGTGGACTTACAAATTTCTGCAGGTGAAGTGGTGCTGCTCACCGGTCCTTCCGGCTGTGGCAAAACAACCCTGCTCACCCTGATCGGAGCCTTACGAAAGGTTCAAGAAGGGGATGTTGACGTGTTTGGACAGCAGCTACGGGGAGCCGCTCGAGGGCAGCGTCAGAGATTGCGCCGTCGCATTGGCATGATTTTCCAGGGCCACAACCTGTTGCGCTGTCTCACCGCCGAACAAAATGTTCAGATGGGCGCTGATCTGTTGCCCAATCTTGGATATAGAGCGCGTCGCGACCAAGCCCGGGAATGGTTGCGCTCTGTAGGACTTGAAGACGAGTTGGGGAAACTTCCCCATGACCTGTCAGGAGGCCAAAAGCAGCGAGTGGCAATTGCAAGAGCGCTTGCCGCCAAACCTAAGCTCCTGCTCGCAGATGAACCAACAGCGGCACTCGACAGCGGCACCGGCCGTGAAGTTGTTGAGTTATTGAAGCGCCTTGCCCGAGAACAGTCCTGTTCTGTACTGATGGTGACGCATGATCCGCGCATCCTTGATGTGGCAGATCGTCTTGTTCGAATGGAAGATGGACGTCTCTA
>QCUZ01000135.1:0-2368 GCA_003210555.1 Synechococcus sp. AG-683-A03 | reverse complement strand
TCAGTCACACTTTTGAAATCCATGCGGTTCACGCCCATCTCAATGGCTTGACTGAAGACGGATTCAAAAGCAGGCACGATCGGTTCCAAATTCACGTCTTCAGCTAAAAATCCGAGCGTGACGAAATCTTTGGAGAGTTTTTCAAAATTACGATTGACAAGATGAACAACAGCCTGGATGAGTCCGGTTCGGGATTCGCGGCTGACCTCACTCATCATTCCGAAATCGAGATAGCAAAGTCGACCGTCGGCCATCGCTAGAAGGTTTCCGGGATGGGGATCAGCGTGGAAAAACCCATGCTCAAGGAGTTGTTGCAAGCTGCAGCTCACACCAACCTCGACCATGTCGTTTGGATCGATTCCTAAATCACGAACGGCTTCCAGATTGGTGAGCTTGACTCCATCAATCCATTCCATTGTCAGGACGCGTCTACTGGTGGCATCACTGAATATTTCTGGAACGGCAATACGTGGATTTTCTTTGTGCAATTCACGGAATTTATTTGCATTAGCTGCTTCATTGAGATAATCCATCTCTTCAAAGACTCGACTCCCTAATTCATCGATCAATGCAACAAGATCGCTACGAATAAGACCTATATTGGTATTAAGCCAGGAAGCAATGTTGCGAACGATGTAAAGGTCAAGCGTGATTTGTTCTCGTAAACCTGGTCGTTGCACCTTGACGGCTACTTTTTGGCCGCTCTTGAGATACCCCTGGTGCACTTGGCCAAGAGATGCTGCGGAGATCGGTTCTCGGTCGAGTTCCGCATAGATGCTGTCGACTGGTGCACCGAGGTCGTCTTCGATGCAGGCCATGGCGAGATCGCTATCAAAGCCAGGAAGTTGATCTTGGAGTTGGGCCAGTTCCTCGAGCAGCACAGGAGGAACGATGTCTGGACGCGTGGACAGTGCCTGGCCAGCCTTGATGAATGCGGGACCTAGATCAACGAGCAAATTTGAAAATTCCTTAGCTCTTGTTCTGGCTCGTTCCTGATTGCTGAGCAGTCCCAGGAGTTTGTCGACACCAATTCCGATCAATAAAAGCCCTATGGGCACAAGGGTTTGCCAGAGGCGGCGCAGCAGGCGCTGCGGATGGCCGGCGTAAATCCGCGTGATCGCAGCCGGGTCGTACTCGAGCAGACCTGCGGCCTCAATGAAATCTCCTAGCTCGTGTTGTGCCACAGCCGCCACTGCGTTGGTGATCCCTTCTAAACGACCGAAGCCGTCGCTACGGTTTGTTGAACCTCGGGGTTCGCCGTGCTGACCGGTCTGAGACTGGACAACATCGCACTGATTGAGCGCTTGGAGCTGGCGTTCGAACACGGTTTTTCTGTGTTGACCGGTGAGACAGGCGCAGGTAAGTCGCTGTTATTGGATGCACTCGATGCCCTGCTGGGTGGCACGCAGGGAACATCTGCGGGTCGGTTGGTGCGGACGGGTTGTGATCGTGCAGTGATTGAAGCGACTTTCACTCCGGACGAATCTGCGCGGCGTTGGCTTGAAGAGCATCAACTCGAAGATGACGGCGGAGATTTGGTTTTGTCGCGCGAGTGGCGCCGTCAAGACGAACGCTTGAGCAGCCGTTCAAGACTGAACGGCACTGTTGTGAACCGGCAGCAATTGCTTCAGCTCAGGCCTTTGTTGATCGATCTCACGGTGCAAGGTCAAACCCAGCAGCTTGCGTATGCGGGTCAGCAACGTCGTTGGATCGATCGACTAGGCGGAGAACCACTTGCTCAGTGTTTGTTAACCGTGAGTGAGTCTTGGCAGGTTTGGCAAAACTGTCATGCCGAGGTATTGAAACTGGAGACCGATCGACGTCGTCTTGAGGAACAGCAGGAGGAGAAAGAGGCGTTGTTGATGGAACTCGAGGCCGCTTTTCTTGATGATCCCGCTGAAATTCAACAGTTGGAACAGGAGCAAGATCGTTTGGTCCATGGCGTGCGCTTGCTCGAAGGTCTTGCTGTGCTGATTGGCCGGCTTCAAGACGGAGCTGAACAGGCTCCATCGGCGTTGGATCACCTCACGGCCTGTTGCCATGAGCTGCAGCAATTGCAGATCCTTGATTCTTCTTTGAGCGTTTCTGCTGAGAGATGCCTGGATATGGAGGCTGGTTTGCTCGATCTAATTCGGGGTCTTGAAGCGTATGGGGCGTCTTTAGAAAGCGATCCAGAGCGATTGGGTGTGCTGCAGGAACGGCTCGCTTTGCTGAAACGCTTGGAGCGGCGTTACGGCGTTGAACTGAAGGTGTTGATCGAGCGGCGCGATGCTCTTCGCGATCAAAACGCAGCCGGTGGTGCCGACGCTGCTTTGGATGTGTTGCGACACCAGGAACAGGAGGCTCGCAAGCATCGGGATTCATGCAA
>QCUZ01000134.1:0-2376 GCA_003210555.1 Synechococcus sp. AG-683-A03 | reverse complement strand
GGAAGGGAAAAGCAGCAAGAACTATGCCGTTATTAAAAAGATGGCCTTCCAGGAGCCAGAACTCCTGCACAAGCTGCTCGATCACTTTGCGACGTCGATTGCCACCTACCTGCGATATCAAATTGATTCCGGAGCGCAAGTCGTCCAGATGTTTGACTCCTGGGCAGGGCAACTCAGCCCAGCCGATTACGACACGTTTGCGGCGCCCTATCAGAAGAAAGTTGTCGATCTCGTCAAACAGACCCATCCCGACACCCCGTTCATCCTCTACATCTCAGGAAGCGCAGGAGTCTTAGAACGAATGGGTCGAACAGGTGTCGACATCATTTCTCTGGATTGGACGGTGGACATGGCAGAGGGACTCGCCCGCCTCCCTGACCACATCGGCGTACAAGGCAACGTAGATCCAGGACTGCTCTTTGGCACACCAGAGGCCATTCGCGATCGCATCGATGATTGTGTGCGCAAGGCCCGTGGTCGTCGCCACATCCTCAATCTGGGCCATGGAATTTTGCCAGGCACTCCGGAGGAAAACGGTCGCGCTTTCTTCGAAGCTGGCAAAACTGTGATGGATCGAATCGGGGGGGCCTGATTGATCCAGACACCCGCACGAATCCTGATTACCGGCGCAAGTGGTTGCGTCGGCCAGTACACAGCGGCTTGGCTGCTGGAAAATTCTGATGCAGAGTTACTTCTTTGGCTGCGCGATCCAGCCAAACTTACGGCGATCTCAGCAGAACAACCTCGTGTTCGTTTGCTGGTGGGAGATCTCCGTGAAACAGATCGCTTTGCCAGCGAACTCTCAACCGTGACCCGAGTGATTCACACGGCTACCGCCTGGGGTGATCCTGAGCGTGCCCATCAGGTCAATGTTGTCGCTGTTAAGAGAATGCTGGCCCTTCTGAATCCAGCTGTCGTTGAGCAGATCATTTACTTCTCCACCGCCAGCATTCTCGATCGTTCCTTGCAGCCGCTTCAAGAAGCCCTGGCCTATGGAACCGAATACATCCAAACCAAAGCTCAATGCCTCAGGGAGCTTGAACAACACTCGTTGGCTGAGCGGATTGTGGCGGTGTTTCCAACACTGGTATTCGGCGGAAGGGTGGATGGAACCAGTCCGTTCCCGACCAGTTACTTAACGGAAGGCCTAGCCGAAGCAAGCAAATGGTTGTGGCTTGCTCGCTGGCTGAGAGCTGACGCCAGCTTTCATTTCATCCATGCCGCTGACATTGCGGCAATCTGTGGACTTCTCGCAACCAAGCCTCACCAACCCAATCCAGAGCCTGGCCAGGGCCCGGTGCGCAGGCTTGTGATGGGACAACCGTGGATCAGCGTGAACGAGGCAGTTGCCACGCTCTGTCGCTGGAGAGGTGTGTCGCGAACCCCTGGGATACCTCTTTGGAGCTGGCTGATTGAAGGCTTGATCAAAATCCTCCCGATCGAAATCAACGAATGGGATCGTTTTTCCATTCACCAGCGTCACTTCATTCATGATCCGGTGACCCAGCCGGAACGGTTCGGTGGTCAAAGCCATGGGCCCAATCTTGAAACAGTTCTGATGGATTCAGGACTTCCACACCGTGGAAGCATCTGAACAGCGTTAAACTGGCAGAAATGTTTATGAGCTCATGATCAGCCGTTTGCGTTCTCTCCTTTCAGCAGCGATTGCTTTCGCTCTCGTCTTAGGTCTTGGTATTGGCACAGCCAATGCTGCCACTGTTGAAGTGAAGCTCGGTACAGACTCCGGAATGCTGGCTTTCGAGCCCAACACTCTCAATATTAAGGCTGGTGACACTGTCAAATTCGTCAATAACAAGCTGGCACCTCACAACGCTGTTTTTGACGGCCATGACGAACTCAGCCACAGCGATCTTGCCTTTGCTCCCGGCGAATCCTGGGAAGAGACCTTTACTGAAGCTGGAACCTTCGACTTCTATTGCGAGCCCCACCGTGGCGCTGGCATGGTCGGCAAAGTGATCGTTGAATGATCGTTTAGATCAGCAGTTGAACACAAGCCCGGCGAGCCTTTTAACAGATGCTCACCGGGCTCTTTTTTTGTCCCCCGAAATGGATAGGGTTTAAGAAAGCGAAGCTGATGGTGATGCTCAGTCCCATTTCCCTGTTCTCATTGATCCTCTGTATCAGCATCAACTTGCTGGGCATCTCACCTGCATTTGCAGCCAGTACTCCTGCTGTTGACCCTGAGCATGGTGGACAACTCTTTTCTTCAAACTGTGCGGCATGCCACATGGGTGGTGGCAACGTGATTAGCGCATCGAGAACGTTGAGTCAGAAAGATCTGCAAGCCCATCTCAATGAGTACGGCGACGATCACCTAGAAGCAATCGAACACCAGATTGAAAACGGAAAAAATGC
>QCUZ01000133.1:0-2391 GCA_003210555.1 Synechococcus sp. AG-683-A03 | reverse complement strand
TTGGACAGTGCGATCTATGCACCGCCGTCTGCGCAGCATTGGTGTGGCACCGACCGGCTCGGCCGCGATGTGTGTGTGCGCACACTCCAGGGGAGTGGTGTGGCCCTTCAAGTGGTGCTGCTGGCCGTTGTTGTTGCCTTGGTGGTGGGAGTGCCGATTGGAATGTTGAGTGGCTACCTCGGGGGCGGTGTCGACCGGGTGCTGGTGCTGCTCATGGACACGCTGTACACCTTGCCGGTGTTGTTGCTGTCTGTGGTGTTGGCGTTTTTGCTGGGGCGAGGGATTCCAAATGCCGCCGCAGCCCTGTGTGTGGTGTACATCCCGCAGTACTTCCGAGTGGTGCGCAACCAAACAGCCCAGGTGAAATCGGAGCTGTTTGTGGAGGCTGCACAAACCCTCGGTGCCGGTCCTATCTGGATCCTGCGGCGTTATCTGTTTCGCAATGTGATCACCTCAGTGCCCGTGCTGCTCACCTTGAATGCTGCGGATGCGGTATTGGTGCTGGGAGGCTTGGGCTTTTTGGGCCTGGGTTTGCCAGAAACCGTGCCGGAATGGGGAAGTGATCTCAATCTGGCGCTTGCCGCTGTGCCCACTGGCATCTGGTGGACGGCCCTCTATCCAGGCCTGGCGATGTTTGTGCTGGTACTGGGTTTGTCCTTCCTTGGTGAAGGACTCGAAGCTTGGGTGAGCAGTACGGGGCGTGACGCGGCAAACTAAAAGCAACTGGTGTCTCCCGCATGACGCTCTGGGCCACATTGATCTTGCTGGGCCTGATGACCTACCTGTGGTTGGCAGGGCGTAGCAATCCCGACGACGTGATTGGTCTGTTGGAGCAGATCTTGGCGATCACTCTCGGTTTGGTGGTGCTGTTTATCGGCCGAAGTTTGCTGTTGGAATTACTGGTGTTGGTGTTTGCCTTACGTTTGCCGGCTGCGCGTCGCAACCATCCTGTGGCAGCTCGCTCCAAGGCTGGTAAAGACATGCTGATGCCTTTTTGATCGAGCTGGCTTGAGTTAAATCATTTGGACTTTGTTGGTCTAGATGATTAATAATGAGGATTTCTGTTCAAATAGTAGTAAGCAGATGGGGCTGAATGCATTAGAATGATGTCATTGAGTTAATGCATTCAGTAGGTATTAGAATGTGAATGTGGTTCTTAAAAGGCCGCCTAGTTGCGAGAAACTATTATTGCTAGGTGTTAGTTGTCCCAAGGGCCGACTGAGATAAAATACTGCTGGAGTCAGGGTAATGTTATCGGTTACTTGGAAGCTATACCAACCTTCCCAGGCATAATTGCCGTCATCAGGAGATTCACTGCCAGTGAGATCCGTGGCGAAAGTGGTTTGACCAACGGCAAGCCCCGCTGTGTTCCCTTTCATGAATGCATCCTGCCATTGCAGTGATACTTGCCATGATTGAGAGGTGGAAACATATCCATCAGGAGTGTCTTTACCATCAAAGTTGGTTGTATTAAGACCCCAGCCAACACTTATAGCAGGAATAAAACCTGAACTAATCGGTTGCCAATACCCTGAGAGACCAAAAGCATTGATGGATTGATCAATGTCTTGCAGATAACTCAATTGAGTAAAGGTGGTGGAATAGGGCACAACAGAAGCATCCTGCACATAGCTATAAATCCCTGCAATGGCCCACTGTTCAGACTGATAACCAATTTGAACAGTACCTGTCGCCGCTGAATTGTCAGTTGCAATCCCACCTTTTTGTGGATTACTGTTAGATCCAGTTCCTAAGTTTGCCACATATTGCATGCCAACCGTCCATCCATTCTTCTCCCAATTAAGCGCTGCACCAGGTCCTTGATTTTTGTTGTAGGCAGCAGGTGCACCATTAAGCGTTAGAACATCAAGAACGGTTGATGCGTCACCTTGGGGATAGGCAGATGGCCAAATAGGCAGCATGTCATCTTGACCAACATTTGCGCCGATAAAGAATGTGAAATCTTCGCCTATCGGGGTGTTGTAAAAGATCTTATCGATGAATAGATCGTTCGGACCTGCATCTGACTCAGAGGCTACTTCTAAGGTAGAAAGAGTTGTAGGCCCGCCATTGAAGGCAGAACTCCCAAAATTTCCAGATCTAATAGTAGTCGTTAGCAAATCTTTTCCGGTAAAGCTAGTATTCAGGATTAGCTGAATATCGTAATTAAATACGGTGGCACCAAAATTTTTCTTGGCATAATCCACATAGTTTGATTGTGTTAAATCAACGTTGCCTGAGTCACCGGAAGCCAAAAGCAAATTTGAACCACTACTACCCTGACCATCATCTGGGAATTGCTGGTCAATGGCATTGCGTTCATTAACGGTATAGTTCAAATCTCCGCCAAAACCATTGGCGCCAATCACAAAACTTGCTTGACCATCAAGT
>QCUZ01000132.1:0-2451 GCA_003210555.1 Synechococcus sp. AG-683-A03 | reverse complement strand
GAACTGATCCCATGCGTGTCACGCGAGATAAGAGTGCGATTTATCTTCAGCGTCTCAACCCTGGTGGTTTGGTCACCTCGGCGAATCGGGAAAACCATTTGGTGTGGTGGGCTGCCTGTGAGCCAGAGCTTGCTGGTGAAGATCCCTCTGAATTAACAGAAAAAGCCAAGTCATTGGGCTTTTCTACCTTGCAAGTGGAATCCCAAGAGATTTTGCGGTTGCCAAGTCAGTAGCGCCTCTAGATTTCGATCAGATGCGTCAGGTCCATGACGGAGACCCCCAGCGAGGTACTGACCCCACGCTTACTGCTTGTCGATGACGAGCCTGGTTTGCGTACCGCCGTCCAGGCCTACTTAGAGGACGAAGGGTTTGATGTCACGACGGCTGAGGACGGAGAAGAAGGATTCAGCAAAGCCCAGCAAATGCTGCCCGACGTCGTCATCAGCGACGTGATGATGCCTCGCCTCGATGGTTATGGCTTGCTTCGCAAACTTCGCGAGGACGAGCGTTTGGGTGGAACGCCAGTGATTTTTCTCACGGCCAAAGGGATGACGGCGGATCGCACGCAGGGCTATCTCGCTGGCGTGGATGACTACATCCCCAAACCATTTGATCCTGATGAACTCGTCGCCAGAGTTCGAAATGTTGCCCAGCGGCAGCAGCGCTTGTTGCAGGAAGCAGCTCGCTTCGCTGACACCGATATGGGTCAGATGGCCAAGCAAATCACAGAGATCCGCTCGCTTCTCGCGCAGGCAGATGCCCTACCGAATCAAGACCCGGTCCAACACAATTTCACGCCAAGGGAGGCGAGTGTGTTGCAGCTCGTGGCTGAGGGGCTGATGAATAAGGAGATTGCCCGGCAGCTGGAGACCTCGATTCGCAATGTGGAGAAGTACGTGAGCCGGCTCTTCATCAAAACGGAAACCTCCAGTCGCACGGAGCTGGTGCGTTACGCCCTTCAACATCACCTTGTGAACTAATGGCTGAGCCGGCGGGATGGCGGCCGGCGGCGTTGAACAACGGCTGGACGTATAGCGATCGGGTTCGATCAGGGGAGCAGTCCATCCGATTGAGCGATGTGATGGAGAGGCGCCATCCCCATTCCTGTGCAGCGATCTGGCAGCAGCGCTTGGCGGGCGGGGAAATCACCCTGAATGGCTTGGATTGTCCCGAGGACGTCGAGGTCAAGTCTGGCGATTGGATTCGTTGGTCGCGTCCTCCTTGGGTGGAGGCTGCGGTGCCCGATCAATGGGAAGTCATCCACGATGACGGCGATGTGCTGGTCGTCAATAAACCCTCAGGATTGCCGGTGATGCCAGGTGGAGGCTTCCTGGCCCACACGCTGACGTCAATGTTGGAGCGGAGTGGCGGCTCTGAAGGCGAAGCTTCGGTGCCGAAGCCCATTCATCGCCTCGGACGGTTCACATCTGGCCTTCAGGTTTGCGCCCGTCGGCCCGAAACCAGGGCTGCTTTGTCGAAGCAATTTCGACCTGAAGGCGATTGCCGAAAAACATACCTGGCCTTAACGCATCGTTTGGAGAGCCTCGAACACGGTCAGACGCTTGTGGTCCAAACCGATGTTGTGGAGAGGCAACATCCCTTGCTCGGTTGGATTTGGGGACCAGAGCCAACAGTGCCGGAGCCATTACGTAAGCGCCTATCAGCTCACTCTTCGGTGCAACTAAGGGAGCGACGGGAGATCGGAGACCTGTTGGAAGTGCAGATCTATACGGGCCGGCCCCATCAGATTCGTATCCATCTCGCTCAACTGGGGTGTCCCTTGCTCGGAGATCCCTTGTATCAATCCAATCAGGGGCTGTGCGCAACCGCAACGCCAGGGGATGGTGGATACCAATTGCATGCTTGGCGCCTGGAGGGGTTGCATTGGCCGCTGCACAAGCTGCTTGCCTTTGATGCTCAGCCCCCAAAATGTTTAGAGACCAGGAGAGCGCAGGGCGTTGCAAAAACGATCCAAGACTGACCGTGCCCTTTTGAAGTTGCTCGGTGTTCAAGGAGGCGCTTGGACGACCGCGGATGTTGCCATCGGCACGGGCATGCCTATGGATGTCATTGAGCCAAGGCTGCTTTCGCTAGCCGTAGCCAGTGGTGCCCAGTTGCGTGTGGCTGATGACGGCAACGTCACGTATGTGTTTCCAGCTCAGTTGCGACGTTTGCTCTTGGCGCGCTCCTGGAGGCTGCGCCTCGCCGCTTGCTTGCGCAAGGTCTGGTCACTTTTGTTCTGGGTGATCCGCTGCAGCTTTGGGGTGGTGCTTGTTGTGTTGGTTGTCTTGATCAGCTTGCTTGTGCTCTTGCTGGGTTTGGCGTTGTTCTGGGCAGAAGATGATGCGGCGAACGCGCTGCTATCCATTGTGGGCGGTGCATTTGAGCTGATCATTCGCATCGTGGTGGCAGTGCTAACTGATCAGTTTTGGAATGGCTCTCCCGGTCGCT
>QCUZ01000131.1:0-2506 GCA_003210555.1 Synechococcus sp. AG-683-A03 | reverse complement strand
CTGATCGCTCCCTCCGCAGCCCATGCTTTGAGTTTCGTTTGCCAGATTTCAAGCAGCGTCAGCAAGGAAGAGGAAGGCATGGCAGTTGCATTGAAGACAAGGGCCGAGTTGCCGTAAGTCTTATGAGATAGGTACCTATATTAAGACGCGCCTTAAGGCTTTTCAATGATCTTATTCACTGACAGCTTCAGTTGATTGATCAACTTGTCCATAAGCGCACAATTAGTTGATCGTGTGAATTTGATCGCTGAATTTGAAAAAAAATAAATTAGAAGTGAATCTCTTTGCTTTTAATTTGTAGCTGTTTCACTTTCAAAATGGATGAAATGCAACTCGCTTTCGTGATTAAGTCACGTGATCAGCATCTAAAAGTTCTACAAGAGCTGGATTAATAGTGGCGATCCCTCTCGTTTATCACCAGGCCTACAGCGCGCCTCTGCCGTCTAGCCATCGCTTTCCGATGGCGAAGTTCAGGTTGTTGTTTGAGGCCCTCAATAGTTTGGGTTTGGCGGAGTCTTCTCAGATGCATGCCCCCCTTCCTGTGCCTCGCCGCTGGCTCGAAACAGTGCATCAGCGGCACTATCACGAGGCCTTTGCTCGGGGCAAGCTTGATCGGCAAGCTCAGCGCAGGATTGGTCTTCCGGCCACCACACCTTTGGTGCAACGCACCTGGTTAGCGGTGGGAGGAACACTGCTCACGGCCAGGTTGGCTCTTGTGCACGGTGTGGCCTGCCACCTTGCTGGTGGTACGCACCATGCCTTCCCCAATTACGGCAGTGGTTTCTGCATCTTCAATGACATTGCCGTGTCAGCCAGGGTTTTGCTTGAGGAGGGTCGCCTGACCCGCTTGATGATTGTGGATCTGGATGTGCATCAAGGCGATGCCACCGCGCTGATCTTTGCTGACGATCCGCGGGTCTTCACCTTTTCTGCTCATGCAGCCTCGAATTTTCCGTCTCGAAAGCAGCGCAGTGATTGCGATGTTCCACTTGAAGATGGCGTTGAGGATCAGGCTTATCTGACTGCCATTGGTGAGGCGCTTCCCTCACTTTTAGACAGCTTCAAGCCCGAACTGGTGCTGTACAACGCTGGCGTGGATCCCCATCGCGAAGATCGCTTGGGCCGGCTTTGCCTGTCCGATCTGGGACTTTTGCAACGCGATCATCTCGTGTTTGATGCCTGCCTTCGTCGTCAGATTCCAGTGGCCAGTGTGATTGGAGGTGGCTATGACGCCCTCGATCCTTTGGTGAAGCGACATGTCCTGGTGTTCAGGGCAGCGGCCGACCAGGCGAGATTGCATGGCCTTTAAGAGGAAAAATTCAGTCTTCCGCCCAGATGTAGCGCGTCAGCTCTGAGCCATCTGGCTCGGGTGCATTGAGCGCAAAGTCCACGCAGTCCTGGACCTCAGCATCGATTTCTTTCTCGATCGCACGCAGCTCATCAGCACTGACCAAACCATCGGAGACGAGATCGCGCTCAAAGGCTTTGAGGGGATCGCGCTTCGCCCAGAATTGCTTTTCTTCTTCGGCGCGGAGTTCATCAGGGTCGGCCAAGGAGTGGCCCCTGAAGCGATAGGTGAGGCATTCAAGAACCGTTGGACCTTCGCCAGCTCGCGCCCGTTCGATGGCCCGTTCGGCAGCGGCGCGAACGGCGAGCACATCCATGCCATCCACCTCTTCCCCAGCCATGCCGAAGGCAGCAGCTTTGCGCCAGATTTCCGGATCGCTGGTGGCGCGGTCATGGGCCATACCGATCGCCCATTTGTTGTTCTCCACCACAAACAGGATGGGCAGCTTCCAAAGCTGGGCCATGTTGAGGCATTCAAAGAATTGCCCGTTGTTGCAGGTTCCGTCTCCGAAAAAGGCTGCCGTGACGGAGTCGCTACTGGAATCCCCCATGGCATCACGCTTGTAGCGGCTCGTGAAAGCAGCGCCTAGGGCAACAGGAATTCCCTCGCCGATAAAGGCGAATCCACCCAGCATGTGATGGGGCTTAGAGAACAGGTGCATTGAGCCGCCACGCCCTTTGCTGCAGCCGGTTTCTTTGCCAAACAGCTCACTCATCACTTCGCGGGCTGGGACGCCTGCGCTCAAAGCATGCACGTGATCGCGGTAGGTGCTGCAAAACCAGTCGTGCTGACGCTTCATGGCGCCGATCACGCCAGTACTCACCGCCTCTTGGCCGTTGTACAGGTGAACGAATCCGAACATTTTCCCGCGGTAATACATCTCCGCGCACTTGTCTTCGAAACGCCGACCCAGGGTCATGTCCCGATAAAGCCTCAGGCCTGTTTCGCGGTCCACGCTGGCTCTTTTGGTCGTCACGAGAGACGACAAACGCTCGGCGTGCGCTCCTACTGGGGATGCCCCATTTGCAAGCTTGTGATCGATGCCTGCCGCTGCGCCTACTGCGATGTCCTGACTCATGGCACCACCTATTTGAAGAGAACTTTAAGGGGCCGTGTTGAGGCGATGGGCAAAACCCCTTTCACTGCCTAAAGTTTCAC
>QCUZ01000130.1:0-2512 GCA_003210555.1 Synechococcus sp. AG-683-A03 | reverse complement strand
GGGAGGCCCTGAACGCCCTGCTTCCCAGTTCAATTCCAGCGGCTTACAGCCCGGGGCAAATGCCTGACGCGCAGCACCAGTTGCTTCAACGTCTCTTACCTCTGAATCCATCTTCAGCTCCATCAACGATGGGCATCAATGAATTCACCAACTAAACGGGCCTAGCCTCAGCCCCAGTTGTGCCCAAGACCATGCTCAGCCTCTCAATGATCGTGCGAAACGAGCAGGAGCGGCTGGGAGCCTGCCTGGACTCCGTCAAAGCCTTCACCGACGAAATGGTCGTCGTTGACACAGGCTCTACCGACAACACCATCGCCATTGCAAAGGCGGCAGGGGCACGGGTCGAACAGTTGCCTTGGCCAGGCGATTTCGCTCCAGCTCGCAATGTCGCCCTGGAGTTCGTCACAGGCGACTGGGTGCTCGTGCTTGATGCAGATGAATGTCTCAGAGCCGAAGCGATCCCTGCACTCAAGGCGCTCATGGCCCAACCGGATGTGCTGGTCATCAACCTGCTGCGCCATGAGCAGGGTGCTGCGATGGCGCCTTACTCCAGTGTGAGTCGCCTCTTTCGCCGCCATCCCCGTATTCGCTGGAGCCGCCCGTATCACTCGATGGTGGATGACAGCGTGCGCGAACTGCTCCAGGACGAACCCCACTGGCGCATCGCCGACTGCCCAGAACCAGCCCTACTTCACGACGGTTACAGGCCAGAACAACTGCAAGGGACCGATAAAGCAGACCGTCTCCGCCGGTCCATGCAGGAATGGCTGGAACAGGAGCCGGGACATCCCTACGCCTGCGCCAAGCTCGGGGCTCTCGAGGTGGCGGATGGGGATCGGATTCACGGCATCGCCCTGCTGAGAGAAGGCCTTGCCAACCTTGGCGAGGGTGATGAAAACGCTGCAGAGCGCTATGAGCTACTGCTCCATCTGGGCATCGCCTTAAGCACAGAGGACACCGATCAGGCCATCGAGTTCTACAAACAAGCTCTCGCGCAATCTCTGGACGTCCGACTTGGCCTTGGCGCCAGGTTGAATTTGGCCGCCCTGCTGCTCCAGACGAACAAGATTGATGAGGCCATCCAACTGACCACAACAGCCTGCCAACGTGCTCCAGAGGTGGCCCTTGCCTGGTACAACCTGGGGCTCATGCAACGCCGCAAAGGAGAGATCAAAGACGCACTGCAGTCCTATGAACGAGCGATCAGCCTGGAACCCAGCCATGCCGAATGCCATCAGAACCTTGCTGTTGCCAGGCTCGTCGGTGGAGACATCGACGGAGCGAGAGCGTCGTTTCGTGAGGCGATCTCCCTGCTCAACAACCAAGGGAAAGGCGACCAAGCGAGAGCCTTGCAAGATCAGGTGAGCGGACTAGTGAAACTGAACGAGGTGAATGCGTGATTGCTGAAGGTCGTCCAGGTCTCCAGGGGCGCACCATCGTCGTCACGAGGGCTCGCGAACAACTAGGGGAGGCCCGAAAACTTTTGGAGCTTCAAGGTGCGAGGGTCCTCGACTTGCCTGCTCTAGAGATTGGCCCTCCCGACGAGTGGGGCCCTCTGGATGATGCCCTGGCTGAATTGGATGAATTCCATTGGGTGATCTTCTCCAGTGCCAATGGGGTGCAAGCCGTTGATGAACGCCTGCGGCTCCAAGGCAGCAGCCTGGGCCGTAGACCTGCTGGGCTTCGGATCGGCGCTGTGGGACGCAAGACGGCACGGCTGCTGGACCAACTGGGAGCGCCCGCTGATTTCGTACCACCTGACTTCGTGGCCGACAGCCTGATCGACCACTTCCCTGTTTCAGGTTGGGGACTAAGACTTCTGCTGCCAAGGGTGCAAAGCGGCGGCCGTACGCTGCTCGCTGAAGCCTTTGGGGAAGCTGGCGCCAGGGTCGTAGAGGTTCCTGCCTATGAATCCCGCTGTCCAGCGGACATGCCAGAAACCACGGCAACGGCGATGGCATCAGGTGAGGTGGATGCCATCACATTCAGCAGTGGGAAAACAGTCCTCCATACGGCTGCACTGCTTGAGAAAACACTGGGAGCTGAGACAGCAGCCCGTGCCATGAGCTCCATCGCGCTTGTTTCGATTGGGCCCCAAACAAGCCAGCGTTGTCTGAAGCAATTCGGTCGGGTCGACCAGGAAGCCAACCCTCACGATCTCGATGGTTTAACCCAGGCCTGCCTTCAGGTGATGCAAACCCGCTGAGACGTCCCGGACTGAAGAACGGTTAGGCAACCCGTTCGGATATTGATGGCTTGGACTTCAACATCCATCGGGAAAAGCTGCTGAGCCTCGCCAGGGCAACGGCCTCCTGCTCCCAAACACACCACTCCTGATCCCTCAGCAGTGCTGATCAGTGCACGCAATTGATCAGCCACAGAAAGCACACCGAGGACCTTCCAGTCCCGTTCCCCCGAGGCACCGAGCTCAGGCCCAGAGGTGCGTTTCGGGAAAGGTGCAAAAGGATCGCTGCGCCCCTCTGGAACGGCGACGAGGACCTCATCAACACTG
>QCUZ01000129.1:0-2548 GCA_003210555.1 Synechococcus sp. AG-683-A03 | reverse complement strand
AGCACCATTGCTGAAGTGGCGCAGGAGATCATCGGTCATCCGATCGAGGTGATCGTGCTCGCTCAAGACGACGAAGCGGCCGGGTCTGGGTCGGATCCGGTGTCGAGCTTGTCGCCTTCCAGCCAGCCGCTGCCCTCAACGGCTCCTGCAGTGGCTCCACCGTCGAGCTCTGCACCTCGGCGGCTTCCAGGCTTGAACATGCGCTACGTGTTCAATCGTTTTGTCGTGGGACCCAACAGCCGGATGGCCCATGCGGCTGCTTTGGCAGTTGCGGAGGCCCCAGGTCGTGAATTCAATCCGCTGTTTATCTGTGGAGGTGTGGGTCTAGGGAAGACCCATCTCATGCAGGCAATCGGGCACTACCGCCTGGAGATTGATCCTGAAGCGCGCGTGTTTTACGTGTCGACTGAAACGTTTACTAATGATCTGATCACTGCCATTCGTAAGGACGGCATGCAGGCATTCCGAGACCGATATCGGGCTGCGGATCTCATCTTGGTGGATGACATTCAATTCATTGAAGGGAAGGAATACACCCAAGAAGAGTTCTTTCATACCTTCAACGCTTTGCACGATGCAGGGCGACAGATTGTGATTGCAAGTGATAGGCCCCCCAGCCAGATTCCGCGGCTGCAGGAGCGTTTAATTTCTCGATTCTCGATGGGATTAATCGCTGATATCCAGGCTCCTGATCTGGAAACTCGAATGGCGATTCTCCAGAAAAAAGCAGAGCAAGAGCGCGTTGCACTTCCTAGGGACCTGATCCAATACATCTCTGGCCGCTTCACCTCCAACATTCGCGAGCTTGAGGGAGCGCTCACCCGTGCCGTTGCGTTTTCGTCCATCACAGGAATCCCGATGACCGTGGAATCTGTGGCGCCGATGCTCGACCCCAGCGGCCAGGGCGTTGATGTCACACCTCAGCAGGTCATTGACAAGGTGTCAGAGGTGTTTGACGTCACGGCGGATGACATGCGAAGCAGCAGCCGGCGTCGAGCCGTTAGCCAGGCTCGTCAGGTGGGCATGTTCCTGATGCGGCAAGGCACAGATCTGAGCTTGCCCAGAATTGGCGACACCTTCGGAGGTAAGGATCACACCACCGTGATCTATGCCATTGAACAAGTGGAAAAAAAGTTAGCGACCGACCCTCAACTCGCTAGTCAGGTTCAACGGGTGAAGGATCTTTTGCAGATTGACTCTCGCCGTCGTCGTTAGGGATCACCACCCTTCCAGCCCGCAAGGTGGGATGCCGCTGATGAGCGAGCAAGCCTGCGTGCTGCAGGAAGGGCTGGATCCAAATGTTTGGAGCTGAATGGAGGCATGGGCCGCGTACGCAACCAGAGTCCCCAACGAAACTCGTGATACGGAATTAAGGGTTGTGGTTTGATCACCCCCTCCTGCTTCAGTTTCCAAACCAGGCTGCGGAAAGGGTCATCCTGGAGGCCAAGCAATGTGCCGGGCAAGTCTTTTGCAGGCCACGGGCCATTGCCTCTGCCGTCGTGAAGGTAGAGCCAGCCCTTGTCGTGCAGGGCCCGGAGAGCTTCTTCCCTGGTGTCACTGGTTAGGTCGTCGATCACGTAGCCATACGTCGTGATCGTTGGAACCATTTCGAGCAAGGCTCGGAGGCGGTGATGACGATCCACCATCCAAAGCTTTCCACGCTGATTGCGTACCAACGGCACTGGTTTGCGATTGAGGTACCTTCGCCGTTCTTCGGAACTTTCCTCACGGAAATCGCGTTGCCGATTCCATACCTCAGCCATCCCCACACACATCTGTGTGGGTTGAAGGTCAGCAACGGCCACCTCAAAAAGTTTGAACCCTTTGGTGTGATCCGGTATGGGGGCGTATTCGGAAAGATGCAGAGGGCAGATCTCAACGCTGCATGCAACCCACTATGCCGAGGTTGAGTCGTGAATTGACTCGTCAATCTCCCCTGAGCTGACTTGGCACGGATTGTTCTGCCATTCATGTACCCGAGGCTGCGGGCAAGATATGAGAAAAAACAGTGGGCCCCATGGAACAAAGCTTTGATCTTGTGGTTCTCGGTGCTGGGTCTGGAGGCCTAGCCGCTGCCAAACGTGCTGCTCGTCATGGAGCGAAAGTGGCGATTGTGGAGGGAGATCGCGTCGGCGGGACCTGTGTCATTCGTGGCTGCGTGCCGAAAAAGCTTCTGGTGTATGCCTCTCTTGTCTCTGAACAATTGGAGGGGGCGTCCAGTTATGGAGTGAGTGTTGAGGGGGCAACGTTTGATACGTCCGTGCTGTTGCGCAATGTGCGTCATGAGGTGGATCGCCTAAATGCTCTTCACATCGAGTTTTTAGCTAAAGCTGGAGTGGATCTAATCACAGGCTGGGGGCGATTTCTCGACCCTCATCGCATTGGTGTTTCAAAGACGCGCGAGGGGGAGATCGATCAGGTGCTTCAGGCCAAGCGGGTGATGATTTCAGTGGGTGGGCGACCCTTTCGCCCGGACGTCCCAGGGGCAGAACTTGCTTGGGTTAGCGATGACATGTTTTTGCAGGAGCGTTTCCCGGATCAGGTTGTG
>QCUZ01000128.1:0-2613 GCA_003210555.1 Synechococcus sp. AG-683-A03 | reverse complement strand
CTTGAATTCAAATCACTTCATAGTTTTGATGGAATCATTCAGAGCGGATCTGCAATGATGAATGCAAGTCTCACACGCATGCGTCCTTGGATCTTCGCCACTACGTTCAAGACATTCCGGACTTTCCAAAACCAGGAATTCTCTTCCGAGACATCTCCCCGATGCTGCGTGATCCCGTCGGCTGGGCCGAGGTGATGGACCGCCTAGGGGTCCTATGCGATTCGTTAAAGCCAGATCTGATTGTGGGAATTGAAGCCAGGGGTTTCATCGTGGGAATGGGTCTAGCAACGCATAAGAAGCTTGGCTTCGTGCCAGTCCGCAAACCAGGAAAACTCCCCGGCAAGGTGTACGGAATTGATTACGCCCTGGAATACGGAACTGATCGTCTTGAGATTCATGCCGATGCGATGAGAGACCAGCCAAGAATTTTGATCGTTGATGATCTCTTAGCTACAGGAGGAACTGCCTCGGCCACTGCTGATTTGATCAAACAGGCTGGCGGTCAACTCGTTGGTTGTGCCTTCATCGTGGAACTCACAGCTCTAGAAGGACGACAACGGCTTCCAGACAACATCCAGGTTGACTCCCTAATTCACTACTCCTGAGACTGCTGCCAGTCCAAAACGTCTTGGTATCCCTGCAAACTCAGCAATCCGAAGCTCCAGAGCACCACGGGTAGGGGGGCCTGTTCCAATTCAGATTGGCGCAGTCCAAGCTTGATGGCACTGGCACTCAACCCAAGCTTGCCCTGCAAGTAGGCGAGCAACGCAGCGGATGGCTTGGGCTGGGGGTCACTACTAATGACCATCAAAACCAATCAATTGAACTCAGTTTGGCAAGTCATGCAGAAGAGTGCTTGGTCCATCAGACATCGCCTGAAGCGAAACGCGGCGAAACCATGGAGAGTGCTTAAGAATGAAGATCCCAAAGCGACGAACAAAAAGAAGTCCTGACTGACGGTTGGAGAACAAACGTACGAGAACATCAGTAGCTAAGCCAACAGTTAATAAATCAAAGTAACGAAGCCTGGTGTAACGAGCTGGAACAGCTTTAAGTCCACGCCTCACACAGGAAGCAGATGTCATCAACTGCAGAAGGGTTTCAGCATCACGCCAACAAAGATTGAGACCCTGCCCCCCCACAGGGTGACAGCGATGGCCAGATTCACCAACAAGAACAACATTATCTCGATGTAATTTTGGGGCCAAACTAATCTCTAATGGGAAAGCTGCGGGTGAATCGAGCAACACATCTGGCTCTAGACCATGGGGAAGGATCGTACAAAGCTGGTCTAAAAAGGCTGATGTTTGAAGTTCAGCCAACTGACGACATCGATCGAGGGGGGCACTCCAAACCACTTGAAAGTCTGCTTTTCCCAAAGGGAGAATGGCTAAAGGACCTTCTGGCCTAAAACACTCGAAAGCTTGTTCAGATTCAATATCGCGAAACCTTACTTTTGCGGTTAAACAACCTTGATCATAAGAGTGTGACCACCAAGGAAACTTTAGCCTTGTTCTAGTGGTTGAACGGGGACCATCGGCTGCTATAACCAACCCGAAATCATGATTGGATTGAAAAGATTGGAAATTATCTTCGCCGAGATGGAGTTTCACATGGATGGATCTCTCAAGTCTGCTCATTAAGAGCTTCATCAAGATAGTGTGATCTAAGATCCACCCGACAGTACGAGTTGCTCTATTGGATAAATGAAGGTCTAAATCTGTAAAATTTACAGATTTATTGATACCACGATCTTCGAGACGCAAGGTCTTAAAAGGTGATAGAAAGGGAATTAACTCATTCCAAAGTCCTAAACGCGTTAGGAGTCTCCGAGAAGAATGAGTTAAAGCATACGCCCTGCTGCGTGAACAAATTTGTTCTGCATTCAGCGGGTCGTGAAGATGAATAGGGTATCCGAAGTTAGCAAGGCCAAGAGCAAGCAAACTTCCTGTAGGACCGGCTCCATTAATCCGAATCGGAGCCAAGGAACCGGTCATAGCAGTAATCAGCCGATGCCGAGAAGTCCACGGGTGAAAGCTTCGCCACCCATGGCCAATTCGGTTGCCAGCAAGGCAATGAAGCCGAGCATGGCCATGCGTCCGTTTAGCTTTTCAGCGCGCTCGTGAAAGCCCCAGCCGCTTTCTACGTCTACAACTTCCATGCGTGGCTCAGTTGCGAATGCATTGAGACGCCCACCATCTTCTGTGGTCACGGTTGCGCCGCGGATGGTTGCTGCGTTTGTAGAGGCCTGAGTCATGGGGAACCTGCCGGTGTTTAAGAAGTGTAACCCATTTGTGAAGAAACTTTGCGCAAACGCATCCGACAGAGGTCTTCGAAGGCAGGTCGCAGCAGATACGGGTACTCTCCTGTCCACATCCGCAGGCCGGGAAGCCAAGCATCCGTTAGAGCTCCCAACCTCGAAAAATCGTTGCGGTCGCTGAGCACCACGCAACGAATCAAAGCCCCAGAACGAATCGAAGCATGCTGCTTCGTCATCGGAAACGAGATTCTTCCGAGATATCCGTCCTCATCTGCCAGCTCCAGCACCATCCACGTGCGTCGATTTTCAATTAATTCGAGCTGACCGCGAGCGTCAGCCTGCTCCCTTTGGTT
>QCUZ01000127.1:0-2744 GCA_003210555.1 Synechococcus sp. AG-683-A03 | reverse complement strand
GGCACAGCCTGGATGGGGTTACTTAGCCTTAACTTGCTACAGACAACGGTGATCCTTGCAGAAGAAGATCGCGAAGAATATATCGAACTATGTTCACGCTTTGTTCGTGACTTTACTCGTCTAACATATTCCCTGAACAGTTCCACTGGCCGAGGTTTTGTTAATTGGGACGATGAGGATGGCTTTTACTATGACGTTCTCAAGCGTCCTGATGGCTCTACTGATTATCTGCGCACGAGGTCGATTAGCGGTCTCATCCCACTTTTAGCTGTCAATAGCTTTGCCGCCAGCAGCGTGAAAGCGATTCCCTCTCTAGATGTTGGCCCACGTCTCGCCCAACTTGGAGAAGAACGGGGAGCACCTTTCGATGCCATCAGCCACCTTGGATCCTGGAGCCACGATCGCGTTTTGTTCTCCATCGTTCCACCAGACAGGCTGAGGCGCATTCTTGAACGCGTTTTCGATGAAGAAGAATTCCTTTCCCCCTATGGGATTAGAAGCCTATCTAAGGCCTATGAAAACAACCCATATTCATATCAACAAGGTGATGACTACGCATCGATCACTTACAGCCCTGCAGACAGCCCTGTAGCAATGTTCGGAGGAAATTCGAATTGGCGCGGGCCAGTATGGATGCCAATCAATTTCCTTTTAATTGAGGCGCTTCAGAAATTTGGGCACTTCTTTGGTGATGATTTTAAAATGAAATTCCCGACAGGTTCTGGAAAAGAAATGAACCTCTGGGAAATTTCTCTTGAACTAGAGAAGCGTCTTATTGGAATATTTAGAAGAGACGAAAACCAACGCAGAGCATTTAATGGCAACGTTGAACTCTTCCAAGACGACCCCCTATGGCGCGATTTATTCTTGTTCAATGAATATTTTCATGGCTGCAATGGTTCAGGGGTAGGAGCAAGTCACCAAACAGGCTGGACAGCAATCGTTGCGAAAATGATGACGCAACTTCAGCGTTGGCAACCCAACAAGGAAAGCTGACGCAACGCACCAATCTGACTACATTAAAAATGATTTTTCCGGATCAAGATCATGGTTGGATCCACCCGATCGACTGCGCGCTGTACATCGATCGAACCTCAAGGAGAAGACTTTGATGTCATCATCATCGGAAGTGGTGCTGGAGGTGGAACTCTTGCCAGGGCACTTGCCGATTCCGGGCATTCGATTCTGATCCTCGAGCGAGGTGGATGGCTACCAAGAGAACCTCAAAACTGGGATCCGGTTGAGGTGTTCCAAAAGGATCGTTATGTCTCCAAAGATTCTTGGGAAGACAAAGATGGAACAACCTTCCAACCAGGGAGCCATTACTTCGTAGGTGGCGCTTCAAAAATGTATGGGGCTGCTCACTTCAGACTGCGTGAGCGTGACTTTGAATCGGTGATGCATGTTGATGGAGAGTCACCAGAATGGCCGCTCAAATATGACGTTTTTGAACCCTATTACCGCAAGGCAGAAGAGTGGTATCACGTGCATGGTCTGCGGGGCGAAGACCCCTTTGAACCTCCGGCATCCTCTCCTTATCCCTACGCACCAATTAGTCATGAACCACGCATGCAAAAGCTGGTTGATGACCTGCGTTCTACAGGACTAAGACCTTTTCACCAACCCACAGGGGTTGCTCTCAACGAAACATCGCCAGCCTTTAGTGACTGCGTTCGCTGTAACCGCTGCGATGGTTTTCCCTGTTTGGTGCATGCCAAAGGGGATGCCGAAGTCATGGGAGTTAGGCCCGCGCTCAACCACGACAATGTTTTCCTCCTGACCAATGCCGAGGTTGTTCGGCTCAACACCAACTCTTCAGGCCGTGAGGTTAGTGAAGTAGTGGTGAATCACGAAGGCAAAGAACGGCGTTTCAAAGGAAGCATTGTTGTGGTCTCTGCAGGAGCTGCAAATTCTGCTCGGCTGCTTTTAATGTCAGCTAATGAGGCGCATCCCCATGGATTAGCCAACAGTTCGGATCAGGTTGGAAGAAACTATATGTACCACAACTGCAAAGCAGTTGTGGCCTTAGCGCATGAGCCAAATCACACGGTATTTCAAAAAACCGTGGCCATCAATGACTGGTATTTCGGAGACAACGATTTTGATTTCCCCATGGGTCACGTACAAATGACGGGCAAAACCAATGGGGCCATGATGAAAGGTTATAAACCTCGACTTACTGCCCTAGCTCCAACTTGGAGCATGGACAAACTAGCTGAGCATTCCCTAGATTTTTGGATGCAAACAGAAGATTTACCTCGATCGACTAATCGTGTCACAGTAAATCATGAAGGGAAGATTCACCTCAACTACACACCAACCAACAATCAAGCATCGCAGGAATTGATCTCAAGATTAGAAGGATTACTGGACAAACTTTATCTAAAAAATCACTTAGCAGAAAGGCAAGTGTATTTTGCATCAGCGATGGAGCTTGCTGCAGTAGGCCATCAATGCGGCACCTGTCGGTTTGGTCAAGACCCAAAAACCTCTGTTCTAGATCTGAATTGCCGCACGCATGATGTGGACAACCTTTACGTCGTTGATACCAGCTTCTTTCCCAGTAGCGCAGCTGTAAATCCATCTCTTACCGCGATCGCCAATGCCATTCGCATCAGCGATCACCTGCGCGAGCGACTCAACGGTTAAGTCAAAAACTGATGCAAACGTGGAGCAACCCAAAGCAGATCAATACTGATTGGGCCTCCACCTGATGTGATCAAAACAGAACACATCACCACATA
>QCUZ01000126.1:0-2749 GCA_003210555.1 Synechococcus sp. AG-683-A03 | reverse complement strand
CAGGGCAGTGGCGTGATTTTTGATGAACAAGGCCTAGTGCTAACCAACGCTCATGTTGTGGAGAATGCGGATCGCGTCATGGTGGGACTGCCTGATGGCAGACGTGTCGCTGGTCGGGTGATTGGACAAGACTCGCTGACCGACTTGGCAGTGGTGCAGTTGGAAACAAAAGGGCCATGGCCTACGGCTCCCCTGGGCAACTCAGACCGTCTTCAAGTGGGTGATTGGGCTATCGCTGTGGGAAATCCCTTTGGCCTTGAGAACACAGTAACGATGGGGATTGTCAGCAATCTCAATCGCAACATGTCACAACTGGGAATCTCAGGAAAGCGTCTTGATCTCATCCAGACAGACGCTGCGATTAACCCTGGTAATTCGGGTGGCCCGTTGTTGAACGCCCGTGGTGATGTGATTGGAATCAATACCCTCGTGCGCTCAGGTCCAGGGGCTGGTCTCGGCTTTGCAATCCCTATTAATCGGGCACGGTCAATCGCCAGTCAGCTCGTCAAGCAGGGAAGGGCGAGTCACCCCATGGTGGGTGTGGGGCTTTCAACGGTTCCTGCTCCCAGACCAGGTTCGACTGCTCCTCCTGGAGCTGTGATTCGATCAGTCGTGCCAGGTGGACCGGCCGATCGTGGAAACTTGCGAGTCAACGATGTAATCGTTGCGATCGATGGTCAATCGATTGGCAATCCCGCAGAAGTTGTTTCGGCGATCGATCGACATGGAGTGGATCGACCCTTGAATCTGGAAGTCATGCGATCTGGTCAACGCATGACGCTTTCAATTACGCCCGTTGAGATGACATCTTTGCGTCGATAGTCATCTCATATCTATTATTTAGCCGTCTGTGTCTTTGAGTTGTTCTACGCAGCGTGTGATGCATTCCCCATCATCGAGGGAGCATGTTGTGATGCACTCAAAGTAGGTCTCCACCGCATCCCAAGTCTGTGCATGCTCAGCGCTTTCAGTCATTGATGAAGGTGTCCCGGCGGCAGTGACATGACGTGCTTGCGTGTTGTGCATGGCCGACCGGGGATCAGTGATGTCAGCCTATCCACACCGTCTGAACTGGTAAAGAGAAATGAGTCTTCCTGCCTAAACAAGTGTGAAGTTTCGTCTTGCGATCGCTGAGAAGCCTTGCTACGCAGCGTTCTTTTTGCGAGAAGCTCTTTCTTTTTGCTTGGCGTTGTTCGCTTTGCGCTTGGCTTCTTTCTCGGCCATTAGCCTTTTTGCCTCGGTTTCAGCTTTTTCTTCGGCCTTTTTGTCTTGGTAGTAAGCGTAATTTCCGCGATAGATCACGAGCTCCCCATCGCGAATTTCCACGATTCTGTTTGCTACGCGCGAGATGAAGTAACGGTCATGCGATACCAATAAGGCGGCTCCTTCGTAGGCGCATATCGCGTCTTCAAGCATCTGTTTGGCAGGGATGTCTAGGTGGTTTGTGGGCTCATCGAGAACCAGTAAATTGCAGGGACTGAGCAACATCAGCGCAAGGGCAAGGCGTGCTTTCTCTCCGCCACTAAGTTTGCCGACGTCCTTGAAAACACTGTCGTTACTGAAACAGAAACTCCCCAGTAATGAGCGCACTTGAGTTTGGGTCCAATCAGGAACGGCTTCGAACATGGTTTCGATCACCGTCTTGTTGAGATCGAGGGCTTCCGCCTGGTTTTGCTCGAAATAGCTGGCAATGACGTTGTGTTCCCCGAGCCTTGCTGAACCCTCCTCGGGAGTTTCGACCCCCATGATCAACCGGAGCAGGGTGGACTTTCCGGCTCCGTTAGGACCAACAAAGGCGATCCGATCACCTCTCTCGATTTCGAGATCAGCTTCCATGAAAAGGATGTTTTCCCCGTAGCAATGGGTCATGTTTTCGATCACAGCCACCTGAGCGCCAGATCGTGGTGCCGTGGGGAAGCGGAAACTGGGTCCACTCACTGACTCAACCGGGGCATCAACCCTTTCGACCTTGTCCAACTGCTTCTCTCGGCTTTTTGCCTGGGTGCTGCGCGTTGCACTGGCACGGAATCGATCGATGTAGGCCTGTTGGGTTGCGATCTCTTTCTGCTGCCGTTCAAAAGCTGCTTGTGAAGCTTCTTTCTCGAGTGCTTTTTGCTCGAGGTGCGAGGTGTAATTGCCTAAGTACGCCCTTGATACGCCTCGCTCTGTGCTCACAATTTGATTGCAGACACGATCCAGAAACGTGCGGTCATGACTGATCACGACCAAGGCCGCTTTTTGTTCGATGAGATACCCCTCGAGCCACTGAATCGTTTCGACATCGAGATGATTGGTGGGCTCGTCTAATAGAAGAAGATCAGGGTCTTGTAAAAGGATTTTTCCTAGTGCTAAGCGCATTTGCCAGCCACCGGAGTAGTCCGAAACCATGCGGTCTGCCTCATCGAGTTTGAACCCGATAGTGGGGAGAAGTTTGTCGATGCGTGCATCGAGCTCGTAGCCATGCAGTCCTTCAAATCGGGTCTGCAGTCGTCCTAGTTCGTGAATGAGCTCATCGAGATGATCAGGGTCTGCCGCTGCGCGGTCTGATCCCATCTCCAATTCAACTTTTTTTTGTTTGTCCAGCACAATGGCTGCTTCCCCAAAGGCTTGAAACAGCTCTTCGCGGACCGTGCGGCTGGGGTCGACATCGAATTCCTGCTGCAGGTAAGCGATTCTTGGCTCGCCTTGTTTCACGATTTGGCCACTGCTGGCTTCTTCCATGCCAGCAATCAGCCTTAGCTGGGTTGAT
>QCUZ01000125.1:0-2959 GCA_003210555.1 Synechococcus sp. AG-683-A03 | reverse complement strand
GAACGAAGTGCCTCAGAACCACCATCCCCACCTCTGGCCTCCGTTCACCCAGGTCTCGACAACGCCTCCATTAGAGAGGGTGCTCCGAGGAGATGGAGCCCTTCTTTACCGCGATGAAGGGCCTCCGTTAATCGATGCGATCAGCAGCTGGTGGGTGACCTTGCATGGCCATGCCCATCCCCATATCGCGCAAGCCATTGCGCGTCAGGCCGAAACTCTTGAGCAAGTTATTTTTGCCGAATTCACCCATCCTCAAGCGGAACGCCTTGCTGATCGGCTAGCAGCCAAAACCGGGCTAGAGCGAGTCTTTTTCTCAGACAACGGCTCCACCGCAGTGGAAGTGGCCCTCAAAATCGCCATTCAGTGGTGGCATAACAAGGGAGAACCAAGGCAGCAGATCGTCGCCTTCGACGGCGCTTATCACGGAGATACCTTTGGAGCGATGGCCGTCGGAGCTCGCAGCCTGTTCAGCGAACCCTTTGACCCACTTTTATTCCCCGTCGCCCGCATCCCATGGCCGGCAACGTGGTGGAACGACGATCAGGTTGAACAGAACGAACAAACAGCCCTGAACCAGCTAGAAAAAGCGCTCAAGACACCAACTGCTGCTGTCATCCTCGAGCCGCTTGTCCAAGGCGCGGGAGGAATGAGCATGGTGCGCCCCACCTTTCTGCGAGAAGTCGAAAAGCGCGTTCGCAACGCTGGAACCTTATTGATCGCCGACGAAGTCCTTACGGGCTTTGGGCGTTGCGGCGATTTTTTGGCGACCCAACGGGCAGGGGTTCAACCTGATCTTGTGGCGCTGTCCAAAGGACTCACCGCTGGATTCCTTCCTATGGGCATCACCATGGCGAGCAGCGCTGTCTTCGACGCCTTCGTTGGCAAGGATCCGAGCTTGACGCTTTGGCATGGCCACAGCTTTACAGCCAACCCCCTGGGATGTGCCGCAGCAAACGCCAGTCTGGATCTACTCGAAGCAGAACCTGACAAGTACCTGGGGTTCGAAGCGAGGCATCGATCGCGCTTAGAGGTGTTGGCACGCCACCCAGGAATCAGGCGTGTGCGGCTGACGGGGACCATCGCAGCCTTTGATCTCGTCGTCACCGACCAAGAGGGCTACCTCAACCCAGCTGGAAAGGTGCTGCGCAGGCTGGCGAGAGAACGGGGTGTCCTGGTGCGGCCGCTCGGCCAAGTGGTGTATTTGCTTCCACCGCTATGCATTAGTGATGAGCAGCTCGATCACTGCTACGCCGTTCTCCACGAAGTACTCGACCGTTTAGGGACCTAGCCGCAGGGCCGCTTCGACATCCGCGCGAGATAGACCATAGGGAAACACGCAGGGACGTGGTGCTTCCTTGGGGCTCCAGATCACCGCGAGATCCGCTTGTTGCAGGCGGATCTCAGCCGTCCACCCCTGTTCCTGCCATGACCAGCCGCAGGGATCATCCTCGAGCCGCTGCGCTCCAAGCTGCTGGAGCCAGTGCTCAAGAGCCTGCAGCGAATGCTGATTCAAAGGAGTTTCCGCTGGAGGCATCGACACCATCAAGGACATCCCTAATCAACGGCTCCTCTTGAGTCTGCTCGGCCACCAGCCAACTGGGCTGAACCTGAAGCTCCATGCCTCGACTCCAAGCCACCCCGACTCCGAGCGATAAACACAAAAGCAAGGCACCAAGCAGCATCAACAGCGACAACCACTCCCCTCCTGAGAGTGGCCTGCGCTCACCAATGGCCGTTGAAGAAGACACTTCAGGAGAGGGCTGCGAAACGTGCTGCTGTTGCCAAAGCTGATCCTGCTGGATTAATTGAGCGTCATAGATCCGACGCAATGAGGGATCAGCTAGCTGGTCATAGGCCTCACGCAACAGCTGGAATTGACGTGCTGCTTCCGCCGCCGGCAACGTTGTGGTGTCGGGATGCACAGACTTACTGAGACGTCGAAAGGCGCGACGCAACGTCTCGGCATCAACGCCGCGGCCCACTCCTAACCGTTCGTAATGGGTCGAGGCCGACATCACGTCCTGTTCGAGCCGAATCACGAAGGTGCATTGTAGGAAGAGTCGCTGCCCTGGCAGCCATGCCAGAAGCAAACAGCTTTTCTGATGCCGGGCCTGACCTATGGGAGTGTCTGGGCTGGCAACCCAATGACACCCAGCTCTCACAACTCAAAGAGCTACAAGCCCTGCTGCGCCATTGGAACAGCAGGGTGAATCTCACCCGTTTAGTGGAGAACGAAGAGTTCTGGATCTCCCAGGTCTTTGACAGTCTTTGGCCTCTCGAAAAAGAGCTACGCACCCCCGATCGGACGCGCCGCTGCATCGATGTCGGCACTGGCGGCGGGTTTCCTGGCCTGGCTGTCGCCATCGCCCTACCAGGGACCACACTCACCCTTGTTGATTCAGTCGGCCGCAAAACTGCTGCAGTGGAATCAATGGCCAACTCACTTGATTTAGGAGCTCGCGTGGACGTTCGCACCGAGCGCGTTGAGGTAACAGGTCAGGAGCGGTCCTGTCGGGGGGCGTTCGACTTAGCGATGGCCAGAGCCGTGGCCACACCCCCAGTGGTGGCAGAGTATCTCGTGCCCCTTCTGGCCCATCAAGGCCAGGCGCTGCTCTATCGCGGCCATTGGAGTAGCAACGACGAAGCCCACCTGAAACGCGCCTTGGTTCCCCTCAAGGCCAAACTTGCGGACTGCAAGCAGATCAACCTGCCAGCCGGACGGGGGCTGCGCACCTTGGTTCGCATTGAGCCCTTGGCTCCATGCCCTAAGAGCTACCCCCGCCAAGTTGGGCTACCTAGCCGTCTACCCCTGGGGCATCAGGCTGACGACAAGCGTTCCTGAGGAACTCCACCAACCCGTTCCTTTAAATCTCTCAGTAATCCTGGGATCGTTTCAGCCCAGGGGCTTTGGTTTAAAACAGCCCGGAGATCTGTCTCACTCACCGCCTGGTCCAAGGCA
>QCUZ01000124.1:0-2961 GCA_003210555.1 Synechococcus sp. AG-683-A03 | reverse complement strand
TGCACGACATCCTTCTGGCACTCCTGGCCCAACAGGGTGATTTAGAGCTGATGGATGGGGATAATCCCTCCGGCTTGGTGAGTGGGGGCAGCCGTGATACGCCAGCCGATGCCGCGCGTTGGTTGGAGCGCAATCGACGGGTGTTGCAGCGCTATCAAGCGCTGGTGCGCACAGCGGTCACGCTCGATGCCTTGCTTGATGCGGAAGACGGTATTGCTCAGGAACCTTCTTGATGGAGCAGTTGTTGTTCACGGCCAATGATCAACAGCAGCAAGCTGATCGCAAACAGCAGCCCGGTGATCATCGCCACGACCAACATCGTTCCCGCTAGTCCCTGGGTGTAGGCCTCCCGCAGCAGCTTGAGCAGTTGCTGAGATGCAGATCCTTCAAGCGATATCGGGCTATTGCGCAAAAACAGACGAATCTGCTCATCGAGTTGCGGCAGATGCTCCAAGCCCAGTCCGGCGGCCTGCATGCGGTTGTGGAGATCGTTGAAGCCAAAGCCGCTGATCATCGTTCCGCTAGCGGCGAGCCCAAAGGCAAAGCCCAGCTGGCCGCTGGTGGTGCGAAAGGCCAACACCGATCCAAAGCAATCTTCCGGTGCTTCCTGCACGAACAAGGCGGATTGCGGCACCGCCACAAAGGCCAGCCCGAGGCCAGCCAGCATCAACGCCGGTAGCAGCTGCCAATAGGGCGTTTGCACTTGAACGATTGCGAACAGAGCGAGGCCGAGCACCAGCGCCAGGCTGCCGCCCGCCATCAAGTTCAAGGTGCGCCGGCCTGGACCCATCCAGCGTCCGGCGTAGATCCCCGCCACGCCAAAGCAGATCAGAAAGGGCAGTTGAGCGAATGCCACCGCACTGGTGCTGTACCCCTGCACCAGCTGCCAGAAGTTGCTGGTTTGCAGTTGCACGACCGCTTGCGCCACATTCCAGCCGATCCCGTTGATCACCGCTGCGGCAAAGAAACCGCGCAGATAGAGCCGGGGCGGAAAGATCGGTTGGCGGCTGCGGCGCTCAATCGTGATGTGCAGCACGAACAACAGCAGTCCGCTGCAGGCCGGCAGCCAGAAGCTGGGGCTGCGCAGCCCTAAGGCGGCGTGGTTGATGCCAAATAAAAACAGCACCATGGCGATCGCAATGCTCGCCAGCCCGGGGAGGTCGGGCTTGAGGGAGCGATTGCCTGGAATGGCAGGCAGCAGTGCGGGTAGGAGCAGCAGGCTTGCGCTGCAAATGATCGGCACCAGCAAAAAAGACAGGCGCCAATGGATCGTGGCCATCCAGCCACCGATCAGGGAGCCGCTGATGAAGCCCACCACGATCAGCAGGTTCCAGAGGCCGAGGGCGGCGCTCACGCCAGCGGCCGGGGTGACGAAGCGCACGCTGGCAAAAGTGCTGGTGAGCACTGAGCCGAGGGCGATGCCGGTGAGAGCACGGCCGACCAGGAATAGGCCCGCCTCGCCGGACAGCATCGACAGCAGGTTCCCCAATAGGGCCAGGAGCAGCGAGGCCGCCAGCACCCGCCGCCGGCCAAAACGGTCGCCGAAAAAGCCCATCACCAGCACCGATGCGGCTTGGGCCAGGGTGGAAACGCTGGCGCCTAGGGCCAACACAGCGCCATGCATCTGCAAGGCATCACTGGCTTTCACCAAGGCGATATTGGCCACGCTGGGATCGATCAGCTGCAGGCTGGCAAGGATGCCCAAAAAGGGGATGCAAGCTAGCGATTGCAATTCCCTTAAATTGCCTACTCTCACTGGGTTCTCACGCGTTCTCCATCAGGGCATCGCCAACGGCGAAGGGGTGGGGGCTTGGCTGCCGGTGAGCGTTTAAAGGCTGCAGTTGCGAAGGGTTCAATCGCTTAGCTAATAGCAAGGCCCTGGCTCTTCTGGCCAGCTCTGGCAATCTGGGTCCACTTTCGGCCTTTGCATGGCACCGCTCGGACTGTCCGCATTGCGTTCACGGCTGAGCCGCGGCTCATCAGGCAAGGTTTGGCAACCACCAGAAGCCAGCTGGAGCCGCTCCTTTGGCTTGGGTTGGCAGACCCCGTTCACGGTGCGCTACGCCAGCAACCTCGACGATGGCCCTTGGCATGGGATGCCCCTTGGTGGGTTTGGTGCCGGTTGTCTTGGTCGTAGCTCCCGTGGTGATTTCAATCTTTGGCACCTCGATGGCGGTGAGCATTGGTACGGCAGCATCCCCGATTGCCAATTCGCGCTTTGGGAAAAGCAGGGTGATCAGGTGCGCGTCCATGCGTTAGCCACAGAACCAACGCGCGACGATTCCAGGCCGGAGTCGGGCAAGCCGCTGAGCAGCTGGCAGTGGTATCCCGCCAGTACGGAGGAGAACAGCACCGGCACCTATGCCGCTCGCTACCCCTTGAGCTGGAACCACTACGAAGGGGTGTTTCGCGCAGAAGTGAGTTGCGAGGCGTTCAGCCCGATCCTTCCTGGTGATTACCAACGCAGCAGTTATCCGGTGGCGGTGTTCCGCTGGACCCTCACCAATCCCACCAACAAGCCTTTAGAGCTGTCGCTGCTGCTGAGTTGGCGCAACACGGTGGGTTGGTTCACCAACACCGATTCCTCGGCGGAGGTGCACTTTCGCGATGACGGCAGCCCAGAGCACAACTACGCCCCAGCGATTGGAGACGGCGAGGGCCAAAGCAACCGTTGGATCGATGCTGATGGCCTGAGCGGGGTGCTGCTCGATGGCAAGCGCTCCAAGCCGGTGGCGGAAGGGGAAGGCCAGTGGTGTCTGGCTCTGCCAGCCACGCTGGAAGGGGTAGAGCTGATGCGCTGCAGCCGCTGGGATCCCAGCAGTGATGGTGCCGAGCTCTGGCAGCCCTTTGCCGCCGATGGGGTGATCCCCGATAGCAACAACGATCGCGCCAGCCGAAAGGGCGAACATGCCAGTGCGGCGATCGCCGTGAAACTCACCCTGGCGCCGGGTGAAACCCGAG
>QCUZ01000123.1:0-3007 GCA_003210555.1 Synechococcus sp. AG-683-A03 | reverse complement strand
ATGAACCAGTTGGAGAGTCTGCAGCGCAATTTGGGTGCGACCGGTAGCCCTCTGCTGGCGGCCGTTCCATAGGCCTGGGCAAAGGCTGCTTTGGTGGTGGCCATGTTGCCTCCGTGGCCATTCACCACAAAGATTCGCTCGAACCCATGGGTGGCTAAGGACAGCACAAGGTCATGCATGACCGCCATCAGGGTGGCGGGCTGAAGACTCATCGTGCCCGCGAAGCCGAGATGGTGTTCGGCCATGCCATAGGCCTGAGCTGGGGTGACTAGCACTCCGCTGCGACGACCTAGCTCCAGCGCTACAGCTTCTGCTGTTAGAGCGTCAGTCCCAATCGCACCAGTGGGTCCATGTTGTTCTGTGGAACCCAAGGGGATGATGATTCCTTTGCAGCCTCTCAAATAGGCCTCCACATCAGGCCAACTCTGGAGAGCCAAACGAATGGCTTCGGTGTTGGCTGCTGGGCCAGGCAGGGTGGCGTTCATGCCATCTCGATCAGTGGCTTGATGATCGCTCAGCTCGCGCCTTAGTGCGCTGTGCCGTTGCCGTCGTACTTGTCGGTGTTGTAGTAGCCGCCTCTAGTACCGAAGTAAAAGGTGGCGATCACGAACAATCCGCTGCCAAAGACCAACACGGTCCCGAGATTGAAGCCGGAGAGGGCGGCGTCCATGGTTGGTAGATCACTCCACTAATCATGCCAACGTCTTGCCCGTTGAGTCGCCTTGGTGAGCTGATCGTCACCCGAGTAGCGCTGATTTCAGGGCATGATCTCCTTGCCATCTCCCTGAATATCCAACCAATCGCGCAACCAGGCGGTGAGCCAGATGAAGGGAAGGGTGTCGGCAAAAGCGGCAAGGGCTTTGAACAAATAGCCGCTGGCGATGAAAGCTCCCAGCTGAGGAAGAACGGCCTCTCCGGCGCGGATGGGCAACACATGCGCGGCGTAGTGGCTGATCAACACGACGGCACTGGTATCTACCAACTGGCTCACCAAGGTGGAGCCGTTGTTGCGGAGCCAGAGGGCCTTGCCATTGGTGCGTTCCTTCCAAAAGTGGAACAAGCGCACGTCTACGAATTGGGCCGTGAGGTAAGCCACCATCGATGCTCCGACAGATCCGAAAGCCAGGCGTTGAATCTCAAAAAATGTGGATTCAGGGGCGCCGGTCAGGCCTGGCATGAGACCTCCGACCCACAAAATCAAGACCACCCAACCATTGAGTAGGAGACCCACCCACACCACTTGAGTGGCTCTCTCCTCTCCCCACAACTCACTAATGAGATCGGTGCACAGAAAGGTGACTGGATAGGGGAGGGCGCCAACGGCCACCACGATTGGCCATGAACCAATCTGTCCAAGGGCCAGGAATCTTGTCAGGCCCAGGATGTTGAGCATCCCCAGGGTGCCGAGGAAGAGTCCGGCCAGCACCAGAAATACCAGGTCTCGCCTTGCTTGGATTTGGCTTGTTGTGGTTGTGGGTGATGCCGACATGGGCTCGTCGTTCATCGTTTGCGTCTTGACAGTCTGGTCATTCGGGTTGTGTTGACATTCCATCTGAGATGGAGAGGCTGGATTGCTTCCGCTCGATCGAACTGTTCAGTGCTTAGTTTTTAAGCGATAAACCAGGCTTTTTAGCGTTGAAGATCTTCTTTCTGGCAGGTGGCGGTGGCGCCTGATGGGCCTCATGGCTTTGCGCAACTCCTTTCATATTTAAGGGCTACATGTTTCGCAGGCGTTTCAATATAATGTTTCGTTCAATCCAATTAGGATGCAATCCAAATTGCGACTAGCGCAACACACAATAGTGTGATTATGGAAAAGTTCACTGTAGTTTCTTCTCTTCTGATTGTTAATGCGGTCGTTGGCTTGTCCTCGTCCTTTGCTCGAGTAATCTTATTGGCATACCAAATTGTTGTAGCAAAGATTGCTAGGGCTGAAATATACATTGAAATGTAAAATTTGTCTAACAGTGTTAGGTAGGACAGGGAGGTTGGAAGCATCTTTTTGTATCCATCCTGCAGGAATACCAATGTAAGTATTACGGATGCTGGGAGCGCTATCTTTGCTTCGGTAGCTCTGGCATCAATCATTGGGGTTAAGAATGCCACCGAAGAGACAATCCCTAGTGGTAACAGAAGCTGCCAAGAACTTGCAGCAAAGCTTCGCGTATAATGTATTTCAGTCAAGAAATTAGGGTAAATGCTGATATTTTCATTGAGAAATTCTTCTTTTGCATCTGCGTTGAGCCCCATCGATGATTGATAGACATGCTTTCTCGTCTGAAAGGTTGCCTCGTCGAGGGTGTATCCCTGAAGAGCGTTTTTGCTGGAAATCCCAGAGGATCCTGAATCGTCAGTTTCAAGTATTAAATCCGTAATCCAAAAATCTTCTGCTTCTATTTCAATCGGCAGAGTAATGGACTCAAAGGGAAATCGTCTCAGGTCTATGTCATTTGCCAGGAATCTCCCAGAGAAGAGCACGGACTGGTAGCTCCATCCATCGCTATCTATATAGGGATCATCGGGCGAGATGTCTTTCACAAAATCCCAATGCTCTACAGCATTTAGAAATTCAAGTGTTAGTGCTGGGTCTGCTCTGACGCCCTCGTCCCACTCATCCCAGGCGTCAATGGGCTCTTCCCATTTAAGCCATGCGTATCCATCGGCTGCAAATGTTTTTGTTTGCGGGTCAAATGCCGATATTTTTTGTATAAAGATTCCAATTTTGAACTTGGATTCAGCGTTTTCTTTTTCCTGGAGTGTAAAGGCTTCGTAGTAGTCTTTGTTGTCACTGCTTGTTTTGTTTTTTTGGGTGCTGTTGAAAATTAAAAATCCCGTTAGGATTACGATAAGGATGATTCCAATGGCACGTATCTTTTTTGTTTCAATTTTGCTTGCTATAGCTCTAGCTTTTTTCAGGATCTTGATGAGCGTATGAGCAGCTTTAAGCAATAGTGAATTCTTTCGTTTTGTCATTGTGTCTTGAGGGTTGTGGCTTCTTGTGGCCTGG
>QCUZ01000122.1:0-3011 GCA_003210555.1 Synechococcus sp. AG-683-A03 | reverse complement strand
CCCTGGCCCTGATGAATCACACCGCTGTAGCGGTAAGACACCGCAGCATCTGCGAGAAAAGCCGACAATCTCGGCACACGGTGATATTTGCCATACACGCGAACTTGGGGCTGCTCCCAGACAATCTGTCTTTGGCAAAGGCCAAACCAGTAAGCAGACGCCTGCGGGTCAAGCCAACCAACACGATGGTTCCAGCTCATCGATTTTGGCTCTTGCCTGAAACAAACCGGTAACGAGCCATAACAGAGACGAAAACTTCGAGGCAACACCCCATACATTCTTCCCATGGCAGCTCGTATCACGGAAGCGGAATTTCTCAAACGGGCGCGTGAGCGCTTCGGTAATCGCTTCGATTACTCGGAAATCAACTACCGCAGCTACAAAAGCCCGGTCAAAATTCGCTGTAACAATCACCCGGTCCAGCTGATCAGCATCACTCCGGAGAAGCATCTCCAAACCACAGGAGGCTGTCGGCACTGCTTGAGGGAGAGACGGATTGCCGCCTTGGAGCGGGAACTCAATCGCGATGCGGCTCAGCGGCCAATCCAAACAAACCAGCAAAAACAGCGCTGTCCCTAGGACTGCAGGCTGACGCGGTGATAGCAAAACCACAACCACTGCTGGAATAACAAATTGCGATGGGAGCGCCACAGCGTTCTCGGATGATCAGCATCAAAATTTTCAGGCGGAGGCACATCACCACGGGCTCGATCGCGCTCCATTTCTCCTTGCAGCCTCCCGACGTTGTATTCGGGATGGCCAAGATGCATGAGTTGACGCTGGTCTGGCGTTTCAAAGATGGTGTAGCCGACCTTCTCTCCATGGGCGAGAAGCCTTAGTCGACCCTGGCGTTGAGCTGATTCCATCGCCGCATCCGGTAATCCCGCATGACGGCTTTGGGGACAGAGGAATTGATCATCCTGTGTTCCCATCAGGGGATGACCAGGAACCAAGCTGCGCATCGGAAACACACCAAACAATTTCCGATCGAAAGTGACCTTGTTCACTCCAGCGAGATAAGCCAGAGCAAACCCAGCCCAACAAAGACCAAGGGTGCTGGCACAAGAGTGACGAGCTTGGTTGATCAGTTCAACGAGTTCTGGCCAATAGGTGACGTCTTCAAACGCCAAGTGTTCCACTGGAGCACCGGTGATGATTAATCCATCCAATGGACGCTGTGCCTGGGCCTCATCCCAGCTCACATAGTGCTGATTGAGATGGGCTTGATCCCAGCTTCGGTAGGCATGCGATTGGAGGCGAATCCAGATCGGTTCAATCTGAAGAACCGAGAGACCCAGAGGATGCAGCAGGTTGAATTCGTACTGCTTCCCTAGAGGCATGATGTTGAGAATGCCAATGCGCAGGGGCCGGATGTCCTGACGCTCAGCTTGCTCGGGTTCAATCCAAGAGATCCGATTCCGTTCAACAGCGGTGATCTTGTGATAATTCCGAGGAAGTATCAGTGCCATCAGCTCAGATCCCTTCCAATGACTGAGTTTGATTCATCATGCATGTCATGACGAGCGGCCTTTTCTATGCAAGGTGTGCTCTGTTCAACGTAGCCAAGGCTCATGGCCGTGGCTTCAGTCGGAGTGCGTCAAATGATGGGGAGTTCTGACCATCCTCAAAGCGGTTGATCACCTTGGCCTTTGGCACCAAGGGATCAACCGCCTCTCCCAAAATCAGGTGGCCAAAGCCTGCTCAAAATCAGCCTTGATGTCGTCAATATGTTCCAAGCCCACTGACACCCGCACCATGGTTGGAGTGACACCGGCTGAGGCTTGTTCATCGGCACTGAGTTGCTGATGGGTCGTTGAAGCTGGATGAATCACCAACGTCTTGGAGTCGCCAACATTGGCGAGATGGCTTGCCAGCTTGAGGCTGTCGATAAAACGCACAGCATCGTCGTAGCCACCCTTCAGCGAGAACATCAGCATGCAGCCCATCCCACGGTCTGTGAGATAGCGCTTGGCACTTGCGTGATAGGGGTCGCTTGACAACCCGGGATAGCTCACATGAGCAACACTGGAATGCTCCTGCAACCAGGTTGCCAACGCCATCGCATTTTGCGCATGCCTCTCCACACGCAAGCTCAGTGTTTCTAAGCCTTGCAGCAAAAGAAAGCTGTTGAAGGGGCTGATGGCCGGTCCCCAATCACGTAGGCATTCCACCCTTGCCCTTAACGCAAACGCGATATTGCGTTCATCGGGTAATCCCAGCATTTTGCAGATGTCACTGCCAAAACCGAAGGCATCCCAGTGAACAAGACCGTGATAAGCAGCGCTCGGCTGACTCATCAACGGAAACTTGCCATTGCCCCAGTTGAAGGTGCCCGCATCAACGATCACACCACCAAGACTGGTGCCGTGACCACCAATCCATTTTGTGGCGCTCTCCACCACCACATCAGCACCATGCTCAATGGGACGTATCAAGGCTCCTGCCGCACCGAGTGTGTTGTCGACAATCAGAGGGATGCCGCGTTCCTTAGCGAGCGCAGAAAGACCAGCAAAGTCGGGAATGTTGAAGCGGGGGTTACCCATCGCTTCGACATAGATCGCCTTGGTGTTGTCATCAATCTGTGCCGCAAAGCTGGCAACATCGTCGCCATCGGCAAACTTGACCTGAATCCCTAGGCGCGGAAATTGCACCTTGAACTGGTTGTAGGTACCGCCGTACAAAAAGGATGTGGAAACAAAGTTGTCTCCCGCCTGCATGCAGTTTGTAATCGCTAAAAACTGAGCAGACTGACCTGATGCGGTCGCTACAGCCGCCACACCCCCTTCCAGTGCGGCGACGCGCTTTTCAAAGACATCCGTTGTGGGATTCATCAAACGGGTGTAAATGTTCCCGAATTCCTTCAACCCAAACAAATTTGCACCGTGTTCAGCGTTGTTGAACACGTAAGAACTGGTCTGGTAGATCGGGACCGCCCGAGAATTTGTCGTGGGGTCAGGGACCTGACCAGCATGCAACTGAAGAGTCTCGAAACGTTGTGATGTCAAGGCCGA
>QCUZ01000121.1:0-3022 GCA_003210555.1 Synechococcus sp. AG-683-A03 | reverse complement strand
ATGACTGGAAGGTTCTATTGCAAGGTACCGGTAGCTATGACGGTAAATGGTATTACTGGAATGTAGATAATACCGGACTGATTACGAGTGGTTCTGGATGGAAATCCTATCAAGGAGCAATTGATGATGGCTGGCAATCATTCTTTGGAAATAACTTAAATGGTTTCAGTGATAATCAATTAATCATTGAAGTTCCTGATATTAACCTTATCGCGGTTTAGGAACAAGCTTTATGCGTGCAACATGCAATAACTCATGCGATTTTAAGCTTGACTTGTTGCATTAATTTTAAAACCTATTCAAAGCAAATACATCCGAACTTGGCTGTCTATACTCTGAGCATCATGATTTCATGAATGTTATAAGTAGCTTTTTAGATTTGGGATAATACGGCAATTTCGTCGATTGTGGAACTACTGGTAAATAGCTAATAACTAATAGTCGTAAATTGGGATAACGGAGGCATGAGATTCTTTGCTTCTTCCACAGACAGTTTTAATGTGATTATTATTGTACATGGACTTTAAGATTTATCTTAGTTGCCTTTAACTACGCCTAGTTGCACAAAATTGCAGGGAGAACTCAGTGGCAAGCCCTTGAGATTTATCTTGTCAAATGGGAGCTAATTGGCAGCAGCGGCCAGAAACCCCAGCGCTGATTAGCAGGATTCAGATCAGCTCCAGCCACCATGCCACCATGCTCCCCATCAATACAGTGATTTTTCAGAGGAATGCATCCGACCAGGGTCAATCCCCCACCAAGGCGCAAAACAGCACCACCCGCCACGCCGGTTGCCGTAAAATTACCAATAGCACAAACGTGACCAACGCCAGGTTGAACTCAGCCCCGCCATGAGCAGGGTTTTTTATTGCCCTGGAGTCTTCTGCAGTATGTGGGTCTCCAGGTCTAAGTGGTTACGAAGTGAAGGGTCTCTTGTCAAGCTGTGAACAATTCGTCAGTCGATCGAGGCCATGACAGAACAACTGGTGGTGATTACAGGTGCGGGCGCAGGGATCGGAAAGGCTTTGGCACATGCTTTTTCTGCAGCCGGTCACCCCTGTTTGTTGATATCAAGAAACCAGGGGGTGGATCCCGCATTAGCCAATAAGCCAGTCCTTTACCGGCAGCTCGATGTTTCCGATGCCCAAGCGCTGGGGGATGCCATCGCTTCAGCAGAGAGTCAGTACGGGACCACAGGTTGTCTGATTAACAACGCAGGGATGCTCCATATCGGCGGACTGGACAGTCTCAGCCTCGAGCAGATCAATGAAGAACTCGACACCATGATCAAAGGGGTGACAAATGGCATTCACCACGTTTTGAAGGGTATGCGTGAACGTAAATGCGGAACAATCATCAACATCAGCTCCATTGGTGATCGCAAGCCTGCGCCAGGAGCACCTGTCTATCACGCTTGCAAACACGCCGTGCGCTCATTGGGCGAGAGCCTGAATATGTCCGAGGCTGAGCACAACGTCCGTGTTATCAACCTTGCGCCCGGGCTGATCCGAACAGAGATTCATCAAAAGATGGGGATCAGCTTTGAGGAATACTGCGAAGTGCTTGGCAATCCGACTTTCATTGAACCGATAGAACTCGCCAAAATTGTCCTCTTCTGCTGGCAGCAGCCACAACATATCTGTATCAGAGATGTCGCTGTCATGCCAACTGACTGTGGATTCTGATTATTGCTCTGGAGCCTTCTGAGGGATATGCGTCACGAGGTCGGCATTGAACAACTTAGGAGGAATGTAGCTGTTGAAGTGGAATCTGATTGGATGGTGACCCTGTTGGTCGAAGAGGAGAGAGATAGGCTGATTGGTTGGCAGCTGGGTGTGAGTCTTTAGTCCGTTTGGGGGATAGTTCATAAACGAAGACCACTTGGATGGGGGATTCCTGATTTTATCTTTTTATGCTTGCATCTACTTTTGGCATGACAAAAATATTTAAATGGATGGATCGTATTCGTTTGGACAAAATGGACAGTAGTGAAGGTAATAATCTTTAATGCATTCAAATGATGAATCTTTGTTCATGAGGCCACTCTTCTTGAGCAAATCAATATCATCGCATTTTATTAAAATCGCGTGATAATCATCTGGATGAATTCCATGATCGGAGTCATGGTCGTCATCCATAAAATTTCCAATCAACCCTGATATCAATAACTTTCTATCTGAATCTGAAAGCGGGAGACAATAGTTTTCAGTCAATGCACAACTCCAACATAGCTTTCTAACCAGGTCGGGTAAGCGATTGCTTGCTTACCTTACGTCCATTTTAAAATATTGACTGATCTAAAAAGTATCAAAAGTTTGATTTCATGTAAAAAGTTTCTGTGCGCTATCGATCTCCCGGCTGAATATTCACCACCCCCGCCACGAGCGGGGTTTTTTATTGCTTACCGAATATCAGCAAAGATGAAACTGCCTACTGCAGCGGGCAACAGCAGCTCAATCGAGGCATCGTTACGGCATCAAATCAAAGCCTCATGCTGCGTCATCTCTCCTTGGGGCTGCTTGCTTCTGCAATCTCTATTGCTTCTCTGCCTGCCATTGCGCAAGAAGACGGCAGTGCTGATGACCTTGGTGTGATGAGCATCAGCCTTAAGGATGTGGTCAAGCCCACCTTTGGTTTTCAAGGGGCGCTGCAGGGTGCTGGAACACCGAATCAATCCGGTATTGGCGGGTTCCTTCCACTGTCTGTAGGCGACAACAGCGTCTTCTTCTTTGATGCATTGGCGAACGTCAACTTCGCTGATTACGAAAACAACAGCAGCATCATCAATACCGATGTGGCTGGTACCACTATCTCAACCTCCTCAAGGCTTGGTTACCGCTGGCTCAATGGTGACTGCTCCTGGATGTATGGGCCGAATGCTGGTTATGACGGCCGCCCAATGAATACAGGCGGACCGATACAGGCATCAATGTGAGCGGCACAGAAGAGAGCGCATTCTTCCAGCAGCTGGCAGACAATGTAGAAACAGTTTCCATTGGCTGGAACTTCAATGCTTATATCC
>QCUZ01000120.1:0-3036 GCA_003210555.1 Synechococcus sp. AG-683-A03 | reverse complement strand
CATCACAGAAGCTCACATCTCCGAGTGCATCACTTTCCTTGATCCAGGTCAACACTTCATCCACGGTCTTCTGGTGACCGATACGAATGTTTCGCTGCACTTTGTTGACATCATCGGTTTCGCTGTAGATGCGATTCCAGCGTTCGAACCCTGTGGTTTCGAAGTACCCCTTCACCACCTGCTTCTCAGTCTGTTTGTCGTCCAGCAGGGGCTCGGGTGACATGGCGTCAGACGGGAAGATCGCGAAATCTTAGTCAGCGTGTTGCCAGCTGAGGACTTTGGTTTCGCTATCCCAATGCCAGCGCAACAGTTCATTCAGAGGGCGTCCTAGCAGTTGGAACGTTGCCTTTGAATTCAGAACCTTCCTGGGTGCAACGGTTGCGGCATGAATGGCTGCAACGGGATGGGAGCCCCAGCTCGCGAGTCGCTTCACTCCCTCAAGCAGCGGCAAGGTCACGCCTGCAAGGGTTCCATCCTCAAGCCGGCAGGTGCCGTCTTTAACAAGCAGTGCCCTCTCATCCCAGTGGTGAACTCCATCTTTTAATCCGTAAGGGGCGAGTGCGTCGCTGACAAGCACGAGTTGATCGCCGGCCAGCCGCTGCAAGAGCACTGCCATCGTGGGATCCACGTGAACCCCGTCTGCGATAAGGCCGAGAGCAATGTCATCCCGTTGGCAGGCGGCTCCGATGGGGCCGGGATTGCGGTGATGCAACCCCTGCATCGCATTGAAGCTGTGGGTCAGCATCGTGACGCCCCTGTTGAACGCTTTGGTGGCTGTGGCTGCATCTGCTGTGCTGTGACCAAGGGCCACGCAAATGCCCAGTCCGCAAAGGTGTTCGATCAAGGGTGCGGCCCCATCGAGTTCTGGAGCAAGCGTGACCAGGGCAATCTCATTCTCAAAGCCGTTGATCCGTGCATTGAGTTCGGCCATGGTTGGCTTGGCGAGATGTTGGCGCGGATGGGCTCCCCTCCTTGCATCGGCAAGAAAAGGTCCTTCTAAGTGGGCACCAAGAAGCTGGCAGCGATAGGGCTGGTGAGCGCTACGCGCCTCTCTGAGCACAGCGAGGGCTCGGCGCAGGGGCTCGATGCCGCACGTCACAAGAGTGGGACTGATCGCTTCCACACCATCGCGCCAGAGCTGGTCGAGGAGCTGCAGGAGTTGCGGCAACTCAGCTTCTGTTAGCTCTGGAAACGGCAGTCCAAAGCCCCCATTGATCTGGAGGTCGATGCCCATCGGGCTGAGTACATCTCCGCACCAGTTTTCACCGGCCATGGCAGATCCCTCAGGCATGAGCCCCAGATCAACAATGCGGTCTTGCTGATCAACTTGAAGCCACCACGGCTGGGAGTGCCCGCCTTTGGCCGCGCTGTGGGCTAGACGAACGTGTGTGATCCGGCGCATGGGGAATGGTCCTCTGAAGCCAGTGCGGGACGATGGCAGTCTCGCTGCAAGCTTGCTGTGTCCAAGCCATCGGAGCCCACAATCGTCGCGACTCCCCGTGTTGCAGTGATCATGGGAAGTGATTCTGATTTGCCGACCCTGAAGCCAGCGGTTTCGGCTCTCGAAGAACTAGGCGTCAACGTCGAGGTGCGCGTGCTTTCGGCCCATCGCACTCCACTGGAAATGGTGGACTTTGCCCGTCATGCCAAACAGCAGGGATTCCGGGTGATCGTTGCTGGTGCCGGTGGTGCTGCCCATCTCCCAGGAATGGTTGCCTCCCTCACCACGCTTCCGGTGATCGGTGTTCCTGTCCAGAGTCGAGCTCTCTCTGGAGTGGACTCCCTGCATTCCATTGTGCAGATGCCTGCTGGAATTCCTGTGGCCACGGTTGCGATCGGCGGAGGTTTAAACGCTGGTTTGCTGGCCGCTCAGATTCTGGCGATTAGTGATTCGTCTTTGTCTGAACGGCTGGAGACGTATCGCCAGCAACTCCACGACATGGTGGTTGCTAAAGATGCCCGCCTCAAAGATCTCGGTGCTGACGCGTATCTGGATTCAATGTCAAGTAGCTGATCACACAGCTTCGGCTCTGGTCCGTTTCACAATTCACTTTCAACGGAACGTTTGATGTTCGGTCCTGTCTGGATGCGTTGGGGACTCGCCCTACCTCTTTTGACGCTCAACCTGTTTGTGTTGCGTCAGTTGCTTGTGCCGCTAGCGCCCTTCCCGGGGCTGTTCTTGACGGCTGCCCTGATCGCCTTCCTTCTCAGCATTCCTTCCCGATGGCTTCGTGCAAGGGGGCTTCCGGATTGGCTTGCGATTTCCTTGGTTTTTTTGGTTGCCGTCGGAATCTTGGTGATCTCAGGGATCACGTTGGTTCCTCTTCTGATTGACCAACTCGCGCAATTGATTAATGCCTTGCCAGGTTGGCTTGAAGCATCTCAAGGCTTGATCGCTCGTCTCCAGGAATGGGCGACGGCCCGTGGTTTGCCGAGTGAATTTGCTGATCTGAGCAGCGATGTACTGACGCGTGCCAGTCGTCTTGCCAGTCAGTTCAGTCAACAGTTGCTCAGCATCCTTGGCGCGACCCTTGGCACCACCATCAACACCGTCATCGTCCTAGTGCTGGCGGTGTTTTTTCTGCTTGGAGGCGAGTCCATTACTGCCGGGTTGGTGCGTTGGTTGCCGCAGGAATGGCGCCAGCTTGTCGTGACCACGATCACGCGCACCTTTCGGGGCTATTTCGCGGGTCAGGTTGTGCTCGCTTTGATTCTGAGCGCTGGTCAGATTGCGGTGTTCACGTTGTTGAAGATTCCCTATGGAGTGTTGTTTGCTGTCTTGATTGGCTTAACCACCTTGATCCCCTATGCCAGTGCTTTCACCATCGTTGCGGTGAGTGTTTTGCTGGCGGTGCAAGATCCGGGAATGGGCGTCGCCATCCTGGCGGCAGCGATTGGCGTTGGTCAGATCGTGGATCAAGTGATCCAGCCACGCTTAATGGGGAGCATCGTTGGCTTGCAACCGGCTTGGCTGCTTATTGCGCTCCCCCTTGGTGCGCGAGCTGGTGCTCTCTTCGGTTTTGGAGAACTTCTCGG
>QCUZ01000119.1:0-3072 GCA_003210555.1 Synechococcus sp. AG-683-A03 | reverse complement strand
GCAACAATCAAGGCAGTGATGTGGCCTTTCTGGATCGCTGGGGATACGACATAAACCAGAAGACAGCGATTGCGCAAGCGGTGGATGCTGTAGCGGACTAATGCTGATTTTAGTCATCCTTCAGACACAGAGCCTGTTCCAGAAGGATTGAAAAACCACTGGAAGATTGGGCAGCGTCGAAGCAGAAATTTTCCAAAAAAAATCCCGGACTAAGCCGGGATTAAACAAACGAGTTGGGATGGAGCATGTCCACCTGAAGTCGATCAGTCGCGACGACCACCACCCTGAATCGCAATGATCAGGCGCAAGATGAAGATAAAGAGGTTGATGTAAGTGAGATACATTCCCAGTGCACCAGCGAGATATTGATCGTCGCGATAGGTGCGAGGCATTGTGTAAAAGTCCACGAATGCCATTCCCACAAACAACACCGTTCCAAATCCTGCAATTGCAAGATTGGTAGCGGCAAAGATCCCAGGGATGAAGAAGCCAGCAACAAAGATGCCGACCATCGCAATTAAGAGGCCGATCAAGCCAAAACCAACCACTGCCGAGAGCGCTTGACCGACGCTGTCGCTCATGCGCCGGCCAACGACAGAGGCAATCGCAAAGGTGAGGCCCGTGGCGAGGGCAGCAATACCAATCGAAGCAACGCCAGCAACCGCAACGGCTTGCACCACCAGACCGGTGAGCGTGAAGCCGGTCAGCAAACTAAAGGCAGCCATCAAGGGCAAGGCGGTGCCGTTATTGCCCTTTTTGGCGGCATTCTGTGCAACAAAGAACAGAATGAACCAGGGAATAATCGCAACCATCGACAGCCCATTGAAGGCTGGTCCCATGGCGACCATGGTGGACATACCACCAAGAACACCTGCGGCGGTGAGCACCATGCCGCCGCCTACATAAGGCAGGGCTTTATTGACAACATTGGGGCCAACAAGGGCACTGGATTGTGCCTCGCGGATGGCCTCTTGAAAATTACTGCTGGCTGGCATGCCTTTCACTGAAGACTGTCTATATCTTGCCAGTGGTGAAAGGGAATGGCCTGCAGCTGAAGTGTGGATCCCCCTATCGATTTCAATCAGCAGGCAAAACGGCGGTGGCTAAACCCTATTCAGGACCCTTAAGCAGACTGATGCCAGCGCCTGTTTGTGGATCGGATTGTTCATCAAAACTGGCATAGGCCTCCACCACGCGTTGCACCAGGGGATGGCGCACCACATCAGCTGCGGTGAGATGACAGACGGCAACACCGGGTACCCCATCCATCACCTCTGCCGCTTCCACCAAACCACTCAACTGCCCAGGTGGTAGATCCTGCTGCGTGACATCGCCGGTGACCACCATGCGTGAACGCTCTCCTAGACGCGTGAGTACCATGCGCATCTGAGCTGGCGTGGTGTTTTGAGCCTCATCAAGAATCACAAACGCGCCGGCCAGGGTGCGTCCCCGCATGTAGGCCAAAGGAGCGCCTTCAATCACACCCCTCTCGAGCAGAGAGGTGGTTTTTTCAGGTCCAAGCAGGGCATGCAGGGAGTCGTACAGCGGCCGGAGATAGGGATCAATTTTTTGCTGCAAATCACCCGGAAGAAAGCCAAGACGTTCGCCAGCCTCAACCGCAGGTCGCGTGAGGATTAAGCGCTCAACCTTTCGCTCCGTGAGCATGCGCACGGCCAACACAGCCGCGAGAAATGTTTTCCCCGTACCAGCGGGACCGAGCGCAAACGTGAGGTCATGGCGCTCCATCGCATCCACGTACTTCTTCTGACGCAAGGTGCGGGGACGCAGCAGGTTGCCCTTTTGGTTGCGAGCGAGCACCTGATCGCCCATGGCGACGTGATCCTCGCTTTGGCCCGTGTTTAGGGCACCCAACGCTGATTGAAGATCAACCTGAGACACCGCTTGGCCGTCCTGCCAGATCGGACGCACCAACTCAACCACCGCTGCGGCGCGTTCAATCTGGACAAGACTGCCAGACATTTCAAGCTGAAGACCCCGCATCACCAGGGACGCACCAGTGAGCGCCTCAAGTTGATGCAGGGTCTGTTCTGCCGATCCTGCTAACGCAAGAGCAGCTTCAGGATGGGGGAGATCAAGGACGAAGCGACCTATTGCGGCAGCTTCGGGCATGGGTTTGATCAGCTTTCGGTGGATTCAGTGCCTGAATCTTCAGATTCGCTCGCCGCTGCTGCTGCCTTGGCTTCTGCCGCATCTTTCGCAGCCTGCTTCACTGCCGCTTCTCGGGCAGCGGCCTGCTTCAGCTTGCCAATGGTCTCAGCGGGGCGCACTGTCTTCTCGAGCAATCCGCCTTTCTCAAGGAGGAAGCGAACAGCATCGGTGGGCTGTGCACCCTGACTCAGGCGCACACGAAGCGCCTCAGCATCGAGACGGGTTTCCTTGGTGCGTGGGTTGTAGAAACCCAGCTCCTGCAGGGGGCGGCCATCTCGGCGTGACGTGCTGTTGCAGGCCACGAGGCGGAAACTCGCTTCCCGCTTCTTACCGAACCGCTTCAGGCGGAGCTTGATCATCGTGGCGCTTGCTTAAAGGTGGAATTCAGCGCAGCAAAAATGTTGCGCTAAGCAACCAACCTACCGTGCCGCGGACTCAAAGCTGACCAAAGCCTTTCTTCTTTTTGTAAGGACGCTGCCGGCGAGGAGCGGCTCCAGGCTGCCCAGCAGGCATGCCACCCCCCATGCCGGGCATTCCGGGCATGCCAGGCATCCCTCCACCCATGCCGGGGAAACCACCTCCACCCATGCCAGGCATCCCGGGCATTCCCGGCATCCCACCACCTTTAGTCATCTGCTGCATGAATCCACGCATCTTTTGAAAATCAGCGAGCACTTTGTCAACATCCGCCGATTGGTACCCACTCCCGGAGGCAATCCGCCTGCGCCTCGAGGGTTGAGCCGCCAACAATTCGGGCTGTGTGCGTTCCGCCGCCGTCATCGAACCGATCATCGCTTCGATTTTCTTTAGTTGCTGCTCTCCCTGCTTGAGCATGCCGTCGTCGATTTTGTTCATCCCAGGGATCATTTTCATCAGCCCCCCAAGAGATCCCATGCGCTTGAT
>QCUZ01000118.1:0-3110 GCA_003210555.1 Synechococcus sp. AG-683-A03 | reverse complement strand
TTCTTAACGGTCACACCGATTCCTTCTGGCAGATCGTTAAAGACAACCCTGGTTTGTTGCCTGTTCAGATCGCAAACAAGTTTCAACACGTCACCAAGCGCACCATCTCCGGCGCACAAGCCAAGGCATTAATTGCCCAGGGTCCACCTGTCTACGAGTTCGACGAGAACGAAGAAATCTGATCGCTGGTCACCCGTTCACCTTCATTTTTTAATTTGTCCTGGTAAATAAGCCATGGTTATCCTTCTCGGGGCGCATGGAGCAAGCTATTCCTTAGCAGTTGACATTGCTGTGTAGCCATCGATCTGCCGAATGAAAATTCACCAGTCCCGCCATTGGCGGGGCTTTTAGTTCCTCTAGCTGCCATGCCATCAGCCTCTGTCTATCTACTTCAAATAATAGCGGCACCATCCAATAGGACTCGACCTCACCTGCCACATTCCTTCCAAGCTATTCAATGCCATGAGCTAGCCAAGACTTGTAGCCATCAGCGTCACTTGCTCTTAGTGCCATCAGTAGCTCCTGCCGCAAAGCCAGTGTCATTCGAGAGTCGAGCTGTGGCTTTTCTATATTAGTTGGCTGTTGACAATTGCTTGAAGGATTCCCCTTTGCAATAAAAAACCCCGCTCTAGTGGCGGCTCTGCTGAAGATTTGATTTCTTTCTCCTTTTAATCAACTCAGGACTCAGTTGAATAAACGACTGCAGTCTTGCTGATTATTCCCGGATAATCTGCAGAATCAAAGCGCATTGGTATTGCTATTTTCTGTATTGATAAGGCTCTGAAAGACTTGCACGCTAGTAGCATTCTCGACAATCGTGACATCTGCAACATCATTGTCTAAATCATACACAATCTAGACTTCATTGGTATTGACGATCACTTCCACTCTTGCAGGCCTGAGACATTTTGGAGGCTAGTCTTGTCGCTTTGAAAGGTAGTGTTTAAGAAGTCAGTGATGAAATCTGTTCCCTGTGAGAGCACGAATGTGTCAACGCCTTTACCGCCAGCAGGGTGTCATTTCCTGTCCCACCATCCGGGAAGTCACTGCCACCGTTGCCGTACAGCTCATCGTCGCAACCGTTGTCCTACAGGATGTCATCACCCTCTTTGCCGCCTCCGTTAAAACTCCAATTATCTCCCCACATGCGGTCATTGTCAGCACCGCCATGCATCAGGTCGTTGTCGCATCCGCCCTCCATGTTGTCATTACCAATACCACCATCCATGAAGTTATTGCCCTCTTGGTCCATCAGCACGTCAGTGCCCTCCTGTCCATACAACAACCATCGTCAGCCATTCCTCTAATTTGGTCGTCACCGTCCCTCCGTAGATGGTGTCATTACCATTACCACCTTTTACCTGAGGCATGACAATCGTACCTAAAATAAAGTCATTGCCGCCACCTGCAATAACAGTTGTGCGATCGATGGGGTTTGAGAATGTCCTGTATGGCTTTAGCTGAAAGTGCTCTGCTTCATCCGTTCCCAGGTTGACATCTTTTCCACCAAGAGCTTGGGTAGGTGTGTCGTTAACTGTCGTGAAAGTAGGCAATGCAATCACTGGATCAATAGATACAACGCCTGGTAGTTCATCGGCTACATCACCCTCTGGAACCTCGGTATTAACAACGGCAGTCTGATTGATTTCGTGAGCAGTGCGGCGGGGGTGTTCCTCGATGGCTTGATTGAAGAAATCTTGGTTTTGATTCTTGGTTGTCATGGTTCTAATGAGCGAAGAATGAGTGGTGTGGAAAACCCCCGACAACTCGAAGATGACTGCGCTCTTGGTGATTCCCTGCTGGAAATAGTGTTGAGATCTGGTGAATTTCTGTTGAAACGCGACAAGCACTGCAATCACTGTTCTTTTTGCCGTCTCAGCACCTCTTTATGCAGCATCTGAGGGATCGTCCCAGCTCTTCAGCGCTCTCAAACGGGGTAGATGCTCACGCCTTAGTCATTGCAGTGGTTCTATACCCCTGTGACCAACATCACAGGCACCTTTGATGCAGGTCATCGAGGCAGCAGGTGATTGCGGAGATGGTGTGTGAGTCGATAGGTTTCAAGCAATGAACACTTTCTTCAAAGGGTTAGGCGGTGTTTGTCTCGGGGCTCTTACTGGTGCTGGACTGGGTGCGGCGGCGTTTTTAACAGCCGAAGCGGTCTTGCCCAAACAAGCCGACGCGGCGCCTGCGCACACTGTTGCCAAAACCCTCAAGCATGAGCCGATGCTCAGTGCCAGAAAGACCATCCTTGAGGCGAATCGCCACCTGATCGCCAATGGCTGGAGTCCCGCGCCGGAAAAAATGCCAACGCCGGAGGAGCGGCGCTTGTCCTCTGTTGCGCTTGAAAGCCTTTCGTCCTGTTCCGTCACGGGCGTTGGCTTCTGCCGCTTTGATTACCGCCGAGATCTGCAGCGGCTGTCGGTAGTAACGGTGCCCAGTGAGCCGGGACGTCCTTCCGTTGGTCGCGTTGACCGTTGGTGGTGATTCATTCGAGCCTTTGCGTCAATGATCCGTAACTCGATCGTTTTCTTTGCTCATTTCTTGAGGTTCACTCCAAGACCAACCAATTCAGAAAGCAATCGGATTGCCCCGATCGCGTTGTTTTCTCTGCCTGATGCAATGCTGTCGCGTGCGATCGCTTCAAGCTGTTGAATCTTGGCTGCCAGCATGTCTTGCCGATCTAAATCTTTGAGATCAGCTGTCACCAAAGTACGAGCTTCGCGGATATAAATCAGAGCTGAATCATCGGACAGCCCCCATTGATGACGAATGTGCATTCTTAGTTCACGTTGGGAATAACCCTTCACAACCATTTCGGCAAGCTCTTCAACGCGAGCTTTCTTTTCGACTTTGGTGCATTTCTTTCCCATGAGATCAGGCTAAATAGGTCAAAAGGAAGGGTGAAGGTGAACGGGTGACCAGCGATCAGATTTCTTCGTTCTCGTCGAACTCGTAGACAGGTGGACCCTGGGCAATTAATGCCTTGGCTTGTGCGCCGGAGATGGTGCGCTTGGTGACGTGTTGAAACTTGTTTGCGATCTGAACAGGCAACAAACCAGGGTTGTCTTTAACGATCTGCCAGAAGGAATCGGTGTGACCGTTAAGAA
>QCUZ01000117.1:0-3251 GCA_003210555.1 Synechococcus sp. AG-683-A03 | reverse complement strand
TGCTGAGAAGGGAGATGTTTAATCCACCTTTCAACAGCAATCCCATCAGGCTGATGGGAACGCCGTAGCGCACTAGGGGAGTGGCTAGGGGCTTGACCCACCCAGGCTTGAAGCGTCCAAGCAGATATCCACCAAGAAGGCCTGGAATGAGTTCAACCAGGAGGCGAAAAATCGCGTCGTCTGCCAGATCTTGGTAGAGGATAGGAACATTCGCGATGATGTGCCAGAGTCTCAGCTGTCCCACGACAGGTGCTCAGTGGCTGTTTCGGCTCCTTTCTGTTCCATCCCCCAGAGAGTTGTACGGCTCAGTGAAGCCTTGCAAGTGCAACGTGAGCGCTTACAGGAGCGTTTGGCTGAGCAAATTAATAGCCTGCCTGTAGGCAATGAAAGCTGGCTGCAGACTGAAAGGGAGCTCGTTGCTGCTGAGCGCGCCCTGCACCAGTTGGATGGACGGTGTCAGTTAGTCATTTGATTGAGAAAGCGCCGGCTGCGCTCCTCTTTGGCATAACTGAAAAATGTTTTTGCATCTGATAGCTCCACCACTTTTCCTGCATCCATAAACAACACCCGGTCAGCGACCTCACGAGCAAATCCCAGCTCATGAGTGACGACCACCATGGTCATTCCTGCTGAAGCAAGTGTGCGCATGGCATCGAGAACTTCTTTCACGCGTTCTGGATCAAGTGCACTTGTGGGTTCGTCGAACAGCATCACCTCTGGATCCATCGCCAAGGCTCTGGCGATCGCCACGCGTTGTTGCTGCCCCCCACTGAGTTGGGCCGGGTGTTTCATGGCCTGATCAGCAATCCCCATTTGGGTTAAGAGCGACATTGCCCTGAGTTCGGCCTCTTTTTTCTTTGCTTTTTTGACGCGGATTGGCGCCAGTGTGATGTTGTCGAGGATCGAGAGGTGGGGAAACAAATTGAATTGTTGAAAAACCATTCCAACCCTGCGTCGGATTCGTTTGATTTGTCTTTCGTCGTAGTGCGAATCCAGCTGAATCCCTACGATTTCCAAGCGACCTTCATCAATGCTTTCCAAGCCATTGAAGGTGCGGATCAAGGTGCTTTTCCCTGAACCAGAGGGCCCCATCACCACGAGAACTTCGCCAAGGTTGACGCTGAGATTCACCTCATCAAGAGCTCGATGATCGTCGGAGTAAGACTTGCTAACGGAGTGCGCGTGAATGGCGATGGTCATAGCTGTTGTATGGGTATGAGCGGTGTTAGGAGCCAGTCGATAAGGGGCCTTGACGTTCAATTCGCTTCGCTACGAGGGCCATCCCTGAACAGAGCAACCAATACACACCTGCTAGCCAGACATAAACCTCAAGATGACGGCCGATGTATTCAGGGTTTGCCAGCAAGCTTCTGCTAATTCCTAACAGTTCTATCAATCCGAGAATCGCCATCAGGCTGGTGTTTTGCAACAACCCGACCGCTTGGTTGGTTAAGGCCGGAACGGCAATCCTTAAAGCCTGGGGAAGAATGATCAGTCTCATCGTGAGAGGCGCACTGAGGCCGAGTGCTGCTGCCGCTTCTGCTTGTGTGGATGGGATGGATTGCAGTCCTCCTCGGACATCTTCAGCCACGTAAGCAGCTGCAAAAAGTGCAAAGGCCAGGACAGCTCTCAACACTCTGTTGATTTCGATCTCAACCGGGAGGAAGAGAGGTAGGAGCAGCTGCCCGAAGAACAACACCGCAATCAGAGGAACGGCACGCATGAGGTCGATATAGATACGGCAGAGCATCGTGACCAAACCCAACTTGGACGTTCTGCCGATCGCAAGCCCTACACCTAAGGGAAGAGCTAAAAAACCACTGGCCAATGTCAACAGCAATGTGAGGGTGAGACCTCCCCAAGCGCGAGTTGGCACTGCTTGGAGGCTGGTGGCTCCAGCAAGCAGAACCACTCCTGCGGGCACCATCAGGATCCATGCCCAGGGAAGAAAAGGTTGGAGACGTTTCAGTGGTTGGGGCAAATGATCACTGCCCAACGTTGAGATCGTTAGCAACAGGAGTATGGCCATCCAAACCAAAGGCCTCCAGCGTTGATCAGCGGGATAACTGCCAAAAGCAAACAGTGGAAGGTTTTGAGTGACCACCCTCCAATCAGCTCCTGTGATGAGCCAGGATCCCGTTGACCAAAGAGCCCAGACAATCAAGCCGAGAACGAGAACGCTGAATGCTCCTTCAATCGGTTTTTGGCGCCAACGCCGATAGCGCTGTTGTCGAGGTTTGAATTGGCTCACCGTTAGCTGGCAGCTGGAGGCGCATCCGTGGGCTTGAGCAAGTTCAAGGCGGATAGGAAAAGCGTCACTCCAAAGATGGTCCCCAACGCCCAGAGGCTGTCGGAGGGCCATTCGATCACCAGCAGCAATCCCAGCACTGCAGTAACGATTCCATCTACCACCACAAGACCGCTTGCTGGTGCATGGGAACTGGCTCCTGTTGCTAATTCCATCACTCCTTCAAAAAGCAAAAGGACGCCTGCAAACAACGTGAGACTGATTTCACTATCGATCGGGTCGATCAAAATGAACACAGCACCGCCGATGTACAGCAGACCTGACAAGCCTTTAAAGAGTTTGCCTTGAGTGTTTGGGATATCTCCAATCCGAAGAAGTTGAGTGATCCCAGCTACGAACACAATCCCTCCCAAGCCAATGGTGAGCAGGGTTGCTGATGCAAAAGGCAGCAAAATTGCTGCAACAGACGCCACAATTAAAAGGACTGCAGCGATACGGCGAGTATTCATGAAAGTGGGCTGTTACGTCTTCAGCTTAATGATGGTGTTGGCTTTTTAAAACAGCACGGTTCAACAGCTGCATCCCTCCATTGATCAGTATGTTCAGCAGTAGAAAGCTCAGCAAAAGAAGCAAAAATCCTTCGATCGCTCGTCCCGTTTGCGTAATGGTAGTGTCACTCACGGCGTAGAGATCGGCGTAGCCAACGGCAATCGCCAGGGTGCTGTTTTTGGCCAGATTCAAATATTGACTGCTGAGTGCAGGCAAAATTGCAGGGAGGGCCTGGGGGAGGACGATTCGGCGCATACCGAGTCCCTCCGTCATACCCAGACTTCGGAAGGCTTCCCATTGGCCGCGTGGAACTGAATCAAGACCACCGCGAACGACTTCTGCAATGGATGCCCCCGTAAATACGCTGAGTCCTAGGAGGACAGCTGCAAACTCCACACTGAGAGTGACACCAAGCAAGTTGATGCCCTGATTGGACAGCTGGATCACGGCCCCA
>QCUZ01000116.1:0-3274 GCA_003210555.1 Synechococcus sp. AG-683-A03 | reverse complement strand
TCTTGACGGGCCGCAGTGATCGTGATCAACTTCAGCTCGATGCCAGTGCACGCCGTTTGCAGGTTGGTTTGGCTCGGGCCCGCAGCATCGCTCGGCGGGAGCAGCGAGCATGCAGACTTTCCCTGAGTGATGAAGGGTTTACGGCTCCCAACGAAGGGATCCTGCCGGCTTCTCTTCCAGCCTGTCCTGGGATTGGGATGGCCTTGCAGGAAGAATTTGAGCAGGGACCAATCGTGTTGAAGACCAACCTGCCATCGGTGTTGCGCTTCACCGCCAACGGTTTGCTTCTGGATGGCGGGATTGCCGTGCTCAGTCACCAACGCCTAGCGAAAGTGCGCTGTTTGGTGGTGAGCTTGCCCTTAGGCGTGAGCCGGATCGGCTCCTATCAGGCGCCCCTTCCTTCCGATGGTGGGCGTCTGCGCAGTAGCCATTGCCTGCCTGATGACTCTTTGAGCTAAGCCGATGATCAAGCAAATGAATGAAACAAGAGCCGAGAAAGGCTTCACACTGATCGAGCTGCTGCTTTCGCTCAGCCTTGGCAGCCTGCTGTTTGTTGTGTTGCTGCAGCTGATCGGCGCTGATCTACGCCTCGGCAACAGCATGGCGAGCCGTTTGCGTGAATCAGCGCAGCAACGCCGCACTTTGGAGCTGATTCGCGGTGAATTAGCGATAGGCTCCAGCTGGACGCTTGATCCTGCTCCGTCCCATCAATGGTCCTGCGGCATGGCTGGCCGCCAGCCCGTGCTGGCCATCGGCCTGGATTCCAGCAGGTCCCATGCGTCTGCTCAAACCATTGTTTACAGCGTGGGGGCTGCTCCTTCAGCGATTTGGCGCGGCCAGGTGTTGATGCGCTGCGGGCCTGCCTATGGCCTCGATGGTGTGATCAGACCAGATGGGAAGGCTCAAAATCGCGTTCTTATTGATGGCTTACCCAAGGAGGGTTTGGGTTTTCAAGCCCGGCAGGATCCTCACTCCAAGGTCCTGCACCTCGTGTTGGAGCTGGCGGTTAATGATGGCTCTGGACGCCTTCGCTCTGTTGCAGTGTTCTGACTGAAGTCTGTTCTTCTTATTCGTTGAAATAGATCTTGATTCTGATCTTTACCCAGCGTTTGTAAGGAAACACTCTCCAAAACCGCCATAACCCCCAGGCCAGCAGCCAGCCAAACAGGCCCACAACCAGTCCTACCAGGAATGAATGTCCAACCAAAAAGGGTCCGCTGTATTCCAAGTGAAACAGTTCAACTAAAAAAGCAGAGGAAACGGCAACCAAATATGTAGGAATTTGTGGATGATGATTGGTTGGGCTTTGCAACTTTCTTGAGTTCTATTCAATCAATGCTAAGCAAGGGCCCTGTAGCGGTCTTGCATCGTTACACCAAGGGCTGCCGCATCGTGTTTTGCTGCTTGTTCAAGCTTTTTCAGCCGCTGCCGTTGGCATGAACAGAAAGTAGGCCTCCACACTCATCGCTGCCAGGGCCAGGAAAAGGTGGTCAATCCAGCCATTGCGAACTCCCATTCCCATGAAGGCAATCCAGGTGTTGATCACCACCATCACGCAAAGAAAAATGCTCAAAATGAAGCTCGTAAGCTGATTTAAATGTTTGCGTTGAATCCAGAGGCTTGCCAGTAAGGGCAGCAGGATCAGAGTGGACGTGGCATGCAGGATTTGCATGCTCAGATCACTATGTAAATGGGGAGTAATTGCAGCCCATAAATTCACGGGAATGAGTAGGGAGCAAAACACTAAGTAATAGATCATCATGCTTTAAAGCTTCAAATTGTGGTGGGTTTGGGAAGAATCAAGGAGAAGCAGCTTCCTTCTCCTTCTTTGCTTTGAACGTGTACCTGTCCGCCCATGGCAGACATCAGTAGGGCAACCACAGAGAGTCCGAGCCCTGTACCGCTACTTCCAGTGCTGTTTTTAGCCCGATGAAAGCGCTTAAAGATATGCGCTAGATCGTCATCTGGAATTCCAATGCCCTCGTCTTTTACATCGATGGCAATGCCATCTCGATGACGATGCAGCAGCAACGTAATCAGAGAGTCTTGGGCTGAGTACTTGGCGGCGTTATCGATTAAATCCAAGAGCACTTGTTGCAAGCGGCCAGGATCAGCGAGGGCCTCACTGGACTCATTGTGTGGAATGTTGTTCACCACTTCAAGCCTGTGATCGGTGAGATTGCTCCGGCTTAGATCAGCAACTTTGTCCACCAATGGCCCAAGATCCACCACCTCTTGGTTGAGCTGGAGTTGGCCGCAGTCTCCGCGGGAGAGATCGAGAAGATCATCGAGCAGCAAGCGCATGCGAATGCTTTCCTCCTCTGCAGTTTTCAGTCCCCGACGTTCGTCATCGCTCAATCCCTTGCTGCGCTTAATCGTGCGATGCAGATACCCCTGAACAATCGTGAGGGGTGTTCGCAGCTCATGGCTCACGGCACTCACAAACCGCCGCTGATCATTCCAAGACAGGGCCAGGCGTTCCATCAACTCCGAATAGGTCCTCGCTAATTGGCGAACTTCCTTCGGTGCCGCCGTCATCTCTGGAATCGGGTCTTGATTCAAGGTGTCGGCGGTGAGGGCTGCACTGCGCTCACTCAATTGCAGCAGAGGCCTCACGATCCGTCTCACCATCACGGTGATCGTGAACAGTGAGAGCAACATCGATCCCACCCCGATCAAGATCATCCAACTCAGAAATTCGTTCTGGATGCGACCCGTGTCTGTGGCTTTTGCGCTGCTCCACAGCCGTTCTCCGGTTGGATACGACTGGCTCAGCAGCGTGAGGTACTCCTGGCCTTGAACCGTGATTAGCCGGGTGTTGTGGTCTTTTTTGTGAGCCTGCATGGTGGCTCGCATCATGTTCATAGGGATGGCGATATGGCCAAACGTCGGCAGTACGAGTCGCCCATCCGCCAGTTCGATCCACAGGGTGGTGCGCACGCTGGAGTGATCGCGTAACTCCTGCCGCACTTCTGCCTGGACCGCTGGGCTCCAATCGTTGGCGGTATGGCCTTGCCCTAGATGGTCATGCGCCACAAGGTTGTTGCTCAAGTGCTCCGCATTGGCCTTTAATTCCACCTCCCCGTTTCGGATTTGATTGCGATTGCTAAGCCAGAGACCTGTGGTGGTAGCCCCTGTGAATCCAATCAGCACTGCTGTGTAGGTGGCCAGCTGCAGTTGGCCTTCAAGGGTTCCCAGGAGTTTCGATCGCCAGTTGGACCCAGATGCCACGAAATCGGTCCCCAGCGTTGATGCCTTGTTAATTGCAATTTTG
>QCUZ01000115.1:0-3275 GCA_003210555.1 Synechococcus sp. AG-683-A03 | reverse complement strand
GGCCTGCTGTGAAGCCTCAGGCCGCGGCCGCAGCATTGATTCACCTCGACACTCCAGTGCTCAATGAGGCGGAGCTCAGTGCTCTGTCAGACCAAGGGCTCGCGGTGCGATCCCTCTCTACCCAGGTTGCTGTTGAAGCCTGTGCCGGTGGGCTGCAGTCGGCCGTCGGTGCCCTCTGCTTGAAGGCGGAAGATGCGGTTCGCAATGGCGCTCAGGTTTTGGTGCTGTCGGACCGGGTGAATGCTGAGGAACAGCCTGCGGAACTGATGGCCACCACTGTGGCGATGCCGGCTCTATTGGCGGTGGGAGCGGTGCATCACCACCTGTTGCGCCAGAAGTTGAGACTCCACTGTTCGCTGGTTTCGGAGACCGCCCAGTGCTGGAGCACCCACCACATGGCTTGTCTGATTGGTTACGGCGCCAGTGCTGTTTGTCCATGGCTCACCTGGGAGACCACGCGCCATTGGCTCGCTCATCCCAAGACCCAGAAGCGGATCGAACAAGGCAAGTTGCAACCTTTGGATGCCAATAAGGCCCAGGCGAATGTGCGCTTATCCCTTGAGAACGGGCTTCGCAAGATCCTCTCCAAAATCGGTATTTCGCTCCTGGCGAGCTATCACGGTGCACAAATTTTTGAGGCCATCGGGCTAGGTGCCGATGTGATTCAAAAGGCTTTCGCGGGGACGACCAGCCGAGTCGCTGGGATGACCCTTCCAGAGCTCGCGAATGAAACGCTCTCATTGCATGCCAAAGCTTTCCCTGAGCTGAATCGAAGCAAGCTTGAGTTCATGGGTTTTGTGCAATACCGCACGGGCGGTGAGTATCACCTCAACAGCCCTGAGATGTCGAAGGCTCTCCACAGTGCAGTGAAAGCTGGTCCTGGTTACGACCATTTCTCCACTTACAAAACCCTGCTGGAAAACAGGCCAGTCACCGCTCTTCGCGATTTGCTGGAGTTCAATCTGGCGGCGACGCCATTGCCACTGGATCAGGTGGAGAGTGCCGAAAGCCTGTGCACTCGCTTCTGTACTGGTGGCATGAGTTTGGGAGCTCTCTCAAGAGAAGCCCATGAGGTATTAGCCGTCGCCATGAACCGTATTGGTGGAAAGAGCAATAGCGGAGAGGGTGGTGAGGATCCGATTCGTTTTCAGGTTCTTAAGGATGTGGATGGAGACGGTCGATCATCGTCGTTCCCCAGCATCGGTGGGCTGAGAAATGGCGACACTGCTTGCTCAGCGATTAAGCAGATTGCCTCGGGTCGGTTTGGGGTGACAGCGGAGTATTTGCGCAGCGGTAAGCAACTCGAGATCAAGGTGGCTCAGGGGGCTAAGCCTGGTGAAGGCGGCCAACTGCCTGGGCCAAAGGTGGATGAGTACATCGCTGGGCTGCGTAACAGCAAGGCTGGAGTGGCGTTGATTTCGCCGCCGCCCCATCACGACATCTATTCCATTGAAGATCTGGCTCAACTCATCCACGATTTGCACCAGGTGCATCCCAAAGCCCCTGTCAGTGTGAAGTTGGTTGCTGAAATTGGGATCGGGACGATCGCGGCTGGTGTGGCGAAGGCCAATGCCGATGTGATCCAGATTTCTGGTCACGATGGCGGCACTGGTGCCTCACCGCTGAGCTCGATCAAGCACGCTGGCAGTCCCTGGGAGCTGGGACTGACCGAAGTGCATCGGTCTTTGTTGGAGAACGGATTGCGTGATCGCGTCTTGCTCCGAGCCGATGGCGGTCTCAAGACCGGCTGGGATGTTGTGGTAGCGGCCCTTCTCGGGGCCGAAGAATATGGCTTTGGGTCCGTTGCGATGATTGCTGAGGGCTGCATCATGGCCCGCGTTTGTCACACCAATAACTGCCCAGTCGGGGTGGCTACCCAGAAAGCAGCCCTTCGCAAACGCTTCACCGGTGTGCCCGAACATGTGGTGAATTTCTTCTGGTACGTAGCGGAAGAGGTTCGTCAATTGATGAGTGTTTTGGGAGTCGCTCGTCTGGAAGATTTGATTGGACGCAGCGATCTTCTCCAGCCGCGTTCTGTTGAGCTTGAGAAGACCAAATGTGTCGATCTCTCCAGCTTGTTAGCTCCAGTGGGAGATGCCAACGACCGCTCCTGGCTCAAGCACAGCGCTGAAGCCCATGGAAACGGTCCAATCCTTGAAGATCATCTCCTTGCTGATGCCGATTTCATGGATGCTGTCGAGAACCATGGCTCAGTTAGCCGCACGATCGAGATCGTCAACACCGATCGCAGTGTTGGTGCACGGTTCGCTGGAGAAATTGCTCAGCGCCATGGGAATCGTGGCTTTAAAGGTCAGCTGAATCTGAACTTTCGCGGAGCTGCCGGCCAAAGCTTTGCGGCATTCCTTGTGCAGGGCATGACGATGCGCTTGGAGGGAGAAGCCAACGATTACGTCGGCAAAGGAATGAACAGTGGCCGGATCAGTCTTGTCCCGGATGATGGTGTGGCGAATCCCGGCGATCAGGTGATTCTTGGCAACACCTGTCTTTACGGAGCCACTGGCGGTGAGCTTTTTGCAAATGGTCGGGCTGGAGAACGCTTTGGCGTTCGCAACAGCGGAGCCCGTGCCGTGGTGGAGGGAGCAGGAGACCACTGCTGCGAGTACATGACCGGAGGCGTGATTGTGGTACTGGGAGGCACCGGTCGCAATGTGGGTGCTGGTATGACCGGGGGTGTGGCGTTCTTATTGGATGAGGCGGGAGGTGTACAAGCCCGAGTGAATCCTGAAATCGTCGAGGTGGTCGGCATCACCACCCCACAACAGGAGTCCTTGCTGAAATCACTGCTTGAGGCTCATGTCAGCACCACCTCCAGTGAGAAGGCCAAGGCTTTGCTTGCGGATTGGACGAACTCCAAGTCGTCGTTCAAGTTGTTGGTGCCCCCAAGTGAGCGTGCTGCGATGGGGCTTGAAGCACGTGAGGTCGTGGCCGCCTGAGACCTCCTCTTCGCTATGCCCTGGTTCATCAAGCAGGAAACATTCACCGATGCGATGACATCGTTATCGGCTGAGGAGCGTCGCATTCATTGCAATGACCACCGCCGTTGGGTTGAAGCTCAGCGGCGCGCAGGGCTTGCCATGGCCAGCGGTTTCCTTGTGGATGATCAACACAAGCCAGGTGGGGGTGGTTTATTGGTCTTCGAGGCCGAAAGCTTCGAGGCAGCCAAAGCGTTCATTGCTGCCGATCCAATGATTTCTAGAAACCTGGTGGATTGGACGCTGCACGAATGGAAGCCTGTTGAGGGAGCACTTCGGGCT
>QCUZ01000114.1:0-3336 GCA_003210555.1 Synechococcus sp. AG-683-A03 | reverse complement strand
GCGGTGGCTTTGCTGGAGTTCGGGCCTGCAAAGCACTTGCTCAGGCCGATGTGCGCATCACCTTGATCGATAAGCGCAACTTCAATTTGTTCCAACCGCTGCTTTATCAAGTAGCAACGGGCTTAGTCGCTCCAGGTGATGTGGCAACACCGCTGCGACAGCTGGTTGGCAAGCAGCGCAACGTTCAGGTCTTGCTGGGAGAAGTCACGGGCTTGGATGCCAAGAAGCAACAAATTAACTTCAGCGAGAAGGTTCTCACTTACGACCACTTAGTCCTCGCAACCGGCTCGGGCAGCACCTATTTCGGCCATGAAGAATGGCGCACCTTTGCGCCACCGATGAAAATCCTTGAGCATGCCCAAGAGATTCGTCGCCGCTTGCTGATGGCGATGGAGCAGGCCGAACAAACGCCTGATCCCGCGGCACGCAAATTCCTTCAAACCGTTGTGATTGTGGGAGGGGGACCTACGGGATGCGAGATGGCAGGTGCCACCTCCGAATTGATGCGCAACGCGATGCGCCGTGAGTTCAAGCAGCTCAATCCTGATGATTCAAGGATCATCGTGATCGACCCGGGCGATCGATTGCTGAGGGCGATGCCTGAGTCGTTGTCGGCCTCTGCTCAAAAAACCTTGGAGTCTCTCGGGGTAGAAACTCTCTTCAAAGGGCGGGTTCAAAGCATGCAGCCCGGAGAAGTCACCGTTGGCACTCCAGATGGCGAGCAAACCATTCAAGCCGCAACCGTGATTTGGACGGCTGGGGTACGACCGTCTCACCTTGGCAAGACCCTTGCAGGCTCGATCGATTGTGAATTGGATCGTGGCGGGAGGGTGATTGTTGAACCCGACTTCAGCGTGAAAGACCATCCAGAGATTCGGGTGGTTGGCGATCTCTGCAGCTACAAGCACACGTCCACGGGTAATCCACTGCCAGGAATGGCAGGCCCAGCAACCCAAGCTGGTGGCTTCGTCGGCAAAGACATTGCCGCGATCATGAGTGGAAGCAACCGTCCGAACTTTAAATGGTTTGATTTCGGCAGCATGGCCGTGCTTGATCGTGTTGCCGCTGTTGCTGATCTGCGCGGCTTCAAATTCAGTGGAAGCCCGGGCTGGGCTGTTTGGGCCGCTGCACACCTGGCCTTCATGCCCGATCGAGAAAATCGCTGGTCCTTGTTGATCAAGTGGATGTTTGCTGTTCTGTCGCAGCAACGCTCATCGATGCTGCTCACAGGCATGCCAAGTCAGCACATCGGTCTCGACTCTGCAGACGCGCCGTTCCCCATGAACAGCGGAAGCGGACCTTCGATTGCCGCTCCAGATGCGGCGCTCAAAGCAGCCATGAATTACTACGCCAATTCAGTCTCTGGTGTTTCTGCTCAGGCTGGCGCTGAGGCCCGCGACGAATCCGCCACAGGATCAGATGCCGCCATCAAGTAAAGCAACGCCATGCGGATCGGGATTCCATTGCGAACTTGATCCTCCACCAAGCAGATCGAGCGGTCGTCCAATAGGGCACCGCTCATTTCAACCCCACGGTTGACAGGGCCTGGATGCAGAACAGGGCCTGAAAAAGAGCATCGTCGCAACCGCTCATGGCTGAGCCCATAGTCACGGTGATAACGATCCAGATTCGTGAGCAGGTGATCGGTCATGCGTTCTTTTTGTAAGCGCAACGTCATCACAGCGTCTGCGCCCGACAAGCATTCATCCAGGTTCCGGCTGATCTGTAGCGTTCCACGCTGATGGACAGGATCAACCGTTAGCCCAGGCGGCGGAGCATCCAAGAAGTCTGCGAAGGCATCGGGCACAAGACTGGGTGGCCCGCACAGCACCACGTCCGCACCGCAGGCACTGAGAGCCCAGAGGTTGGAGCGCGCGACGCGCGAATGCAACACATCGCCAACAATCCCGATGCGCTTGCCCTGCAAGGCCTCTGGTTGAGGGCGATGGGGATCGAAATGGTGAGCAAGCGTATAGAGATCGAGCAAGCCCTGGCTGGGATGGCTGTGCTGACCATCCCCACCATTGAGCACAACGGTGCGCTCTCCAGCTTGGTCCAACTCAAAGGCCAGCTGGGCGGGCACATCCGTGCAGCGATGGCGAATCACCAAAACATCAGCACCCATAGCGACATAGGTGCGCGCTGTATCAAGCAGAGATTCGCCTTTGCTCAAAGAGCTGCTCGACGGCGAAAAACTCTGCACATCTGCGGATAAGCGCTTCGCGGCAAGCTCAAAGCTGCTGCGCGTGCGCGTGCTGGGCTCAAAAAACAAGGTGGCAACCAGTCGCCCTTGCAAAGCAGGAAGTTTGCGCGCGCCGGTCACCGGCATCGAGCGAAAACGATGGGCAAGCTCGAGCACGGTGGCGTAGTCGTCTCGCGAGAACGCAGCCAAATCGAGCACATGCCGGTGCGACCAACCACTCATCGCTTCCACTCCAGAGTTGGAATGAAGGCCTGAGGCAAAGCAGGCATCCGATCACCTCGGGCACGCCGGCTCACGCTGCGGGAGGCCTTCAGGTACCAACGCCAGGGCAAATCCTGGGCCTGAGAGATTCCGATCCGCGTGGTGGTCACAAGCTCTGGGCTATTGAGAACGGAGGGCCTTGGGGCCAACCACAGTTCATTCTCGCCACAGGCGGAGCTGTTGTCATGAAGGCGGCTGATTTGAAAGTGCCGAGACAGCAACCCAGGCCCTGACGCTACCCGTTCAGCCTCGCCAGGCATGGCAACAGCACGAAGCAACACGCCATTGGCCCAATCGCTGCGATCCGTAACCACATTCACGCAGTGGTGAATTCCGTAGCTCACATACACATAAAACTGCCCTGGTTCTCCAAACAGCGTTTCATTGCTTGGAGTACGGCGGCGGTAGCCGTGGCAGGCCAGCTCATCCTGTGAATACGCCTCTGTTTCCACAATCACGCCCCACAGCAACTCCCCGGAAAGTTGGCGTTTCACTAATAAACAACCAATCAACTCAGGTCCAACAACTTCTGCAGGACGGCAGAAGAAGGATTTGGATAGGGCTGGAAAATTCTTGGAGATGGGCTGGGTGGCTATGGGCGTGGCTGGAGCAACAAGCTTCTTAACGCAATTCTGACAACTCACCCTGCAGAGAAGAAAATTAAATGAACCAATCCACTTTCCTGATGTCATCACATTCCAGCCCGCCGCAATGCCCATAGTTGGAATAGGGATTTTAAAGATCTGTACTCACACCCACTGCGTTGGGGTTGGCGTGTTAATAACACAAAGTATTCAGTATCCGTCTGTGATCTTTAAGCGCAATCGCAGCGGCGTAATACTGATCCTCCCAAGGATGCCCGCATTGACCCT
>QCUZ01000113.1:0-3342 GCA_003210555.1 Synechococcus sp. AG-683-A03 | reverse complement strand
TCCGCTCCCTGAACACAATCTCGGCGGAAGACCAAAGTGCAAACTCTTGTTTTGTGCAATTGCTTGAGCGCAAGCCCTAATACGATCAATCTGAAATGTTGTGTTTCCACTGAACGATGAGCGACACCACGCTCTGGGCTGAGCTGCTTGCCTATGGCACTGGCATCGGCCTATCGCCGATCCATATCGCTGTCTTGTTGCTGCTGCTCTTAGGACCACAGCCCTTGAAGCGCGGCGGCTGGTTCGTGGCGGGATGGGTTGTCACCACGATGGCGACATCAGCCTTACTCGTGACGGTGGGTCATTCCCTGGTGCTGGACATGACGCAAGGCTCGCATCACCGCACCGGCTTAGATCTCCTCGCTGGTGGGGCCTTAATTGCTGTTGGCGGCAGAGAATTACTGCGCTCGTTGAGCGAAGGAGACACACCGCCGGCATGGACCGCAAGCGTGGATCGTTTTGTGAACATGCCCCTCCCACTGCTGTTGTCATTGGGAGCCGTCGCGGAAGTTGCCAGTCCTGACGATCTCGTGCTGTTTGCAAAATCAGCCGGAGTTGTCTTGGCGGCTCAACTACCCACATGGCAAGAACTGATTGGACTTTTGGCCTTCACGATCGGAGCAAGTCTGTTGCTTCTTACCCCTTTGATCGCCGTTGCGGTTGGTCGCGAAAAAGTCGTTCCTGTACTGGAACGCGGGAAAGAGATTCTGTTTGCACGAGGCGAACTCGTTGTCGCCGCCGTCAGTATTGGAATCGGGAGCTACCTCGGCTGGCAAGGAATCAGCGGGCTCACCCTGACCTAAACGTGATGGAAGGAATAAAGGGTGTGGGACAGGACAAGCCCAGCACATTGGGCCTCAGATGCTGGACTCACCAAATAGATTCGACAACGTCATACATAAAACGCACCAGCGGCTTCAACTTGAACAATCGAAAGAAATGAACGCTTTGAATGAGTCACTCGGAACGTGAACGTCTTCCACATCAAGTAGAGTTAGAGGTATTGATTTCTCAGACTGTTCGATGCAGTCAATCGATGAATTTAAAGGCCCTGTTGCTGACGGACAACCCAAGCTGACGCGGCCTGCTGCTGCTTCCAGGCCACCAAAAGTTGTTTAGCAATCGATTGCAGCTCTTCAACATCCTTAGAACCGTCAATCTCTCTTGAAAACTTCTCGATTTCGAACATCTGCCCGATGGTCAAAGCAATTGGATCCATTGGTCTTTTTGCTTGGCGAGCTGAAGGTAGCCCGTAAGGCATAGCAACGCAAATCAATCAGGTAGTGATTGCAACCGATTTGACGATTGCATGCTCAACTCACTACATTTCTCTTATTACAGATCATTTCCGAACATCCCTAATACCTTTGATTGCAACCACTAATTCGCCTAAAAAGCATTGTCATGCCTAGCCTCAATGCACTTCTCCTGGAAACAACACCAAGAACTTTCCAGAAAAGTATCTAACAGTGCAGACACCGCTCAAGGCGTTGCTCTCGCACTGATGGGTGTGGGTTTATCAATACTGGCTAAGGATCTTTTGGCTGCCGAGCTTCTCGATCATTCGCATTCACACACACCAACGAAGAACTAACCGGTTGCCTGACAGTCTCAGCTGGTCCAAAGGAGAAATTTTCACATCAAGAGAACGTTTAATTCCGCATTCCACAGCCAAATCTGCCAGCAAGCAGAACTCAAAGAGAAACACCGCAAGAGGCGTCGATCGGTGATTTCAGCTACTAGAAAAATCTAAAGCCCATCGACGTTCAAAACCAGGCTGCCTTTATCTCCTAAGGCTATCTTTGGATAGTCTCTCTACTAAAGAGAGTGTTGATGGATACAAACAGTGTCAAAGGGAAGACATAAGGTCACTACTTCGCTCAGTTGCGGCAACTTATGACGACTCCACTCACCTCAACAAACGAAGACATTCCCAATGGACAACTAATGCAATTAGCTTTAGAAGTCATGAGCCAAGCCATTGGATCACGACAGGATGATGATCAAAGCAGCGAACTAACATCCGAGCATAAGGACCTTGCTCTCCCTCCGGTATGTGCTCTTTAGGACAAATTGCAGGACACTTTTGCCTCATCATTAAGCAATTAAATCAACGAAGCAGATTCATAAGCAAGGTGGTTCCCCATCCATACAATGGGATAAGCAAGAAAATTCTACGATTTTCTTACCTTGAAATATTGATTGATAGCGCTGGAAATCATTAGTTCCGCATTTTCAGACATTGGCCTTTGAATGACTCACAAAAAATCAAGAATTACGCGTATAAGACGATGATTTACCAATGATTTTAAAATATTCAATTAAGCACAGCAAAACTTCTCGCATATTGCCTCAACCTACTCAAAAAATTCAATCGCATCAAGAAGACCTACGTCTAACTCAAAGCAATACCCTGATTCACCCAATCAATCGACTAAATCCTCAGCAGGAAGAAATCATTGGAAACATTCACACTTTAACCCATATACTCAAATGTCATCAGCACCATAAAAGCGGCTAGGCATTATTACTCCTTAAAAGAATTATGTAGTTACTGATGCGGAGAAGGCAAATCCCCACTATTAAATTAATGACACCCACAGGAGTAGCAATGAGCTTTACAGTTCCAGCAATCTCAATTGGTATCGTCACATACACATTATTTCACCTCTGCTTTTCACATCTTGTGCAGTAATCGCTACTAAAAAAGAACAGCCCAACAACAACATCGCTTGCACCCCTAAGTGCGGGCGATTTTTATTGCCCACGAATAGACGACGTAGAGCAAACATTAAGGAAATATTAAACGTTCGGACATGCATTCTTCTGCTTAAATTCATTTCGAGTGAGCAAATAAACCTAGGAACTATGTATATCGCAATCATTCACTTGCCAACAAATAAAAATCATCGTAATAAATTCTCACTTGGGAGAACAAGATGAAAGCAATTAAAACTGAACAAACCTACACCTCAATCACAGAGCGCTGGGATGCTGTGGATGCTTATCTGGAATGCGTCACAAGTTGCGGGCTCAAAGATGGAGTGTGCGTGACCATGTGTATCACCAAGCATCTTGAACAAGAGACGGTTATGGAGGATTGAAAGAGATGGGCATTTGACATTATCAATGCTTGTCGGAAGCCCTTATGGCATCTGCTGAGAACTTGTGCACCTATTGGCTTGGATCATTCAAGATCATCATCTCTATCCATCTCTTGACAACCCTGCATCAACTTGCAGAAACAGGTGCATAGGGAAATCCTAAAGTCCTGTTTCACCAATGGCTTTACGGTGTTTGTGATTCATCCTTTGGTCCCAAATAAACCAATAATTTGTTGAC
>QCUZ01000112.1:0-3363 GCA_003210555.1 Synechococcus sp. AG-683-A03 | reverse complement strand
CCATCAGTCTTAGATTGAAGCTCAAGGCGAAATAGGTGTTGATGATTGAATTCACTTTTAATTGTTGATTGTTTTCTGCGGAATTAAGAAAATTTGTGGGGTGATTTTGGAGAATGTGTATGGAAGTGATGCACCCGTTTTGAATAGTCTTGTTTAGTGGATTGATTTGTTTGGCTATGATTTTTTCCCGGTAATGTTTTCGGCTTCTTATTAGTTTTTCTCGAGTATGCCTGGCTTCATCTAGGTTGGATCAGCAAGTTTTCTTCTCTGGGCTTAGGGCAACTGTCCGATCTTGATGCCAGAATGGTGAAGTCCGTTCTTGAACGGACTAGGTGGTCCACACCGGTGTTTCGGACAGCGGTTCGATTCCGCTCAGCTCCATTCTCCCTTCGGGGCTGCAATGGTTTCGACGGGGCATAAGGAGGGTGACTGAAGCCTGCTCGGTAAGAGCAAATCCCGTAACTGCGAACAACATCGTACGTTTCTCCCGTCAAGCAGCCCCTGTTGCTGCCTGACCCTTTTAAGGGAGATGGGGTGAAGTCAGCCTTATCACCCAAGTGACTCGTGGGGGTGGAATGCCCCCTTAAAACATTCCAACGCAGCGGATCTAAAGGGTCCGCTTTTTTAATGCTCAGGCATCTGTGGGCATTAAAGTGGGCATCCAGTGCTGTTGCCCATGTTGTGGGCATCCCAGCGGCGTTGATAACAGTTCTGGCTGAGCTGGAGTTGGATCAAGTCAACTGCACAGCAGTGGTGACGCAGCTGGCGGAATCAAAGGGGCTTAGTCGCCGCACAGCGCAGAGAACTGTCCAACAGGCTTATGCATTGATCCGCGAGGACATTGGTCAATGCAATGTTGAAAGGACTGACTTAGTTGCACAGGCCTGGCTTGCGATGTAGGCGTGAGGATCGATGCCATCCAGCAAGATTTTGCGCTGGCCGTCGTTGTTATAGAGCTTCGAACTGGCCTGAAGACGAATCTCAATAGAGCTCCAGTCGAGCTCTATCAACACGGTGTTGGGGTCGCCCGTACCGAGTGCTCTCTTCCGATCGCGGGTGATGCCTTGGAAGTTGAAACCGCACTGGCCGAGCTTCACCAGTTTGGGCTGCAACAAGAAACTCAGCCCTCTGTGTGCGTCATCACCGCTGCTTGCCGTAAGCGAATGAATGGCAACCGGAGCCTCTTGGCCCTGGAGCTCATCCACCGTGCCAACCCGAGCACGACCATTGAGTCGTTGCTGCAGGCGGTTCACCTGACCGTTGTAAGGCGCTGTCACCAAGATCTTGTCCGCAGTCAGTGGGCCTTCATTTAGCTCTCCGGTTTTGGCGTGTTGGTAGTGGCCCCCCCAGCAGGGCACTATGCATAGGAAGGAGCTAAACGGCCATTGCACCAAAAAGGCAAGGGACTTTCAATTAGCATAGAAAAATAAATCGATTAGCAAACTTCGGACAGGTGATACCCAAACATTTACACTAAAAAAATTAATCAACAAGGACACTCTTGTTAAGCTGAGCCATAAAAAGAATCAGGCAAGGCACACAAAAAAGCAAATTCAAGGCATCTAAACCAATTTCAAAATCAATCGATCCCCATACCGATGAGGAGTCAAAAGACGCGCAAATGTATGGAATGACGTATCTTCATCTAAGACTTAAAAACCTCGAAAAAGTAGCAATTGATACAATTCGTCAACCCTTTGCTTTGAGATGAAGATAAATTATGCAAAGACTATTGAATTGAGTGATTATAGTAAATAAAAGTCTTTTAGTAAAGCAGTTAAATTATGGCACGTCCAGTACTTGACAGCACCTCAACTCCAGCATTTGCAAATATAGAAAAAAATGCAAATACCCCCTCCGGCTCTGTTGGCATCCTTATATCAACTTTGATTGATTCAGGAGGCAGTTTAAACAACTTTAGTGATACTGATGGCGATTCCGCTGCAATTGCAATTATTGGCACAAATACTAATGGAGGTACACTCTATTACTCAATCGACAATGGAAGCAATTGGATTGATGTAGGAACAGTTTCAGAGCCGTCAGCACGAGTACTCTATGCAGATAGCAATACTCGTCTTGCCTTTGTTCCAGCAACTGATTACAGCGGAGCGATTAGCGATCTAATTACCTTCAAGGCCTGGGATCGGACCGAAGTTCTTAGCGATACACCAACACTCGCCAGTAATTTCAGCTCTGCCAGGGGCCAGGGTGTTGTTCTTTCAGCAGATAACAATACCGCCTACTTAGCTGATATGTCAGCCTTAAGAATCATCGACGTGAGCGATACAAGCCAACCGCAAGAAAACGAAGATGCCCAATACACCGATGTCTCAAATGCGTATGAAGTTGCACTTTCCACTGACGAAAGCAAACTCTACCTAGTCGGTGGTGGATCAGGTCTGCTTATTTTAGACATCAGCAGCCCCACCACTACAACCTTTTTAGGGGCTTACCATAAAGGGGACGTGGCACATGACGTCGCAATCACATCAGATGAAACATATGCCTTCGTTGCTAATCGGAACCTCGGTTTGGTTTGTGTCGACATCAGCGACTCCGAAAATCCTAGCCAGGTCGGCACTGGTTATGACACTGATGGGAGCTCACTCGGTGTCGCTCTCTCTTCTGACAACCAAACTGCCTATGTGGCGCACAGTACAGGGGGGTTGCTTATTCTTGATGTCAGTAATCCATCCGTTGGCATAACCCAAATTGGACAGAATGATATTGATATTGATGATGCCAGGGGGGTTGCAATCTCGCCTGATGGAAACACTGCATTCGTAGCCGACCTCTACGACGGATTGCGAATCATCAATATCAGCAACCCCGCATCACCTGTTTTAATATCCACCTTCGAAACCCCACGCGCTGACAGAGTAACACTTTCCGTTGATGGAAATACTGCTTTTATTGGTGCATGGAGTGACGGGTTAAAGGTTATTGATGTCAGCGACTTAGAAGACCCTTCGCTCATCGGCACCTACAACACTCCAGGAAACTCTACTGGCGTAGCAGTATCAGCTGACAACAAAACAGCCTTTGTCTGTGATTGGGCCAGCGGCTTGCAGATCATTAATGTTGTCGATCAAATAGCCAATGGTGCTTCTTCGATTGATACATCAGCAGCACCAATTTTCTCTAGCGCAAGTGATACCGCAAGCATCTTTGTAAGCAACTCTGCGCCAGCAATCTCAGATGCAGCTGGCATACTTGCTTTCACAGAAAACGATGGCGCCACTGTTATTGATGACAGCTTCACGATTACCGATTTAGATGACACCAACATCGAATCGGCCACGATCACTATCTCTTCCGGCTTCCAATCGGCAGAAGATGTTCTTGCATTTACAGATGGCA
>QCUZ01000111.1:0-3408 GCA_003210555.1 Synechococcus sp. AG-683-A03 | reverse complement strand
CGACCCAAGCCTTCCACCCTTCAACACAGCCATCATTATCAATTCCGATGGCGAGATTGCACTGCACTACCGAAAACTTCAACCTTGGGTCCCCATTGAGCCATGGTCTCCTGGAAACTATGGAATGCCTGTATGCGATGGCCCAAAGGGGTCCAAATTAGCTGTCTGTATCTGCCATGACGGCATGTTCCCAGAATTAGCCCGAGAAGCTGCATACAAAGGAGCCAATGTCTACATCCGCATTTCCGGTTATTCAACTCAAGTGAATGACCAATGGATTTGGACCAACAGGACAAACGCCTGGCAGAATCTAATGTACACAATATCTGTTAATTTAGCAGGCTACGATGGAATCTTCTACTACTTTGGAGAGGGTACAGTTTGCAACTACGACGGAAATGTTATTCAGCAAGGGCATAGAAACCCATGGGAGATTGTAACCGCCGAACTATTCCCTCGCCTAGTCGACAAGGCAAGAGAGCATTGGGCTTTAGAAAATAACATTTTCAACCTTGGATGTCGCGCATACGTCGGCAAACCAGGGGGAGAAAAAGAAAACTATTTGACCTGGGTCAAAGATCTAGCCAATGGTGAATACAAACTACCCTGGGATAGCACCATAAGGATTCGCGACGGCTGGAAATATTATCCAGAAGGCGTCAAACTGGGACCAATGCCGAAAGAACTGTTAAAGTAACTTTAACGCACCAAAGCAAGCGGTAAGAAGAGTGTCAAAGACGCTATTGGGATAATACCCAATAGCGTCTTTTTAATGAACATATCTAGCTTACTTCTACATAGATGACAGGACTTAGCAATACGGTAGAAGCAGTCGTACACTCCACTGTTTAGACTCGAGAGCTCGTGCTCATGTCCAAGAAATTAGTCGATAATAGGCAACCGGTGAACATCACCCACAATACCGACAATTTTAAGAGTCTAGATTTAGCAATGTATAGCGCTATTGCTTATCAATAAAAGAGCAGCAAAAGGCTACAAAGCAAAGGAATGCCTAGGAGTTAGGACAAGACATGATTGTGCGTATGACTAAACAGTTAAAAACTCCTGAATAACAGCATCAGAAAGAGAAGAAGTAGGACCGCTAGAAACGATTCCACCTCGCTGCATGGCGTAGTAGAAACTAGATTGCTTCACAAAATGAAGGTGTTGCTCAACAAGAAGGACGCTGATACCAGTCTCCTTGATGATTCTCTGGACCGCTCGTTCGATATCAAGAATGATCGATGGCTGAATTCCCTCAGTAGGCTCATCTAGCAATAGTAGCTTGGGTTTACCAAGTAAGGCTCGGGCAATCGCTAATTGCTGCTGCTGACCACCACTTAGATCACCACCCTTACGATTCAAAAACTGCTCCAAAATCGGAAACAATTCATAAACGAATGGATCAATATGCCGATTTTTACCCATACCTCCTGGTAATGCTTCCATCCCCAAAAGAAGATTCTCCCGAACAGTCAGGAAAGGGATGATATCCCTGCCTTGGGTTACATAACCAATTCCATGCCGTGCTCTCTGGTATGGAGGTTGAGCCAAAAGCTCAGTAGATTCATAGGCAATAGAACCAGAGCGTTGCTGCAGCAGCCCAATTAATGTCTTAAGAAAAGTAGTTTTACCAACACCATTCCTACCAATCAAACAAACCATCTCCCCCTTTGGTATTTGTAGGTCTACATTTCGCAGAATATGACTTTCACCATAATAGACATTAATACCAGAAGCTCGAAGAACAAAATCAGTGGCTGAGGGATGAGTTGCCTGGGGCTGCATAACGGAGAAAGACATAATTAGAATACAAGTGGGCTAAGATGTTAAGCAAGATCGTATTTAGTGCTCATCAGTTTGACCAAGATAAACCTCAATAACACGAGGATCGCGTTTGACTTCGTCCAAACTACCTTCAGTCAATTTTTGACCTTGATGCAACACCGTCACGGGCGCACCAAGATCTCGAATAAATTCCATATCATGCTCAATGACAACAACCGTATGTTCTCCAGCCAATGATTTAATGAGATCAGCTGTTTTAGAGGTTTCATCATCGGTCAAGCCGGCAACAGGCTCGTCCAAAAGAATGATGTCAGGAGACTGAGCTACCAACATTGAAATAGCAAGCCATTGTTTTTGACCATGAGAAAGAGAACCAGCCTGAAGCTTTGCATAAGGAGCTAAGCCTACATATTCCATAATTTTAAAGACCTCGTCTCTTACAACAGAACTAAGAGATTTAGTTAGTAGTGCCCAAGGCGTCTTAGTAGGGGATGCGGTTAATTCAAGATTTCTTTGGACCGTTAGATTTTCAAAGACTCTAGGAGTTTGGAATTTACGTCCAACGCCCAGTCTCGATATTTTTTGTTCTGACAGTCCGATAATACTTTTTCCACGCAACTTAACACTACCCTTAGTAGGCTTAACTTTCCCTGTTATGACATCTAGAAACGTAGTTTTCCCGGCTCCATTTGGACCAATAATAGACCTTAGCTCACCAGGGTAGAGCTTAAAATCGAGGTCGGTCAAAGCATAGAAGCCATCAAAACTTACACTTACCTGGTCTAGATCGAGAATAGAGTTCTGCATGGGTGATTGAGGATCAAAGATTCATTGAAAAAACAGATCAGACTTTAAAAGACTCTTCCCTAACGGATTCATCTATATCGAGCTTGGGATAAGTAGAGGTTTTCTTGGCTATTCCAAAAGCTGCAAGCATGGATGCAAACCCACCTTTCGTAAACCAGCCGTAAATTCCATCCGGCATTAGGACTACAACAAAAACGAATAGGGCTCCTTGTACAAACAACCAAGCCTCTGGAAGGGCCTCACTCACCAAACTACGTAAATAATTAACCAAAACAGCACCAATAATTGGGCCAACCAAGGTTCCACGACCACCAACTGCAACCCAGATCACCATTTCAATCGACATTGAAATGGACATAAATTGTGGCGAAACAATTCCTGACTGAACTGTGTATAGAGCACCTGAGACACCTGCCAGGCCTCCTGCGACAACGAAAACAATCACTTTAAATGGAGTCGGATTAAACCCAGAAAAGCGAAGTCGTGGCTCATCATCACGAATTGCCACCAATGAATCCCCAAACCTGCCAGATGTTAAGTATTTACAGAGTAAAAAAGCAAAAGGTAGAAGTATAAGTGTAATTCTAAAGAATAAAATTTGTGCTTCATCAGATCCTGCAACAAGGCCAAAAATCTCAGTCGTACTTGTTTTAAGACCGTTCGTACCATTAACAAGCTTTTGTTGGCCATTGAAGAAATGGTAAAAAACCATCAGGGAGGCCTGTGTAATGATCGAAAAGTAGACACCCTTTATTCGATTCCTAAATATAAGATATCCAACAACCCCAGCGATTACAGAAGGGACCAGAAATA
>QCUZ01000110.1:0-3450 GCA_003210555.1 Synechococcus sp. AG-683-A03 | reverse complement strand
ATGCCGTGACGTGCGGAATGGGGGAAGGCGTGGTGATTGTTGTGCCAGCCCTCGCCGAAGGTGAGCGCCGCGACCCATTTGTTGTTGCGTGATTCGTCACCGCTGTCGAAGACGACGTTTCCCCAGCAATGGGTGGCGGAGTTCACAAGCCAGGTGACGTGATAGACGACCACCAGGCGCAAGGGAATGCCCCACAACACCAAGGCCCAACCGCCAGCACCCGTAGCGGTGCCAATCCAGAACAACAGCAAGCCGAGGGGGAGCTGGAGCCAGAGGAAGTGGGCATTCAGCCAGCGGTAATAGGGATCATTCACGAGATCGCCGGTGAGGCGAGGCACTGCAGGCATGGCCTCGATCGGGTGGAACATCCAACCCATGTGGCTCCACCAGAAGCCGCGATGGCTGTTGTGATGATCTGCATCCGTATCGGAAAACTTGTGGTGATGCCGGTGTAGCCCCACCCAGTCGATTGGACCGTGTTGGCAGCTCAGGGCGCCGCAGGTGGCAAAAAAGCGTTCCAGCCAAAGGGGTAGGTGGAAGGACCGGTGCGTCAGCAGGCGGTGATAGCCGAGGGTGACGCCCAGGCAGGCTGTAACCCAATACAGAACCAGCAGGCTGGTCACAGCAGGCCAGCTCCAGAAGCCAGGCAGAAGGGCCACAACCGCGAGGGCGTGGATCACGATCATGAATCCAATCGTGACGGAATGCTGGTGATTTTTCGGGCTGGTTGCAGGCTCGCCCTTGCGCGGACGATGAAGAAGGCTTGCCTGAGCCACTGCCAGGTGCGAAGCTGCCGGCCGACTGGGTGGCGACGGAGTTCTGATCGTGCTTGAAACCATGCCTAATCCGCTTGATGTCCATAATTTACACCCAATAAGGATCCGTATCAAGTGACGAAGGGAGAAGTCGTTTCTGATCATGTGACCAAGGGTTACCGGGATCGGCTCGACGAGGGCCGTCGGGCGATGGCGCACTTGATCCATGTCTGGCACGAGCGCAATGGCTGGTCTCACAAGGTGTTGCCTGCCCTAGCGGATGCCCTCGATCTCGGTCGTGTGCACAACTCCCAAATTTCGAACTTGCGCAACGGCAAGCTCGCCTCTCCCGGCCCCGAAGTGTTCCTGGCGCTTGGGCAGGCCAATGCAATCCTCGATGCAGGCTTGGATCCGATCCAAGAGCATCTCGCTGAGGTGCATCCCGACCTGCTCAAGGTGCTCGAAGTGAGTGCTGTGCCAGTTGTTAGCGCCACCGGCAAGCCGTTGGGGGCAGGACAGTTATTGGAGATTTTTGTAGGCCTCGCTCCTTTGATCCCCAAGAGGCAGCCTCTCTAAGTGCAGCGCTAGCGGATTGTCTATGCCGCGGGCAGCCGTGGCGTCAGTGTCGCGATCAGTTGATGAACGCGTACCCAGTCGGGAAAATGCAACGGCGTGAACGCTTCGCCGCCGTCATGGCGGGCTTGCGTGATTACTCAGCCGAGGAGCTTGATGGAGAGTTTCTCGATCTCCATGCCACCTATCTCGCTCTGGATGGTCAAAACGGGGAAACGCCGGCCGCATTCCTTGATGAATTGCGGCGTCGTATCCCCCTCAAGTCAGCATTGAGCGATCAGCCGGAGTAGCGGGCTTGTCGCACTTTGCGCGTGAGTCCGAGTCGGCGAAGCAATCGAATGTGCATCCAGGTGATGTCGAATTCGAACCAGCGCAAGCCATGGCGGGCGCTATCTGGATAGGCATGGTGGTTGTTGTGCCAGCCCTCTCCAAAGGAGAGCACGGCCACCCACCAGCAGTTGCGAGACAAATCAGGACTGTTGAAATTCCGGTAGCCAAACGCGTGAGTGGCGGAATTCACCAACCAAGTCACGTGATACACAACGGCGAGACGTAGGGGGATGGCCCACAGAACGAGACCAACGCCACCACCGTGCACACCTGCTGCTTCTCCATACCAATACAGAGCCAATCCCAGTGGGATTTGGAGCACGAGGAACCAGCGGTCGAGCCACACATAAAAACGATCACTCAGCAGATCGCCTGCATAGCGATGCTTCTCTTTCAAGGCAGGGATGTCGTGGAGCATCCATTCGCTGTGACTCCACCACAATCCCCGTCCCGCATCGTGGTGATCATTCGGTTGATCTGAAAAGCGGTGATGGTGGCGATGCAATGCCACCCAATCGATCGGTCCGCTCTGGCAAGCCAGGGTGCCCATCACCACAAGAACCCGCTCCAGCCAGCCAGGCACTTCAAAGCTGCGGTGCGCCACAAGTCTGTGGGCCATCGACTCCAGCCCCTCCGGTCCGTGATGGATGGCATAAAACGAGGCCATCACAGCCAGCAGCACTTGGGCTGTACAAATGTTGCTCGTGGCTTTGTCGCGTCGGATGTGCTGCTCGCGGGTCTGCAAGGCCAACCGAAACGCTGGCTGGCCATCAGCATCGCGAGACTGGCCGACAATCCGGCCCGGAACCTGGCGGCGAAACGCATCGCGGGTGGCAAAAAACGCGGCATGGGGACCGCCCCCGCCCATCGGCACACCAAAACGCTGGGTGCTGCCAACGGCGATGTCGGCACCGAGCTCACCAACCGGTGCGAGCAGCACTTGGGCAAGGGGGTCTACCGCCACGGTGACAAGGGCACCGCTGTCATGGGCAGCAGCGATACAGGCGGACGGATCCCATAGCCGCCCACAACGGCCTGGCAGTTGAAGCAAAACCCCAAAGACATCGTCACCCCAGCGGAATGCCTCCGGCTCCACCACCTCCAACTCCACCCCAATGGGAAGAGCCCTGGTTTGCAACACGGCCAATGTCTGGGGCAACACAGCGGCATCCACCAAAAAGCGCTTGGCCTCCGGCCGGCGGCAGGAGGACAAGCTCATCGCCATCGCTTCTGCGGCGGCAGTGCCTTCATCAAGCAGCGAGGCGTTAGCGATCGGTAAGCCGGTGAGCTCGCTGATCAGGGTCTGGAAATTGAACAGAGCTTCCAAGCGCCCCTGCGCGATCTCAGCTTGATAGGGGGTGTAGGCGGTGTACCAAGAAGGATTTTCCAGCACCTGACGCTGAATCACCGCTGGCGTCACCGTGTCGTAGTAACCCAAGCCGATCAGCGATCGCCTGAGCTGATTGGCGTCAGCCAAGCCTCTCAGCTCCCTTAATGCACGGGCTTCCGTGCAACCACGGGGAAGGGCCTCAACAGGGGGCAGTGAATCGAAAATATTGGCAGGAACAACCGCGCGCAAAAAGGCATCGAGATCCTCAAAACCAAGCGCCTTCAACATCCGTTGTTGCGCCTGCGCTCCGGGTCCGATGTGCCGGCTTACGAATGGAGACAGTGGCTCAGCCACCGACGCGTCAGACACACGCTGTTCAAGCAAGGTCAAAAGGCCGGTTGCGGAGAGGATGACTGTAAGGAAGTCCCCTCCGCATCGACGGCCCAAACAAGCTTCTGTTAG
>QCUZ01000109.1:0-3509 GCA_003210555.1 Synechococcus sp. AG-683-A03 | reverse complement strand
GCAATCCGCTAGCGGGCATGATGTCGGCCACCCTCAGGGGCAGTCCCTTGATTTCAGTGGATGCCCCGCCAGGTCGCAGGTTGCCCAGCAGCGATCCGTCTGCATCGAACACCTGTACAGGGCCTTGTTCACTGCTTGTGCTCATGAGCACAGGTTCAGATCCATCCGGCCGTGTAGGAAGCACCAGCCCCCAAATTTGTTCACCGAGTTCGGGAAAACTACGGAGGGGTAATTGCAGTTCAGGGCTCTTGCCGATCTGCACGGTGATTGCCGCCAGCGACCAATCCGCTTGATACACAGTCATCCCGCGATAGCGAAGTGGATGATTCACGCTGATCATGCGCTGCTCTGATGGTCCTCCTGGTGGATCGAGCCTCAGCGTTGAGCGAAATTGTTCGGTGCGCCCGGCTGGATCACGCTCAATCGCGAAGCGCTCGAGGGTGAGTGAGAGCCGGTTGTTGCCAGAGGGGTCAAGCAAATCAAGAGCTCGGCCCGGAGCAAGGAAGCGTTCTAAGCGGTTTCCAGACAGTGCTCCCCATGCAGCCCCGATGAGCAGCAGCACCAAGCCTGTGTGAACCAATAAGGGCCCAACTTTGCCAATCACGCCGCGTCGCGCTGCGAGACGATCCTCATGTCTCTGGACTTGCCAGCCTTGCTTCTGGAGCTGGGAACTCAGCGTGTCTAAGGCCCACACACCATCGGAACAACGAATCGATTCGGCCAATGCCAACTTGCTCAGTTGCCTGGGTTGGCGGTAGTCAATCCAGCGCATGGTGGCGAGCAGCGCTGGCCATTGACGCCGCCAGCTGCACAAGATCAAGGCCAATCCAAGCCAAGCGAGAAGACTTAAAAACCACACGCTGGAATAGATGCTGTCCAGCTGCAGTTGCAACATCTGTTCGCCGTTGATCAATCCGAGCCATGGGTCTGCGTTGAAACGCTCGAGATACAAATCCGGTGCTTCGTTCTGGGGAAGGATGGTTCCAAGGGCGCTTGCTCCTGCGATCAGCAGAAGGAGCAGGATCGCTAAACGCAGATCCGAGAGCAGAGCGAAGAGTCGGCGAAGTGCAGGCATCGAATCAGGTCAGTCTCGCTAGCAACGTGAGAGTGCCCGTGGCAAGAAGGATCACCCCACTGATCGGTGGAACCCACCGGCCGATAGGCCGTAACGCCAGTAAACGTGGAAGTGAGGCTGCCAAGTTGCCTGCAAGAAGAAGCGGTAGCACTTGACCAATCCCGAAGCTTGTCAGCATCAACACGCCTAGGAGGGGGCGCCCTGTGCTGGCAATCCAGCCCAGTAGAACGGCCAGTACGGGTGTTGTGCAGGGTGAGGCCGCGAGCCCAAATGCCAACCCAGCTGCAACCGGAGCTAGCGGAGCGGGCACCTTGCTGGTCCACCGCATTGGGTCTGGTCCAGCGGGAAGGGGGATTCGAACCACTCCGAGCAGATTGAGTCCCATCACCACTGCTAAGACCGCAACAATGGTCGGAACCAAACCAGGCACTTGCCCGTAAATACGGCCCAGCAAACCACTCAGGCTTCCCAGCACTACCAGGGCGCCAACGATGCCTGCGCAAAACGACAGGCTGCGTTGCCAAGGTTTTTGCTTGCTATCAAATCCGGCTAGGTAGGCGAGTGTGACTGGCAGCAACGACAGGGAACAGGGCCCCAAGCTGGTTAAGGCTCCTCCTGCGAAAACAAGAGCCACAGTAATTGGACCAGGCTGCTGCAGGGCATGGTTGAGCAGCTGCTCGCTACTGCGGGCAAGGTCGGACAGTGCCAGCTCGATAGAGGAAATGGTTGTACCGGTGCGACCGGGGTCAATTCAAGATCACCTTATCCACGACGCTGTTGCTCGCGGAGGCTGCGACCGCCGATTAATCCAGTGGATTCAAGTGAACATCGGATCAACAAGCCAATAATCACCATGCTGGAGAGCAATGAATTTCCTCCGTAGCTGACCAGCGGGAGGGGGAGGCCTGTTGTGGGCATGGCACCTGATGCCACTGCAATATTCATCAGCGATTGTCCAACGAGAAGAGTTGAACAGCCAATGGCAGTAAGCCTTGCCTGGTTGCTTCTGCAGCGCATCGCAACACGAAGCCCCAAGAAGCCCATCAGCATCAGAAAGACCAGCAACATCACCGAGCCCACGAATCCAAACTCTTCGGCGTAGACAGCGAAGATGAAATCCGTGCTTTGAATGGGCAGATATTGCAGTTTCTGGGTTGATAGGCCGAATCCCTGGCCAAAAATCCCTCCTGAACCAATGGCCAGCAGGCTTTGAATGAGTTGATAGCCATCACCCTGGGGATCCTTCCAAGGGTTCAGGAATGAAATCACCCTGATGCGCTGATATTCATTAATCAAAATGCTGCTGATCCCGAGCAAGCCTCCGGCCAGTGCGGTTCCAAACAGCTGAAGCAAGGGAAGCCCCGCTGAAAATGCCATTAACCAGATCAGTAGACCGATCAGTGCCGCTGTACTGAGATTCGGCTGTTTAAGAATCAGCAGAACGAGAGTGGCGAAGCTTGCTAGCCAGAGCAGTTTTTGATCGAGTGCGTTCCGCTTCCAATGGGCGAAGAGATTGGCAGCTTGAAGAACGACAAACGGTTTGACCAACTCTGAAGGTTGGACCTGGATGGGACCGATCACCAGCCAGCGACTGGCACCATTAACCGTGGTGCCCATCACGAGTGTGGCTCCCACCATTAAGCAGCCGATCCAAAGGCCAGGGCCGGCGATTTTGAGCCAACGTCTAAGCGTTGTGGAAGCAACGAACGCCATCAGGCTCCAGCTAGCCACCATCCAGACCAGTTGACGTTTGAGGTAGTACGCACCCTCTCCCTGCTCCCGAGCGGCAACCCACCAGCTGGCGGATGCCAACACCAACAATCCAGCTACGCACCAGATAGCCGTAAGACTCAGGAGCAGCCTTGCCTCTGTTGGCCAAAGGGACCAATCGAGAGGTAACAAACGTTGCCAGAATCCACGCGGATTGGATGCTGAGTCCTTAGGGCCTTTAAGAGCCCCTTTCCGCGTGGGTCGGCTCCTTCTGGAGGTCACGCTGGTGTCGCTCAAAAGATGTAGAGATGAAGAGTCCGACTTCTATTGAGCCGCCCTGTGAACGTTTTGCCAAGCCAAAACAACAAAAAACCCGACCAAGGCCGGGTTGAAATGATGCAATGGAACGCGTTGGTAATTAATTACCAACGTTGACCTGAAGGCCACCGGTACAAAGTTCAACTTTGATGATGCGGCCACCTTGCTTCTGGATTCGCTGTTGTTCAGCAAACCAGCTCTCGTAGGGAACCCATTTGGTGAAAAAGGTGTTTTGCAACTCACGCTGCGAACGAACCTTCTCCGGTGAGGGGATGCAGGCTGTGACCTTGAAGAGACGCATCAGTTACCAAGACCAGAACAGATGTAGTCGAAGTAGACACCCATCTCTTTGCCAGCATCAGGACCGACCAAAGAAGCGGTGACTTCCTTCATGGCTTGGATGGCC
>QCUZ01000108.1:0-3560 GCA_003210555.1 Synechococcus sp. AG-683-A03 | reverse complement strand
TGCCGTGACAGCTTCTCGACTTGAAAACCAAAGCGCTTCCACCTCTTCAGCCTCACCGGTCAATACTTCCGCTCTTCTAACAAGAATTCGGAACTTCTCTTTGCCAAAACCCAGGCTGAGCTCCGCTGGTTTTCTTCCCAGCTTGAGTTTGGTGGAAGGTCAGGGCTTGCTGGTGAGACTGATCGCTGGAAGCATCGGTCTGTTGTTGCTTCTTGCTGCTCCAACAACAGTCGACTTGGTGCTTGCTCTCTCCACAATTGGCTTGTTCATCTCTCAAGTCAAGCGGGGTCGAAGACCCCTAGGTGCCTTGGGTTGGAGTTTGGCTCTCGTTGCGTTGGGTTTGTTTTTGGGAGCTGTGATTAGTGCCCTGCTTGCGACCCAAGCAGGATTGCCTGTAAATCCAATTCTCTTCGAAGCATTGCCGGCCTATTTGGTTCTGGTTGCTGGCATATTGCTGCTTCTATGAGTTAGCTATTTATAAGCTATCTATTAGCTCTGACAAGTCTTTCTCGTCGAGTTTATAAATCTCATTACAGAAGTGGCATGTAAGTTCAGCACCCTTGTCTTCTTCAAGCATTTTTTTGAGCTCTTCTTTACCAAATAATCTCATAGCGTTAATGCTTCGTTCTCTGCTGCAGGGGCATGAGAACTCGATCGGCTGGAGTGGTTCTCCAGCGGGAATCGGTTGAGGGTCCAAATCAGGAAAAACATCTTTGAGAAGATCCTCAAGATGATCCTGATTGTCACGAAGATGTTTGCTGAAGTTGTGGATTTCGCGACAACGCTCTTCGAGTAAAGCAACAAGAGCTGGTTCTTCTGCTGCTTTTGGAAGTACCTGCACTAAAAGTCCACCACTGCATTCAAGGCCTTCTTGACTGATGGTTTCGCCTACAAATACGCCTGATGGTGTTTGTTCTGAGTGCAGTAGATACGATGCAACATCCTCTCCAATTCCTCCACGAACCAATTCAACAGTGCTGCTGAATGGTTCTCCCTTCCCTTCGTCTCTAACAACATGAAGGTAGCCCGTGCCTGCAGCGGCATTGAAATCAAAGGTGTAATGACCAGCTTCATTTTCGATTGGATCCAATTCAAGCTCGGGATGCCCTACATACCCGCGTACGCGACCATCTCTGCCTGCATCCACAAACAAGCCACCGATGGGTCCATCGGAGCCAATCCGTAAGTTCACACGGCCGTGTCGCACCTTCATTGAACTGGCTAACAACAGTCCAGCGCTCATGGCACGTCCGAGCATCACCGTTGTCAAATAGGACAGGCGATGTCTCCGCCTCGCTTCGCGTGTGGCTTCGGTGGTGGTCACCGCTACAAGCCTGATCCCTCCGCCAGCTGCCGTGGCCCGGACAAGGCAGTCACCCATGGCGCTTGTGCATCACAGCGGCAATGGTGACAGAGCGTGGAGACATCCCTCCCTAAGGGTCCAATGATTTCCGCTCCACCCCTCAAACAGATCCGGTTCGTGAGTCACAACGATGAGCAGTCGATCTTGAGCGAGATCTTGAAGTAATTCGAGCACTTCTGAGCGCACGGACCAATCAAGACCAGCGGTTGGTTCATCCAATAGCAGCACTTGAGGGTGGCGTAGTAACTGCACGGCTAGGGCAAGTCGTCGTTGTTGACCTCCGCTTAAACGTTCTGGTGCCTGTCGCAGATCCACATCACCGAGACCTACTCGCCTCAGCACATTGCTGCGCTCTTCACTCGTGAGACGTTTGTGGCCAAGTTTTAACTCCTGAGACACGTTCAATCCCAGAAAATGACGTTCAGGAAACTGAAACACCACGCCACACAGCCAGCGTCTTTGCCGTCGCGTGAGCGCTTCTTGATTCCAGAGAATCGATCCTTTCTGTGCTCCTGCTAAGCCACTGATCACTTCAAGCAGGCTGGTTTTGCCACTGCCGCTATTGCCCGAGATCAGCACAGGTTTGCCTGGCAATGCTTTGAGGTTGATCTCCTCCAGAACCACGCGTTCTGACGTCGCTGGCCGGAATCGAATGTTGTTCAGCTCCAGCATGCGGCTTAGATGCTTGTGTTTTTGGAGGTGCTGTGATCAGCATGATTGATCATGATCGTGGCCGATCTCTTTTGAGACAGCGATGATGCCAAGGTCACCAATAGGCCATGCACGTTCGTTTCCGAGAGGTTGATCCGTTTAATTGCTGGGTGTGGCTTCGATTTAGTGAAATTCCTAGTCAAGGGGAGCGGAATTATGTGGATGGCATCTTCGACAGCTGGTATGTGATTGGTCGGCTCGGTGGCTTCAATGCCGAGAACCTTCAGGTCCATGAAGAAGCAGAGAACCTGAGCTTCATGCGTTACGACAATGACGATGCCGCCTCATCGATGCCGGCCTTGATGCACAACATGGGTCAGCTCGAATATCACGAGGCATGGGCTCGTTGTTGGTTGGACTTGGGCACCAGTGATGGGATTGGTCTCGACGTCCTAATCAATGCTTTGAAGCAACTCAACTCTGATGTTGTGAAGCTGGATGAATTGCTGATCGGTGGAGTCAATGAAGATTGGCCCGTTGAGGATCATCCCGACAGTGTGTTCCCAAACATGAACTGACTCTTTGTTAAATTAAGGCGTCCTACTCAACCCGCACACCTGTCCGTTTCGGGTGCTGGACGTCGTGCTCTGAGTTTTTGCTCATCACACGCCATACCTGACAGGTGGAGGCGAACCCGAAACCCTCTACAAACATGGCTGTCGTCACTCTCGCCGAGATGATGGAAGCTGGTGCCCACTTTGGACACCAGACCCGTCGTTGGAACCCCAAAATGTCGCGCTACATCTATTGCGCGCGCAACGGAGTTCACATTATTGATTTGGTGCAGACCGCTGTCTGCATGAATAACTGGTGGCGGCCCATACCCCTCACGCTGACCCCGTAGACAAGGTGACTTTGCTTCCACGCAGTGGCGGGGTGGGCGGATTTACCCGATTCTCTCCTGATGAGGATGTGATTGATTCTGGCCTGGTCAGTAAGGCTTACTTACGAGCCCGTCTTGTCATGGCACTCGGTGGTCGTGCTGCAGAGATGGTGGTGTTTGGCCCCGGCGAAATCACTCAGGGTGCGAGTGGTGATTTGCAAATGGTGTCTCATCTCGCCAGAGAAATGGTGACTCGCTTTGGATTTTCTTCTCTAGGGCCAGTGGCCCTAGAAGGTGGAGATCAGGAGGTGTTTCTGGGAAGAGATTTAATGCAAACCAGGCCTTCTTATGCAGAGAGCACAGGTAAAGCGATTGACGCTTGTGTCCGCCATTTGGCAATCGAAGCTCTCCATGAGGCGATCGACCTGTTGGAGCCTCGTCGCGAGGTGATGGATCGTCTGGTTGAAGCCTTGATTACGGAAGAAACGCTATCAAGTTCGCGCTTTTATGAATTAGCGGGTCTAAATCAACCTCAACAAGCAGAGAATCAATTGAAGAATAATGATCGTAATAAACCCTTCTTGGCCGAAAAGCCAGCTGTAACTTGATTCGCTCCACACCAGTGGCAAAAATCATCCGGATGATCAGGCGCTTTGGGATCTT
>QCUZ01000107.1:0-3573 GCA_003210555.1 Synechococcus sp. AG-683-A03 | reverse complement strand
ACAGCCTCGGCACCGTTTCAATGTTGTGATTGAGCACATGCGGTGACGCCTCCATCACCGTGGCTAGTGCATCCCAATTGCCGCAGAAATCTGGAATGAGCAGCTCAATCGTGGTCAGCGGCGAGTGTTGCTTCACCTGCTCGATGCAGGCCACGAATTGAGACGCCCCTCCGTCCTCAAGGTCGTCGCGGTTCACTGATGTGATCACAACGTGTTTGAGCCCAAGCCGGGATACGGCCTCCCCGAGCCGTTGGGGTTCGGTTGGATCGAGGGCGCGGACGCTTTTGTCGAAGTCGATGTCGCAGTAGGGACAGGCGCGGGTGCAGCCTGGCCCCATGATCAAGAAGGTGGCGGTCCCTCCCGCAAAGCATTCGCCGATATTTGGGCAGCTTGCCTCCTGGCAAACCGTGTTCAGTTTCAGGTCCAGCAGCAAGTCAGCGACCTCGCCAATGCGCTCTCGCTGAGGGGCTTTGACGCGCAACCAGTCAGGCTTCTGAACGGACGTCATCTTCTAGGGTTGCCTCATCGGGATGTAGCGCAGCTTGGTAGCGCACTTCGTTCGGGACGAAGGGGCCGCAGGTTCGAATCCTGTCATCCCGACTCTATGAGTTGCGCTCAACTGAGTTCTGCACCTGGATAGCCGCGCGGAGTAACCATTCGGCCCCCATCGATTCTGCTACTGCTGTTGCCGATGATCAGAACGGTCAGCATGTCAACGGTTTCCACAGGCAAGCTCTCGAGCTGACAGAACGAGACGTGTTCCTCTTGTCGACCTAATTGCCTTGCCATCACAACAGGTGTGGAGTTAGGGCGTTCCGTCAGCAGGATGTCCTTGGCACGTTGCAGCTGCCAATCACGTCCTTTGGAGCGGGGGTTGTAGAGCGCAACAACGAAATCACCCTTGGCAGCTCCTTCGAGCCGGCGTTCAATCACCTCCCATGGGGTGAGCCGATCGCTCAGGCTCACGGTGCAAAAGTCATGCATCAGCGGTGCTCCGGCTTTTGCCGCCGCAAGCTGGAGTGCCGAGATTCCTGGATGCACGGCAAAGCGTGGTCGTTCGTCTTCTGGAAGGTCTAACCAGAGCTCAAGCGCGAGCCCTGCCATTCCATAAATCCCGCTGTCGCCAGACGACACCAATGCCACGCGAATGCCCTGGCAAGCAAGACTCAGAGCCTGTTGGCAGCGGTCCCTTTCCATGGTGAGTTGCCCATCCAGCCGGATCTGATCCGAACGGCGGAGCGGTTCCAGTAAATCGAGATAGAGCCCGTATCCCACCCAGGCAGGACAGCGCTCTAGGGCACTGCGGGCTTCAGGCGTGAGGAGGGCTAGATCACCTGGACCACTGCCGATGAGATGCAACTCGCCCCGTTGAGGTGCATGGGCCTCCATGCTCTCGGCAATCGCCACGGTGACAGCGCCGCATTCAGTGTCGTTGGCGTGGGTGATCCGTTTCTGCAGCTTGAGTTGTCCATTGGGGCCGGCACTCAGTAATGCGGCAGCTTCTGCAACCGATCCGGTTCCCATCTCTGCAGCAACCACCTCGGATGGGGTGGGCACCTGCACACCGTTCAATGCTGTGGCCGTGTGCAACCGGAAGGGCCAATGATGAAGCTGTGCGAGATCTTGGAGTGCCCGTTCGTCGCCCTTGCGATCGATGCTGCCGATCCCTGCAACGGCGCCCTCGGCCAGTCCCGCTTCCTCCAGGGCGCTGCTTACGGCGCGCTGGACAAGGCTCAAACTTGTGTCGCGCTCACAGCCAATTCCAAGCCAGAGCATTGGTGGGTGCCATTGGCAAGCCCCTGCATGGGCCATGGATGTGCTGATCTCCAGCGTTGGCAAGGCACTGCCTGCCTCAGCATCACGGCCTAAAACCTGGCTGGCTTGAGCGGCTGAACTGCTTTGCCACAACGTGCTCCCCATCGTTTGGATGAGACGAGTCGCTTCTCCACGCGCCTGGGCCTTCATCAGTTGGGTCCAGTTGGCGCCTGTTCCGCTGCGATTCCACCCCCAAGCAGTACCGAATGCGTCCGTTGCAAGACGGCCCGTAACAGCACTGTCTCCACTTAAAACTGCTTCTCCTCCAAGCGCGGCGGCGACCTCCCGGCTCCATTGTTCGGCACCAGCATGGTGACCGCCAAGCAATGGAATCACCCTCTGCCCTTCTGCATCGAGCACCAGGACGGCAGGGTCGCGTTCTTTGTCGGTCAAAAGTGGAGCGATCAAGCGGGTGACAGCACCTGTGGCTCCGATCACGATCAGCAGCCCCCCCTCTAGCCAGTGCTGCTGGAGCAGCACTGCAGCTGAGTTCACCAGACACGTTCCATCGAGGTCAGGAATGGAGGCGGCAGCGCCGGGTGTGAGCGCCACTTGATCAGTCAGCCCGCGTTGCTGAAGTCTTTGCAGCAAAGGCCATGCCCTCGAGGACAGCCCTAGGGCCAATCGCCCGGCAACGTTTGGAGGAGACGAGTCGTTCAGGACAGAAGTTTCGGAGGTCAACGCTGGGTGCCATCGGCGTTCAATAGCTCCCTGGCTGATCCTCCCAGGGTGCTGGTTGGCGAAATCCTTTCCGGTTCCTTGATCACGATCGGCTTTTTGTCTGGAGCTGGGGGTTTCGGGTTGGTGGTCTTGCTCGATCCCTCAGGGGAGTCGACTGGCTTTTTTGGGATGGCTGCTTCTGGAATGGCTGCTTCTGGAATGGCTTGCTCTGGCAATGAGGTCGTTCTCTCTGCATCAGGCTTCGACGTCTCGGGCTCAGCGTTCTCCACTGCCAACGCTTCAATGTCCGGAGACGTTTCGGCATTGTCTTGTTCAGGCATCGCTGGATCAGCTTCCGCCCCTTCATTCACAACCTCTTCATTCACAACCTTCTCCGCTACTGCTTCCTCTTCTGAAGGTTTCTCTCCCAAGGCCTCTTCCTTGGACTCCTCTTCCTTCGCAGCTGCGTCCTCGCCCCCTCCGTTTGGGTCTTCGGGTTGGGTTTCACCGAGTAATTGGGCGAGCTCAGTGTCTTTAAGGCTGGATTGCAACCAGATCGGTTTCGGGTTTTGCCGCTCAGGGACCGCTCTTAATTGGTTGTTGAACATGGGGTCGAGCGATTCACCGATCCCATTCAGCAACTCCATCTGAACGGTGTTGATTCCTTTGCGGTTGTCGATTCCCTGGAGCCAGAGGGCATCCTGCTGGTCCACCACAAAGCTGTCCTCATTCACGGTGATGCGTAGGCGCCACCGAGCATCTCCAGCTCTGAGGTTTTGAAGCGGAGCGTTCCACACCAACCAATCGAGGAGCAAGGGACTGTCACCGCCAAGCTCAGCCGGGCTCACCACCGCCAGCCAAGGTGCATCGCCTTGTGGCTGAGTTCCCATCAGGGGCCGCAGTTGATCAACAGACCAATGCAAGCTGGCACCAGGTGTTTTGACAGCTTCTCCCCAGGGATAGGCGGCATAGGCCGTGAACCGGTGGCTTCCGGGACTCAGGGACGGGAGCTCAAGTGATAATCGGTTTCCTTGTTGCTCACTAACCCGGACGGGTGGTTGGTCATCCATCTGAATCGCGACGTGGGCGCCGAGCCCG
>QCUZ01000106.1:0-3672 GCA_003210555.1 Synechococcus sp. AG-683-A03 | reverse complement strand
ATGGCGGTAAGCGGAAGCTCCAACACGTAATCGGTCCGAAGCTCCAGAAGAAGCGGAGCCATTGCAACGAAAACGCAGCAAAGGAGTGCAAATTGTCGTGCTGCTTTCAAGGGTTGACGCAACTCCAGGGCCCAGGACGCAACCACAAACAGCAACAGTCCATTCCACAGGCTCAGGCTCCAGGCCGCTTGTGATGGCCAATCACCGGCGATGGCCATCACCGTCCCATTCACCAGAGAGGCCAAAGGAGGAATCTTGGGCGAAAGATCTAATAAAGAGCCCCAACCTTGCCAGCTGCCACCGGGGAGAAGGGCCAAGGCACGTCCGTGGTCAAGAGCGCTGTTGAGATAATCCGCCTGATCCCAGGCGGGTAGGCCTCCATGATTGGCCAGCCAAATCAAAGTCAGCAACCCACGAAATTGCCAGGACTTCATCAACCGATCTCCAAGCGGCGACGTTCCTCCTGAAGACGCTTGCGCCTTTGCTTTGCTTCTCGCAACATCTCACGACCATCGTGGAGATAGCCATCCACGTAGCCCATCGTGTATCGCTCCAATTCACCAATCGCATCTTCCACCTCCGACAGACAGTGATAAACACTCAGCCCGAATCCTTTTGCAGATGAGGGCGTAGGAGTGGATTGAAAGAGATCTTTCACCTTGTCCAGTTTGCTGCGACTTTGCTCCAAGTAATGGCAAAAGCCTTCCATCAAAGTGTCGTCATAAGGATCCGCCGAAAGCTCTCGCAACTGGGCGGCAAAGGGATTGATCACCTGTCCAAGCATGCGATCAATCGGTCCATACACCTTTTTCAACCAATTCGCCAAGGCATCATCTTCTGCGGCAGCCTGTCCAGAAGCACGACGAGCAGCCTGACTCGCTCGAGCATTTCTGACACCACGGCGGCGTGCCTCCTCTTTTTCTCCAGCTAAAGGGGACACTTGCTGGTCAAAGGCGCGCCGTCGGTCGCGATCGCCAAGCAACTCCCAAGCCGCATTCAAAGCAAGGATTCGTTCAGAATCGCCACCCGCATCAGGATGATGCCTCTTCACAAGTTGGCGGTACGCCGTCTTGATTTCAGCCGCAGTCGCGCTACGGCTCACTCCGAGCACGCCATACGGATCACCACCAATGGATTGAAGCTGGGGAAAATCGCTCAAAGCTGACCATCCCGCCAGGCCGGTGGAGCAGCCGATGCACTGAACATGGGTGTGGACAAATAGCGCTCACCGAAGCTGGCAAGAATCACGACAATCCGTTTCCCAGCCATTTCAGACCTTTGGCCAATACGGAGGGCAGCAGCCACAGCAGCTCCACTACTGACCCCGGAGAGCAGGCCTTCTTCCCTTGCTAGACGGCGCCCCACTTCCATCGCGTCTTGATCACTCACCCCAAGGATTTCATCAATCAAGCCTTGCTCAAAGACAGAGGGAACAAAGCCAGCACCAATACCCTGAATCCGATGGGGGCCAGGAGCTCCACCCGCCAGGACTGGACTGGCTGCTGGCTCTACCGCAATCACTTTTAGATCAGGATTGCGCTGCTTGAGGACCCTTGCACAGCCTGTAATGGTGCCACCTGTCCCTACGCCAGCCACAAGAGCATCAATCTCACCATTGGTATCACTCCAGATCTCTTCTGCCGTCGTCGCGGCATGAACCGCTGGATTTGCAGGATTGTTGAACTGCTGCAGGAGATAAGCCTCGGGGATCTCAGAGACGAGCTCTTTGGCGAGATCTAACGCCCCTTGCATTCCTTCATTCCCTGGTGTGAGCTGCAACTCAGCTCCGTAGGCCCGGAGCATGGCGCGGCGCTCTGTGCTCATGGTGTCCGGCATGGTGAGGATTAACCGGTAGCCCCGAGCTGCCGCAACCATGGCCAGAGCAATTCCCGTGTTTCCACTGGTGGGCTCCACAAGCACGGTGCGTCCTGGAGCGATGGTGCCAGCTTGTTCAGCAGCCTGAACCATCGAACCTGCAATCCGATCCTTGACAGAAGCCGTGGGATTGAAGCTTTCTAGTTTCGCCACCAATTCCGCTAAACAGCCACTGCGTTCGGGAAGCCGATTAAGACGAACAAGCGGAGTACGACCCACCAGATCTGTGATATCAGGGGCAATTGACATGCTTTTATCCAATCAGATGACGGCCCAGAGACGCAGAGACCAAAGAGAGAAATTCAAAGACACGAACGGAATCACTATAAAAAAAGGCTTTTACAACCGAGGCATGCCCTTCAAAACATTATTTAGGGCGAAAATACGCATAAAAAACTCCCATATTGCATAAGCAATACGGGAGGGGAAGCAACACAAAAGGAAGAAGATTCCTCGTAAGAGGAATCAAACTTTATGTGATCAGAACTTGAAGGTGGTCTTCAGGAGGCCGCCGAAGTTGTTGAACTGGTTGTTGCGGTTGTTCTGACGATCGCCACCGAAAGCATCGACCTGACCGTTGGTCAGATCGCCATAAGGACGGCTGAGGTAGTAGATCGCAGGAGTCACAGAAATGTTGTCGGTGACTTGGAACTGGTACCACCACTCCCATGCATAGTTGCCGTCTGCAACGAAGTTCGATGCGCTATCGAAGTCGTTGCGGTATGACACGTTGGTCACGAAGGTGGGCTGACCAACGGCCATACCCAAGGTGTTGCCCTTCATGAAGGCATCAGCCCACTGAAGACCCACATACCAGGACTGTGTGGTTGCAGAACGGAAGACAAAAGTATCTTTTCCGTCAGTGATGCTGTTGTAGCCCCAACCAGCACTGACGCTGGGGACCCAGCCAGCTTCTTCAGGGGTCCACCATGCACTCAAACCAACGGAAGAAGAGTTGCCGTTATCGGTAAAGGCAGCAGAGAGAGGAGTTCCGTTAACCGCACCGGATGAAGTGGCGTTCTTTGAGCTGTAGTTGTAAGCAGCAGCCAAACCCCAGTTCTCAGGAGCGTAAGCAATCTGAACGGTACCAACAGAGCCAGCACAATCGGTAGCGATGCCACCGGTGTTGTCGCCGCAATTGTCGTTAAAAATGCCAGCGGAGTTTCTGCCGGGAGCAGAGAAAGAACCGTTGGTGCTCAAGTAGTTAGCACTGATGCTGAAATCATCAGATTCCCAAGACAAACCTGCACCAGCACCTAAACCGAGGTTGTAGGTCTGAGGAGCACCGGCATAGGTGAAGAAGTCAAGAACGGTGTCAGTTGGGTATGCACTAGGCCATACAGCCAACATGTCGTCCTGACGAACCACACCACCAACGGTTGCAGTGAAGTTGCTACCAACGGGGAACTGATAGAAGAGACGGTTAACACCGACGCTGTTAGCACCCGAATCTTCCTGGAAGGCCACTTCCAGGGTGTCGAGGCCGACGTAACCGCCACCACCGAAGGCCGAATTTCCGAAGTTGCCAGAACGAAGAACGGTACGGAGCAAATCCTTACCGGTGAAACTGGTATCCAGGAAGAGCTTCAAGTCATAGTTAAATGACGTTGCTCCAGAAGTTGCTGCTGCAGCCCTGGCACGCTTGGTTCCAGCTGTGCCGGAACGGAATCCATCAAGAGAGGGAAGATCCTGGAAAAATTCAGCGAGAGTAGTTGAACGCTCCAGTGCCTCAAGATTGTTTGGCCCATAAGCTTGAGTGCTGAACAGGTAATCATTTGCACCCTGCTTAGCGTCGCC
>QCUZ01000105.1:0-3673 GCA_003210555.1 Synechococcus sp. AG-683-A03 | reverse complement strand
GGAACGATGATTATCGGTGCAGCGTCCGCTGGATTACGGACCACTCAAACCCTAATCTCTGAATCCCATGGGAAGGCAACGTTAAGGCAAAACACAACAAATGGCCTACGCCTAATGCGCTCAGAGGTTGAACGAAGCATGAATTTGCTAATCAACCGCACAGAAGGTGTGCAAGAAGGAGAAGAGGATACCGACCTCAATCAATACACAGATATCATTAGCTATTGCCAAGGCTTGCCTCAAGCCGGTGGTTTCAATCCCGTCTTTGGAATCAACATGGTGGAGCTGGATGATCCTGTCATCTATGGGATCGGACTAAGTGGGGACGGACGCGGTTATGCCCTGCTTCGCTGCGGCTCTCCCCTCAACATGGATGGAACCTACACATCAGCTGAAAATACAGATACAGACAATGAACAATATGAATCCGGCGTCTTTATCAGCAGAGTCCTTGATGATATTGGCACGATCCCATGCAAGGTGAGCGATCTTGCTGAAAACGAAGAATGCCCAGACAGTGAACCATTAAGTACTAGTTTAAGTAACACAAGCTTTGCCTTTACGGGGAGTAAATCTCCAGCACGCACAGCACAACAACCTGCATTGAGAATTCAGACAGATATCAATACCAAACTTGTGAAGTTCATCGATCCCTATGAACTTGACGATTCAAAAGATGATCCCTATCAAATCTCTGCAAGTTATCTTGAAAGCAGCAATGGCGTAAAAAGTCAGGCCAAACAAGATCTCTATTTTTCAGCGTTTGCCCGTGCCGACAAACGCGTTCGGTTTGGCTATGGCGCCACCGATGGTGGCGAAGGGAATGGATATGCCGGTGGAGCGTTCTTCCAGAACATTACAAGTAGCAATTTGCGTTTTATCCTTGATGGATCAGGCTCCATGAGTGCTTGCGTTGCCTGGAGCGGAGAATACGGCAATACACGCCGGCGCTTCTACGATCCAAATCGTGGCTATTACCGTACTTCCCAGATTTGCAGCTTCACCCGAATGGAAGCACTGCAACATGAAATGATCGACATCATCAGCAATCTGCCCGACTACACCAAAATTGGCCTGGCATCCTTCAGCACAAGCGGAAATCGGAACAACAAAAGCTGGGAAGATAGTCGCAACAATCTTGTAGAGCTGGGACCTAGTAATTCTGAGGTACGTCAATCAGCGATTAGGTTTGTGAACAGCCTCAGCAGCAGCGATCCAAGAAACTGGGGAGGCACGATGCCCTGGAACACCCTGGATGATGCCTTTGGCGACAATCTCACCGACACGATCTATTTCTTGTCTGATGGAAAACCGAACAGAGACCGCAACGGGAACACATGGAGCAGCTACGACTATGACAACGTTGCTAATTACTACGCAAGTCTCAACGCAGAACGGGTAAAAAATAGCGTCACGTCAATCAAACTCAATTCCACCAGTGTTGGCCTTGACTCAGAATGGATGCAGATCCTCTCAAGCAAAACCTCAGGAGAATACATCAAGGTTGATGACGTCTAGAGCTATAAATTAGCCTAAAAGGCTAAGGCTTTATTGCTTTGCTCCTTATGGGGTTTGATTTAATTTCAAAACAGCCATGAAGGCTTCCTGAGGCACATCCACCTTGCCCATGGCCTTCATCCGCTTCTTACCCTTCGCCTGCTTCTTCAATAGCTTCTTCTTACGCGAAATATCACCGCCATAGCACTTCGCAAGCACATCCTTACGGATCGCGCTAATACTCGTACTGGCAATAATCCGGCTACCAATCGAAGCCTGCAAGGGAATCTTAAATTGTTGGCGTGGAATTAATTCCTTGAGCTTTTCAACTAAGCCCTTGCCCACGTTGTAGGCCTTATCGCGGTGCACGATCGTGGTAAGAGGATCAGCTCGTTCGGCATTGATCAACACATCCAACCGTACCAGCTCGTTCTTGCGATAGCCGATCAGGTGGTACTCCATCGAGGCGTATCCCTGGGTGCGGGTTTTCATTTGATCGAAGAAATCCGTCACCACCTCAGCCAAGGGCAATTCATAGATCAAAGTCACCCGTTCTTTGGTGATGTATTTCATATCGATGTAGTCTCCTCGCCTCTCCTGACACAATCCCATCAAGGCTCCATTGAAATCATTCGGCGCATAGATTTCCATGCGCACATAGGGCTCCTCAATCGATTCCCGCTGCTGTGGATCCGGAAGTGTGGCCGGATTATCCACCATAATTTGCTCACCATTCGTGAGATTCACGGTGTAAATCACCGATGGCGCAGTAACAATCAGGTCCAGGTTGTATTCACGTTCCAAGCGCTCCTGCACAATCTCCATGTGCAACAAGCCGAGGAATCCACAACGGAATCCAAAGCCCATGGCACTGCTGGTTTCCGGTTCAAATTTCAACGCCGCATCAGAAAGCTGCAATTTGTTTAGGGCTTCTCGTAAATCCGGGTATTGATCGGCTTCCGTTGGGAACAAGCCGCAAAACACCATCGGCTTGGCTTCCGCATAACCCGGCAGCGGTGCATCAGCGGGCTCGTTCACCAAGGTGATCGTGTCGCCCACTCGAGCATCAGCCACGGCCTTGATCGATGCCGCGAGGTAACCCACCTCTCCGGCGTGGAGCTCATCCACTTTTTTCTCATCCGGAGCCATGATCCCGACTTCATCGAGCTCATAGGTTTTGTTGCTCGCCATGAGCAACACCTTGTCTTTGCGGCTAATGCTTCCGCTCATCACACGGAAGTAAACAATCACTCCTCGGTAAGGGTCGTAATAGGAATCAAAGATCAGAGCTTTGGTGGGCTCCTTCACCGTGTCGGCAGGTGGCGGAACACGATCCACCACCGATTGGAGGATTTCTGGAACGCCCATCCCCGTTTTGGCAGAACAAGGGATCGCATTGGAGCAATCCAAGCCGATGATCGCCTCGATCTCTTCCTTGATGCGATCAGGGTCGGCACCCGGCAGATCAATCTTGTTGAGCACAGGAATGATCTCAAGATCATTCTCCAGCGCCATATAAACGTTCGCCAAGGTCTGGGCCTCCACACCCTGGCTTGCATCCACCACAAGCAAAGCCCCTTCACAGGCCTGAAGACTGCGGCTCACCTCGTAGGAGAAGTCCACATGGCCTGGTGTGTCGATGAGGTTGAGCACATACTCCTCACCATCCGCGGCCTTGTAGTTCATGCGGGCGGCTTGAAGTTTGATCGTGATCCCCCGTTCTCGCTCCAGCTCCATGTTGTCGAGGAACTGCTCTTGCATGTCCCGGTTGGCCACCGTGCCGGTGTCTTGCAGCAACCGATCAGCCAACGTCGACTTGCCATGGTCGATATGGGCAATGATGCAGAAATTTCTGATCCTTGAAACGGGGGCGTCAGTCATGCAAGCGAGGAGTGCACCCCGAAACTGGTTGTGCGTTGTTTGATCCTAGTGATGTAAGCCAAGGAGACAGAGCCAGGGACGCTCTGATGCTCCTGGCAGCAAAGGTTGGGGACGCGGCATTAATAAGCCCATCCCCCGATAGCACGGTGCCGAACGAGGAGTAGGGAAGTACAAGGAAGAGGTAGAAATTCTTAAAAACAAAACACTCAGCAAATTCACAGCTAAAACGAAGGAAATTCACCAACAGACGGGTGGGCCTCTCTGAGGCTCAGAACTGTTCACCAAGACATCACCT
>QCUZ01000104.1:0-3779 GCA_003210555.1 Synechococcus sp. AG-683-A03 | reverse complement strand
TCAATACCAAGGGCCAATCAAGACTTGTAGCCATCAGCGTCATTAACCCTGAGTACCATCAATAGCTCCTGCAGCAGAGACAGTGCCATCTGGGCGTCAAACGGTTGCTGTTCTCTATTAGTCGGTTTACACCCGTTTATTGGGCGGCTTCCTCTCTTGCAAGGCGTAAATCGAGTTCATAACTTGATCACAGAAGAAAGAAGAAAAATGCTTCTAACCCACATCTTGACACTCTCCATCTCAAATACATGGGATGAATGGATTCAAACCTTTGACAGCAACGAAACCTGTGAACTTCATGACCGTTACGGTATGCAAGTTATTTTTCGAGGAGTATCACCGAAAGATCAAAAGCAGGTAGTAGTCGTTATTCAAGCATCCGAAGAAACCTTGGCAAATTTTTTTCAAGACAATAAAAACTATCTAGAATCAAATGGTGCATCAATAGATTCTATAGATTCAAGTGTTTGGATTGGGTAAGTCATGATCCAGGCAAGAGTCAACGCTGCAGGCTTCCTAATTGGTGGTCTAAATACAGCGAAACCGACCTACAAGCAATGCACGATTGTGGTCGGTAGTTCGTCAATGGCGAACCGACTAGCTGGGATGAATTGACAAGTAGGCAACAAGACTCCCCACACGTGCTGGGGCTAGTGAATATTCAGTCGGGAGATTATTGGTTATACCTACGCCCCTGCATTTGCCCTGCGATTGCAATATAGCCTTAATCCAAAAAAATTAATGACGTCTACACTCACCATATGAATCACCATTGCAAGATTTAATAATTGCCTACAAATCTACTCAGAAGTAAAAGTTAAAGGGCTACTCGTATCCCTAGTTGACCTCCCCAGCTACTCCAAGAAGCATTATTCCAGTCATTGAATCCATCATTCGTGCTGAAACGAGATGTTGCTCTGTAAATTCCTTCAGCGAAGATTTTTGAGCTTGCTGAAACATCTACAGACATACCAGCTTTGAATTGATACCCCCATAGGGAACGATTGAATGCCTTATAAGAAAGACCTGGATCGGAAAAATTTCGTACATCTAAATTTGAATACCCTATTCCGGCACCAAGGTAAGGCGTCCAACTCTTCCTTCGAAAAACATCCCAGTATCCGCTCATGAAAGCTGATTGCTTTCGGACTTCTCCGCCTGAAATATAGTCAAAATCAATACCTCTAACATTGGTATATCCACTCAATTGGCTTGCATCGAGGGCATAAGTTGCCTCGATTCTAAAACCATCAAAATCCACCCCTAATCCTAACTCTGTAGATGCACCAGGATTTGTATATTCCTCAAAAGTTCCTGCCTCACCTGTATTGGTTCGGGTCGTTGGATTATTAGCTCCAGCCGCACCAGTGATATATAGATAAGGAAAATTGACAATTCCATCTTCTTGAGCAATGGCAGGCGGAGAAGCAAGAGAGATGGCAGAAGCCAGCAGCCCCAGGGAGAGACGACGCAGCATGGGGCGTTGATAGATGTCGCAAGGATGCCTTGCTTGAGCTGCTGCTGCCTGCTTCAGTAGGCAGTTTCAGCTTTGTTTCTAGGATGATTGATATTGACCACGGTGCTGCGAACTGGAGCGTGACATTACGATTTGGATATGCAAAAATTGTCCACAATAACAATGACCAAATGGCAACTTTTCTGCTTGATCTTGATGGTGTGATATTCAAGCACTCATCAATGGAATTCAACGAAGGCGCTCTAAGTTATTTAAAAAAGATTAAAGCAGAAGGTCACAGCATCGTTTTCACTACAGCTCGAAAAAGCTCAAATAATAATATTCCATCCCTTCAGCTGGACCTTACAATTCAAAAATTGCATGACGCAGGAATTGAATTTGATTCAATAGTCGGAAATCTTTCAAGCCCAAGAGTCGTGATTAACGATGATGGAGCTTTCGCTATAAATCATGATCGTAATACTCCACTTTACCATCATCCAGGAGTCGAATTGTTTGCATCAGAGTGAATAATTAGTCGAATTTGCTATCAGTTGCTGCTAAAAAATTCATCTTAACGGTTGTTCCGCAACAGGCAGTATGAGTATTGCTGCATGCCTGACAGGAAAAGCCTTCTTCGCAGAAGTACTAATAAATACAACTCAAAAGCGAGGACTAGTGTAAAATACAAAATAAATTACGCATATTAATGTCAAAACTATTATTGACTTTTCTGCTTTTAAGTCCATTTCTCATGGGTTTCGCAAAGGAATCCAGCTTCAACAAAAACTTGTTTATTGAGAATGGTCCCTACCAGCAAGGTAGCGTGCTTCTAAACAGAACTAAATTACAAACAGTTGTTACCTGGTGCAGTCCAACATTATTGCAAATGCGTGTTTACGAAAATGTGAACAGCAAATTTCCTACTAACTACACACAATTGAAGGGGAAAGATCATCCACTGCAAGTATCAGTGACTGTTTTCCCACCTAAATTGCCATTTGAGTACGCATCAAACTACGGATCTCCAACTCTCGCTACAAGCACTTGCAGCCCGGCAAACATTCAAACTACACTAACTTCAGCTGGCTCAGACAGCTCAATATCATCTGTTCTTACCTATGACTTAGGAAAACCGTTTAAAGTCAACAGTAACAAGCCTGCAGCAGTAGCAATAGATTGCGATACTCGTAAAGCGGGACTTTTGGAAAATTGGCAACATAACAAACCAAATTTAGGAAAGACTGGTGGCATTGTCCTAATTCCAGCTGGAGAAACAACAACAGTATCCACGGAATGTCAACAGAATAATTTTTCCATAAAGATGTACTAAATAACTAAAGTCGATTTAGCGCATTACTTGACTGGTGCGGACATTTAGATGACCACGTCAGTAGCGTGGCAGGCAACTGATTAACTGAGAACTCATTGATTAGTATTGTTTAGAAGTAAGGTCAGCAACCGCCAGTTCGGATCAGAGGGATTGCTTGAGCGAGTGGATTAACAGCATCTATTCTGCTAATTTATTACTTTGAACACCTCCTCACGAAGTCGTTAACTTATTTCGAAGGGTTCGCCCTTTTGTATTTCTCAACTGCTAAGCCAATGCAGTTCTCAGCTGACATATCTCGGTAAGTATTCTGAGCAAATGAAGCATTGCATTCCTGCTGAATGTTGCTAAGAACTTCAGGCGGGACTACGTTGTCTGCAAGTGCAGTGCTGAAGCCTATAAGGCTACTAATCAATAACAATCCGATCGATCTAATCATTTTGTGAACTATTTCTCAAATAATAATTACGCACATCATCGCAGTCAAACCATTGTAACGAACGAATGCATGTCAAATGCTACTTATCAAGGCTTAATCAAATCCAAATTAGAAGATAGCTGTATTTATATCTTCAATGAAAGTTGGAGCACTGAAGTGTTTAGACAGCATCACTCACCTGCTCCTCAGCAGATGGTGGTAAAAAATGGAGTGTGATTAATTATTCCTTGTAAGAACACTTCGAAGGCAATACTGAAAAGATGGGGGTAATCGAAACATACTTGCTTACCAGAGGAACCATCAATGCTTTTGATGTTTATGGCATTGGTTACGTACCTCCATAACAACTGACAGCAAGAAATGTGTTGGTAGTGCAGACAAACAGCTTTCACTGAGTTTTGATATAAGAAGGCACCGTTGGGTCATCACGGTACCGCATAAACCGGGCCTCTCTGGAGAGAGAGGCTTTTTTCTTCCAAAGAAATTCGTAATTATCACTCAAATTGCTTGAAGGATCAGTCGCGATATAGGGAATATAGTGCTCACCTTATAGA
>QCUZ01000103.1:0-3927 GCA_003210555.1 Synechococcus sp. AG-683-A03 | reverse complement strand
TAGACACAGCGGCTAATTCCTAAGGTGGTTGGAGACGACAGGTCTCTCATCATTTCCATTCTAGTTGTCTGATGCAGGAGCAGTAAAGGGTCAAGTGTAAATAGTTATGTTCACTTGAAGCATAAAGGCATCATTTTTTACGTGCGACTGAATTTCTACATTTGTTTTGATTTTGATTCCATTTCCCCTTTCTAACGACTCCATTGGATGTAACCTCGATACAAAGAGTGGGTAGTGGTCGGAGTGAATCTTGATTCCAATTCTTTGATCTCACGAGAATAATTAAGGGCTCTGCAATTGCACTTGTTCCCGGTGGTGATAGTACATAGATATTGCTAGACACTTGAAGTTCAACTCTTTTCGAAGACGGTGAGCCTTCCAGGTTAAGGAAACGATAGGGCTTGGCCCAAGTGAGATGTCCCGGCTCATTCCAGCATTGCGCTGAGTCACAGCATTTCAAGCGCTCGTCTCTCTCTTTCCCATTCAGATGATTTAATTCAAAGAGATCTTTTGCTGATCCAAATGTTTCGCTCGTATTGAAATTATAGTTTGAGGAAAAGCCAATATCACAGCCAGAGCCATCCGTTCCTTGCCGTGCTCTTAAGCTGTAGAGTCCGGAGACGAGGGCTTGAGTAAAAGTTTGTACTGACGATTTATCTGTCCTTCTTCTAAATTGAGGCAATGCCCAGGCCAGAGTTAAGCTAATAATACTGATAACTACAATAAGCTCTAGCAGGGTGAAACCAGATTCTTCTGTTTTCCGAGGATTTACTCGCATCTATAGAACATCACACAAATAATGAAAATTTGGATATAAATTTACAATCCTGCGTTCTGTTTGAATAGTTTTTTCTGGGGCTGTTATTGTATAAATGACCCTGGTCATAATCGGTGCTTGCGTGCTCTCAATGGTGCGCTTGAGTACGCGCTTCCCTGATGGGTCTTTGACCTCAGGTTCAGGCACATAATAATCTGAACTTTCCGAAGATAATTCCCCCTTTAAATATAATCCTGGATCTTTACAGGCACTCTCTTTGTCTGAAATATTGATAAGTTTGAGGCGTGAGTCTGCCTGTTGTAGAAGTTGAATGTCATTGTTCACAGCTGCTTCTATTTTTCTGCGAATGGTTTGGTGACTGCTTGTTGAAATTGCGCTAATGCTTAAGCGTGACACTGCAAATAGCGTAAGGCTCATGATTAAGCCTGCCACCATGGTTTCGATCAATGTGAATCCATTTAAGCTGCGGTGTAAGCTTGAAATTGTGGTGGTTTTCTTTTTTCTTGTATTCATTTTCATCGGTTTAAAAGCGTTGGAAGGTGTCATATCCACTGCCCCTAATCGCACGACTTATACTTCTTCCAAGGCCAGAGAAGTTTTTGTTTTTCCAATCCCACATCCCATACATTTTTTCCATAAATTTTGGTGGAATAGTTACACTTAACTCATTGTTGTTAGCACAAATATTGTGAGACCAAATGGCACCATTCAGTTTTGTATTCGCTGTCAGTTCCATAGTGCCTTTTCTCAGCATCAGGAATGCATGCGGCAAGCTAGATCCTGCAATTTTTAGTGGGTATGACTTTGAGCTGCATGATGTAGCGTTATCGGGCGATTTAATGTCATGATCACTAACAATGATCAGTCTTTCTGGTTTCTTGTTGCATATTTTTTTCCCTTCATTGACGCCACAGAGTAGTGCTAAATTTGAGAGCTGGAAGGTACCATTAGATCTTGAAATCTGATTACTATCTTGGCTTGGGGTTGTAAGGTGCAAAATTACAGGTCGTTTGTCATTCTCGATATAAACTTTCGAAGTTTCTAAATTAAGATGCTCGATATAGATATGACAATCACCCGATTTGCCTGGGCAAAAATCTTTTTGGCTTAGCACAATCTCCCACCCTTTGTAGTTATTTGGCTGTTTGTAAAAGTCCTGTAAATTTGTTACGATAGATTCATAATCACTTTGCAGCGTAGGATCACTGCCATCATCAATTCGTTCGCAAATTGGAAGGAGGCCTCTCTGTCTTGATCTCTTGCAAACAGAGTTTTTGCGATAGTTATCCTTGCCAGTTTGATATGAATTGGTATCATCTATTCTCCATATTCTTTTCTGAGAACCAGCTGAACGCCGATCAATATTGCCTTTTAGTTCGAATAGTGTTTTCGTTGAAGCTGACTGTAAATTCTGATTCGTGACAGGCCATATTCTTGTTTGAATCTTTGAATTTTTGTTGTTTGAAATATGATTAATCAGATTCTTTGTTCCACAATCTTTGCTGATGCTTTCTGCATTGCCTTCTTGAATGGCCCAGGTAATCAGACCCTTGCCATTAATTGATGTTTTCCCTAATTGGTAATCATGGGCAAAAAGAATAGCCCAGTCTTCTGCTCTCTTTTTTAAAACAGCTGCTTCTACTTTCAGTGAGCGCTCGAGGCGTGCTCTGGCTAAATATTGACCTTCTACCATTCCTTTGCGTTTAACCAGTCCTTCAATAATAAATTTTGCCTCCCCGTTGTCTAATTGATCCGATTTGGGTGGATTTTTATAGCTTCTTAGTCTGTAATAGGAATGTAATTCCTTTTTTCCGTCATCTCTAATGCTTTTCGTGCCTTGAAGTGTTTGCTCTTCTATTGCATCTGTTGGCCAGAATTTATTAGTTCCTCCTGGATGATCAGGAAGGCCTTTTGATGTATCTGTGCAGATTTCATGGAATATGGGTGATTTTTCTGTATTCACTTTTTCCCATAAATAGTTGTTTTGTGAATTGCTAGTGTCTTCTATGTTTGACAAACCCAGTAGATATCCTCTGTATTGATCGGTGCTGTCATGATTCAGCTCGCTGAGTATTTGATTTAGACCATTGTTTGCTGCAGTTTCTGCAAGTTGCCGATAACTCTCTGATGCAACTAATTTTCTTGCTGTGAGTTGACGGACCATTAGGGCCGAAACACCGGCCAATAAGATTGCCCCTAGGAGCATTGTCATAATTAAAGCAATGCCTTCTTCCTCTCTAAATTTTCCACTTGAACGTGTGGAAGTGCTATCTAATTTATATCGTTTCTTTCGAATCATCAAGGCTACCCCTAACTGCTGCAAGTAAGGTTTGCGATCTCTGCAGCACCTGAATTGTTTCCTTTCTTGAAATCGCTGGATCCTGAGATTAAATCTAGGCAAGCAATTACATTATAATTTTTACGGCTCGTATCAACGGGAAGAGCTGACAGTATATAAAGCGAATCTTGATTTGCATGAATTGCTTCCACCGTGTAGCAGTTATTTTGATCCTTCTGTTCACAACCGCTGCTTGCTAGTGTCATCTGTCTAAAGTCATCTTGGGTTGTGACTCCAGAAGGTGTCATAATCGCTGCAACTTCATTGAGATCTTTCCAGCTTTTCGGATAAACACCATTTTCATCGGCAAAAGCAACAATTGCATTTTGAAGCTGAGTGATTGCTGACGATGCTTCGTTTTGTCGCGTACGGTTTAATTGAATGAGGTAATTAGGTAATGCAATTGAGCTTAAAATTCCAACGATCGCGGTAGATGCTAGTAATTCTGTAAGCGTAAAACCTTTGTTGTTTATATTGCTGATTTTGATGTAGGACACTGGATTCTACCCTCCGTCAGCTTAATTGTTTTGATGTAAGAGTATTTATACGCCCGTTGTGGCAATCTCTGATGTGCCTTTGTCGCAGTTTCCAGTCAATTTAACCTCAACTCCATTTGTGTTTGTGTTGGTTGTATTGCCGGTTGCCGTGACCGTGAAAGCAGTCTGGGTTCCTGCACAGGCGTATGTATATCCTGCGCCTTCAGCAACTGTGGTCAAGGTTCCGGCGTAATCAGAGCAATCGCTGTCGACAGTCCCAAGTGATCCCTTTTCAAGCACATAGGTATGGGCTTGCTTGAAGATGCTGGATACTT
>QCUZ01000102.1:0-3939 GCA_003210555.1 Synechococcus sp. AG-683-A03 | reverse complement strand
GTCCATAGGTTGCCATCGTTTTTCTGCCAAACCTTTTAGTTAGATTTCCAACGAATATCATTATTAATGACATGGGTATTAGGAATGCATTCATGTACCAAAGGCTGTGATATGGCGTTCCTCCTAAATAACCCCTTGCGTAATTGTGGACAGGAACGCCAATCGCCCCTGCGATTGCGTAGCAAAATAGCATCGCCATGAATGCTGCTGTTAGTACGCCTCTGTTTGTCAGGAAAAATGATGGATGGAATGTTTGCATTATTCTTTACGGGCCTAATTTTTGCGAGCTTCTTTGTCTGTTTTTCCTTCACGGTGTAGAAACGGGAGTAATCCGAAGGCCAGGAGAAGGAAGCCGGTTAAGGTAGTAGCATTGATATAAGTAATAACCTCTGCTTGTCGTGAGACCGCATGATTAATGATATTCAGTGATGCCTGTGACCATGATTCTGCTTCAATTCCCTCTTGAAGATGAGTTAGCAGAGGCTCTTTAAACCTGGTAATGGCTTCTTGGCTGGCTCCAATTTCAATCCGAAATCGATCCCAGCTACCTTGGCTAGATACTGTGCTGATAGCCCCGCTGAGGCCGCCCGATAGGGATTTGGCAATATTGGTTCCGAAGAAATTTACGGCACTTGCCGTGGTTGTTAGTTCCGCTGGCATTGTCGCAAAACACATAAGGAGCTCATTAAGGATGAGACCAAAGCAAATGCCCAGAGCAACTAATTGTATCGTGAGATTTGAATTGTTTTGGAATGCATTGGTTTGTGCCATCCATAGTGCTGTTAGTCCAAAACCAAATACACCGACGCTTGAATAGATTTTTCTTTGTGTGATATTTTTTCCGATTGCATAGGGATTTATTCCAGGGGCAAATAAGAAAGTTGTTGCAACACATGCAACGCTAAACCAGGCAAATGGTCCAGCATAACTTCCTACAGTGTTTCCAACGACTTCGATCATAAAAGTAGGAACGATGTTGAAGACAAGAAAGACGGCAAATAAAATCAGAGTTAAATTGGCTGTACTGATGCAGAAGTTGATGTCTTGAAAGACCTTTGGGTTGAGCAGTGGAGGAGCACCAGAGAGCCGAATAAAAAAAAGTATGATGCTTACGATGGATACTCCAAGTTGAATGCAGTAAAACGGACTTTGAAACCATTCATGTTGATTACCCCAAGCCAGGGAAAAGCTAAACAAGCCAAAGCCACTACAAATCAGGCCAAACGTTAGCCAGTCAATTTTGACTGAAGGATCGCTTGTTGCATGTGGTAAATAACGCAAGATCAGCAACCAAGCAACGCCTATCAATATCCCTGAGAAGCCATAAACAACGCGCCAGCTTAAATACCACGTTGTATAGGCTGAAATTGCGATGCCTGCGGTCGCGCCAAAGGCAAAAACAAGCACAAATAATCCCTTTCCTAATTTGCTGTGTTTAGGGCCAATCCCACCATTCAGCCAGCCTCCTCCAACCGCCGCACAGACTGCTGCGTTTAATCCTTGAACGACACGGAGGATGATGAACAGGCGACTATCTTCTGTAAGCGCAGCACCGATCAGGCTGAGACTAAAAATTGCTGGACCAATGATGGCCAAGTTTCTACCGCCGAAGCGCTGGCGAAGGTTGCCCACTAACGTCAGCATCAGCGCGCAGGGAATGAGATAGGCGTTCATATACCAAATGCTTTGGTACGGAGTTCCTCCTATAAATCCTCTGACGTACTCATGGGCTGGAACGCCGATGGCGCCAATCACAATGAAGGTGAACAGCACCACCATGAAAGCCACTGTGAGCACACCACGGTTAGTAAAGAGGAATTTGCTGTTTCCCAATTCTGAGGCTCATCTGCGCCAATTAAAGCGTGCTTTTAGAGCAGGTTTAGGCGTTCTTCCTTCACTTGAATGTGAATGCTGCTTCCTTCCTCATAAGCACCTGCAAGGATCGCTTTTGCAATCGGCGTTTCCAGTTCGCGCTGAATAGCTCGCTTGAGGGGCCTCGCGCCATATACAGGGTCATACCCGGCGTTGGCTAACCAGTCAGTCGCTTCTTCGTTGATGTTGAGATCCAGCTTGCGCTCGCTGAGGCGTTGTCGTAATCGTTCCACCTGTAGGTCAACAATCAGGCGCAGTTCATCGCGACGAAGACTGTGGAAAATTATGGTGTCATCGATTCGATTGAGGAATTCTGGGCGGAAGTGGCTACGTAGAGCGTCATTGACCCGGCTCTCCATCTCTTGGTGTTGGTCGTCATCACCTCCTAAGTCGAGGATGGACTGACTGCCAATGTTGCTCGTCAGAATGAGCACAGCATTGCTGAAATCAACAGTTCGTCCTTGTCCGTCGGTGACACGACCATCATCGAGAATTTGGAGCATCACATTGAAAACGTCCGGGTGGGCCTTTTCCACTTCATCGAACAAGATCACGGCGTAAGGCCTCCGCCGCACAGCTTCAGTGAGCTGTCCACCAGCCTCATATCCCACATATCCAGGAGGTGCTCCGATCAATCGGCTCACCGTGTGTTTCTCCATGTACTCCGACATATCGATGCGAATCAAGGCATCTTCACTATCAAATAGTTGCGCTGCCAATGCTTTTGATAGCTCTGTTTTGCCTACTCCAGTGGGCCCTAAAAACAAAAAGCTTGCGATGGGTTGATTAGGGTCGCTCAGTCCGGCTCTAGATCGCTGGATGGCGTCAGCTACTGCTGTTACGGCTTGATGTTGTCCAACGACGCGTTGATGCAGTTGGTCCTCGAGTTTGAGCAGTTTTTCCATCTCTGATTGCACGAGCTTGGTAACGGGAATACCTGTCCACTTCGCAATCACCTCAGCGATGTCGTCTTCGCTGACCTCCTCTCTCAGCAGTGATTTGTCTGCAGTGTCGTCGGTTTCAGCCAATGCTTGTTCCTGCGCAAGCAATTGCTTCTGAAGTCCAGCGAGTGTTCCGTATTCCAACTCCGCAGCCTTGTTGAGGTCATAACTCCGCTTGGCTTGTTCAACTTGAAGCTGCACACGTTCGATGTCTTCTTTCAGAGCAGAGAGCTCATCAATGGCACCTTTTTCTTGCTGCCATTGAGCATTCAGGGTGCTCTGCTGTTCGGACAATTCAGCAAGTTCGCGTTCCAGTCGCTGCAGTCGCTCTTGACTTGCCGCATCAGACTCGCGTCCTAATGAGAGCTTCTCCATCTCCAGCTGCAGGATTTTGCGATCGATCTCGTCGATCTCCTCTGGTTTGGAAGTGATCTCCATTTTGAGCCTGGCGGCTGATTCATCCACAAGGTCGATTGCTTTGTCTGGAAGAAAGCGATCGGCGATGTAGCGACTACTTAAAACGGCCGCGGCAACAAGCGCACTGTCAGCAATGCGGACGCCGTGGTGCACCTCATAGCGCTCTTTAAGGCCTCGCAGAATCGAAATCGTGTCTTCCACGGTGGGTTGATCGACCAGCACTTGCTGAAAGCGACGTTCAAGAGCGGGGTCTTTCTCGATGTGTTGCCTGTGTTCGTCCAGGGTGGTTGCACCGATGCAGCGCAGTTCCCCTCGCGCAAGCATGGGCTTCAACAGGTTGCTGGCGTCCATGGCACCACCGGTGGCACCTGCACCCACCACGGTGTGAATTTCATCGATGAACAAGACAATCTGACCTTCGGAGTTGGTGACCTCCTTGAGCACGGCTTTGAGTCGCTCCTCGAATTCACCGCGATATTTGGCTCCAGCGATCAGTGCTCCCATATCGAGAGCAATCAGTTGACGATTTTGCAGTGCCTGAGGCACATCGCCATTCACGATCCGTTGTGCCAGCCCTTCCACAATGGCTGTCTTGCCCACCCCTGGCTCACCAATCAGCACAGGATTGTTTTTGGTGCGGCGGCTGAGGATTTGAATGGTTCGCCGGATTTCTTCATCGCGACCAATAACTGGATCGAGCTTGCCGTCG
>QCUZ01000101.1:0-4057 GCA_003210555.1 Synechococcus sp. AG-683-A03 | reverse complement strand
GGGTGCCTCATAGGGGCTGGAAATTCCGGTGAATTCTTTGATCTCCCCTGCCCGTGCTTTGGCATAGAGCCCTTTGGTGTCGCGTTCTTCGCAAACGCTGAGATCGGCTGCGCAGTGGATCTCGATGAAGTCTCCTGGGTTCACAAGCGCTCTGGCCTTATCGCGGTCAGCTCGAAACGGGGATACAAACGCAGTCAGAACGATGACGCCTGCATCGAGGAACAGCTTTGCTAGCTCCCCAATGCGACGGATGTTCTCCTCTCTGTCGGCATCGGAAAAGCCCAAGTCCTTGCAGAGGCCGTGGCGAACGTTGTCGCCGTCCAACACGTAAGTGGCAAGTCCGCGTTCAAACAAAGCAGCGTTCACGGCATTGGCCAAGGTGCTTTTGCCAGCTCCGCTTAAGCCCGTAAACCAGAGAATCGAGCTGCGGTGCCCGCGTTGCTCAGCGCGAGTATCGCGATCGACCGAGGCCTGGTGCCAAACGATGTTGGTGGCTTTGGGATTGTCGGCGGCGGCCATGAACAGAACGCGAAAGATGGCATTGTCTCGTGCCGCAACGAGAGTCGGCTGATGTCTCAGCCTCCGGCTCTCTTGGGTTTGTATCCCTCCTTCCTTAGTAATTCGAGACTGAGCTCGACCTGATCACCTTGCAATTCGATTACGCCATCTTTGGCAGTGCCGCCGCTACCAATCCGTGTTTTCAACTTTTTCAAGAGGGCTTTGAGCCCATCTGGATCCAACTCAAGACCTCGGATCATCGTGACGGTCTTGCCCCCTTTTCCGCCTCGAGTGGGCTGCACGCGAACGACCTGCTCTCCTTTGGGTGTCGCGCCTGCTGATGGTCCAGTTGGGCGTTGCAGACTGTCGGCATTGCTGAATTCTTGCCAGCCCCCCTTGCGCATGATCCATTCGCGTCCCTACCCATCCTGCCGCTTCTCAAGATGAGTGAGTCCGCTCCCGCTCCCCAATGGGCTGATTCCAGTCAGGGGCTTGGCCGCTGGATTGAACGCTTGATCGGCATTCGCCTGTTGCGTCGCCCACTGTTTTTTCAGGCACGACAGCTGATTATCCGAACGGCTGAGCGCAACGGCATCCCTTGGCGGAAGAGACGGTCTGAATTACGGGAGGCTGCCGCTCCTCTGCTGGCGGAGAGCCGCACCGAAGGTTTGGTTCCTCCTGCCTACTACCAAGCGCGTTTCCATGCCTATGAGCAGGGCAACCTCTGCTGGCAAGCAGCTGCGGAGGCTGAGCAAGCCACTGATGCGATGGCCTTGAGAATTTGGCCTGAGGAAAAGCTTGCCCCCTTAGAGGCTCAGACACGGCTCCGTGATGCGATTCATGCAGTGGTGGAACCGCTCTTAAGCGATTCCATCCACGACGTTTTGGATTTGGGTTGTTCTGTTGGAGTCAGCACTCAGGCGCTTGCCCGTTGGTTAAACAACCGGGCAGATCAACGGGGACTGAACAAGCCACGGCTGATCGGTTTAGATCTCTCCGCGGAGATGCTGTCTGTGGCACGGGTCAGGGATCGTGACAGCTTGATTAGTGAGTGGTGCCATGCCGCTGCTGAACACACCCCTTGGGCGAGCGAGACGTTTGATTTCATCAGCCTTCAGTTTGTTTGCCATGAGCTGCCTCAAAACGCAACCCGTGAGGTCTGTGCGGAAGCCGCGCGTCTTCTCAAGCCTGGGGGCGTGCTGCTGATGGTGGATCAGGATCCAGCTTCATCGGTGTTGCAACGCCTGCCAGCCGCCGTTGCAACCCTCCTGAAGAGCACGGAGCCCTACATCGAGGACTATTTCGGTCTCGATATGGGCGCCACTCTTCTTCAAGCTGGATTTCGAGATCTGCGCATTACGGCCTGTGATCCACGACATCGTGTAATCGCCTGTTTACGCTGACGCATCGCAAGACGCCGTTTCAGCGGCCTGCAAGACCTGTGACAAGCACTCTGCCAACTGCCAGCACACCCGATCCAGCGAGCCTCACGCCTTCGGTTCGACCTGAAGCACATGGCCGGTTTGGACGTTACGGAGGGCAGTACGTTCCCGAAACGCTGATGCCAGCACTGGCGGAACTTGAACAAGCAGCGGCTGAAGCTTGGAAGGACGCAGCCTTCACAACTGAGCTCAATCGGTTGCTGAAATCCTATGTAGGTCGAGCGACACCGCTCTACGAAGCCGAGCGTCTGACCGCTCACTACAACCGTGCGGATGGTGGTCCACGCATTTGGTTGAAGCGTGAAGATCTCAACCACACCGGTGCGCACAAAATCAACAATGCCCTCGGTCAGGCTTTGTTGGCCTTGCGTATGGGGAAAAAGCGGATCATTGCTGAAACCGGTGCGGGTCAGCATGGCGTGGCCACAGCGACAGTCTGTGCTCGTTTCGGCTTGGAGTGCGTCGTCTATATGGGCGCCGAAGACATGCGTCGGCAGGCGCTGAACGTGTTCCGAATGCGCCTACTCGGAGCCACCGTTCAGCCGGTTACGGCGGGGACGGCCACTTTGAAAGACGCAACGAGCGAAGCCATCCGCGATTGGGTGACCAATGTGGAAACCACCCACTACATCCTTGGGTCTGTGGCGGGCCCCCATCCCTACCCCATGCTGGTGCGTGATTTCCATGCCGTGATTGGCAACGAAGCCCGAGAGCAGTGCCTGGAAGCCTTTGGGCGGCTCCCTGATGTGTTGTTGGCCTGTGTGGGTGGAGGTTCTAATGCCATGGGTCTGTTCCATCCGTTTGTGCAAGACACCTCTGTTCGCTTGATTGGTGTTGAGGCTGCCGGTGATGGAGTGGCAACTGGACGCCATGCCGCCACGATCACTGAGGGGCGAGTGGGCGTATTGCATGGAGCGATGAGCCTGTTGCTCCAAGATCAAGACGGCCAGGTCCAAGAAGCGCACTCCATCAGCGCTGGCCTTGATTACCCCGGCGTGGGGCCAGAGCATAGTTATCTACGGGAAATTGGCCGCGCTGAATATGGTGCCGTGACCGACGATGAGGCGATTGCGGCTTTACGGCTTGTGAGTGAGTTGGAGGGAATTATTCCCGCGTTGGAGACGGCCCATGCATTTGCTTGGTTGGACATGTTGTGTCCAACGCTTCCCAGTGGCAGTGAAATCGTGATTAATTGTTCTGGTCGTGGTGATAAAGATGTGAACACCGTGGCAGAAAAACTCGGAAGTCAGCTTTGAAGAGAGTGCTTCAGCGCTTGTTGAAGTATCCCAGGAAATTGGGTATTAATTTGAAGTTTTGGGACTTTTTGCTGATCTTGGTGATCGTGGTCTCAGGGATTTTTCTTGTCCAATTTCTTGGAAGAGAAAATCTCGATGTGATCAGTTCTCGAGAATTGCTTCGGCTCACGAGTACTCCTCATATTCGCAATGAAGCTCCAGATGCCGCGACGCGTGGGAGGCCGTTAAAAGGGGCCGAAATTCTGCGTGATTCGCAACTTCTCGAAGCGGCGAAGTACAAGGTGTACACAGGCATTTATGTGGCAAATAATTTTAGCCTGGATCTTGAAGTTCCTAGTTTCTCCAGTAAGGGATATATCTGGATGCGTTGGGGTCAGGCTTTTCAGGACTATTTGGTTGGGCGTGGCCTTGCTGTTTCGGAAATTATTAGCCTCGAAAATGATATCAATCCTGAAACGTCTGTGATCACGCCATTGCGAGATGTTCGTAAATTTGATGATGGCACTTTCGGGCAGGGAATGTTATATACGGGAGATTTTTATATCGACAATTTAGACCTGCGGAGGTTCCCGTTCAATTCAGTCAGTCTGCCTGTCGTTCTGGAAGTTGATGATTCGATTGGTGATTTAACTTACGATAGCCTTCGCTTGATTCCCGATTTGAGAGATAGTGGTATCGGCCAATATTCTGATCTCTTTGGCTGGCTAACTCGGGGTTGGTCGTTCGGGGAATTCAGGCATCATTTTGCCTCCGGTCTTGGAGTTAGCGCTGTGGATGAGGAATACAGCCAGCTTATTTTTGACGTCTCCTATCAGCGGTCTTCTTGGTCTGCTTTTTGGACATTGATTCAGCCCTTGGTCG
>QCUZ01000100.1:0-4097 GCA_003210555.1 Synechococcus sp. AG-683-A03 | reverse complement strand
CATTGGCAACGATCCACTGGCGTAACTTTAATTAGCCTGGAGATGGCTTATTGGTTAGTGACCACTATGCGATAAAGATGCCTACGGAATCACACCTGTAGGAGTGAGAGCAGTACTCTCACTTTTAGGTGATTGGTGCAGATCCACACACGTAAACACTCTTAGATGAAGCTTTATAGCCGCCACAAGCGGAGATATTTATTGATCATTTGCTTCATCCTAAATAGGCGAGAGCAGGGCCCTGAATCCCCCCAGCATTGGTAATGTGATCATAAGCAATACCTGCGACGGTGTATTCACGTGGCGAGAGCCTCATACATCACAGGAATCGAAGATGTTTAAGGTATTGGGATCGTCCATAGATGTTGATGACGAAAACGATGCCTAAGACTCCTCAACAGCTCAACAGTCCGAAACCGACAGACCAAGGTAAGCAATCCAACACGTGCTTGGGCAAAGGTCTATTCTTTGTTCAAACAATTCTAAATATTGGGGATGTAAAGGCAGAAATCTGTATGGCTATTATCGAATTACAAATGAATTAGTGGTGATGTGCCAGGGGTTTCACAATGGCGATCTTGTTGAATTAATAGACACCCTTAAGCATGAGGGATGGCATGCAGTTCAACATCGTTGCCGCAATGGTGTGCCTTATCTTGATGATCAGCAAATCGCAGCCCGCTTACCACAACATGACGCAATCAACGTACATAGCTATCACCCAAAGCAAAGACGACTAGAGAGCGAGGCAAGAGTGATGGCAAAGATCGATGATGCGCAGTGGATTCAATTAGTTGAAAGTGAATGCAAGGGGAAAGAGAAAAGGCCATACAAGCCAGACCTAGGCTTTACCTACTCAACATTTTAAGCACCAAAAATAGCTGGAATAACTAATACAACAGGCGTCAATGCAACAGGAGACAATAATGAATACCTATAACAACTACGAGCGACCCGAATCAACGATCTGTTCGCTGAATAGCCGGATGGTCACGATTTTGTCCAACCCTTCGTGAACACAGCTCGGGCAGACAGCGGTTTTTACACGTTTGAACCGCGGAGGGATGAGAACTGGGGTTGAGCAGATGCGGCAAGGCAGCTCATTTCTCATCACAACAACATTCTCTTTCAACTGAACCTTGAAATCCACATCCCTTCCATAAGGTCGTCATCAAGATCACAGTGCTGACGCACGAACTCCTCAGCCTCATGCCTAGACGGCTCGTTCTCCAGCCGCCTATTAGCCAACATCAACAGGTTCGAAGCCAAATGGCTAACAAGAGAGTCTCTCGATTCTGCATAGCCCTCAGAGTTACTGGGTGCAGCTCCAGTTTCGTATTCCAGTTTGATGTGAAACCTCAGGTTTCTGTCAAAAACAAGCTCTGAAGCTTCACGCCAAGCCGTGGTGCTTTTGCTGGAGGAGCGTCTCCTTTGGAACTGGGAGATCAGATAGGCAAGAAATGCTGAGACAACAAGGCAAGCAAGCGCACTCATCAGATCCCATTGCCACCTGAAGTTTGACCGGTTTCAGTGTTGAAGGACTGCTCCAAGTGTTCAATTGAGCGCTCCTGTTGATCTTTTCGGCGCTGAAGCTCAAGCTCACTCTGATGGGTTGCTTCATCTATTTGTTGCTTGCCACCGTTCATCATTTCCGTATAGGTGAGCGCCCTGGGCTTGTTCGGCTGTTTGGGTTCGGTCAAATGTCACGTCTCAGAGATGAAGGCAGAAATGAATCACCTTGTTGTCAAACGTTCGTACTAGCGCCTAGGCCAATGGGAACTGAAGCCCCACAAGACTCCCAGTTCCAGTTTCCAGACATCCATCAAACAGTGATGAAATCCGTTGATGACCAGCAGCTCATCGATCCATCAGAACGTGGGTGACATCCGACGGGTGAGGTTGCGAAGCTTGCGCAGCGACTTCAATTCCACCTGACGGACGCGTTCACGTGAAACATCCAGCAAACGGCCGATTTGAGCCAAGGTGTGGCGTTCGTTGCCGTTTAAACCAAAACGCAAGGTGAGCACATGTTGCTCCTGCTCACTGAGATGACTCAACCAGCGGCCAAGTTGTTCATGGTGAATGCGCTGTTCAACCTTGTCGAGAGGCTCTTCCGCAGAGGAGTCGGCAATTAAATCGCCAAGGAAACTGCGACCATCCTCTCCATTCACAGGAGCATCAAGACTGCTGGTGGTGAGAGCCTGGCGCAGCAGGGAGTCGAGCTCCTCAACAGGCATATCCAAGGCTTCTGAAATCTCGAGGCGGCTCGGCATCGCTCCAAGCTTGTGAGCAAGATCCAAACTCACCTTGCGGATGGTGGTGAGACGCTCGCTCAAGTGCACCGGCAGACGAATGGTGCGTGACTGACAAGCAATCGCCCGAGTCATGCTCTGACGGATCCACCAAAAGGCATAAGTTGAAAACTTGTATCCACGGGTTGGATCAAACTTTTCAACCGCCCGTTCCAAGCCAAGGGATCCCTCTTGAATGAGATCGAGAAGCTCAAGGCCTTTGCCTTGATATTTCTTGGCGACACTGACGACAAGGCGAAGATTGGCCTTCATCATCCGCTGTTTGGCACGCTGGCCAACGCGGATCATGCGGCGGTCTTTGGAGCTGAACTCTTCGCTGTCGGGAGAGACCGATCCATCCTGGGTCAGCTCCATGAACTTCTGGACCTGGTTGCCAAGCTCAATTTCTTCAGCAGCGGTCAACAGCGGTATTCGGCCAATCGTCGCCAGGTACCAACTAATGGGATCACTGCTTCTGCGTCTCTGAGTCTCGGAGGTCCGAGCTGTTGAGGAAACCATGTCAACTCGTCTCTTGGGCGTGCAGAGACTTTCCTATGAAAAAACTATAAACCCAAATGTTTTCAGCAACCCTTCAGATTCTTGAAAGGAAAACGACACATTTGCACGTTTTGAATTGTGTGCATTCAGGAACTTCTTCGATTTTTTAATCATTAATTCCTGCAAATCCGACGGGTGAGCTCAGCAAGGGTTTTGGCAATCTCACTGGCACTACTGGCATTTTCACGCGTTCTTGACGCCTCGGCATGTAACAAAGCCGCAGCAGCAAGAGCGGTTCCCCGCGGCTCCTCTCCACAGGCCAGGCAACGCGCCCCCCAGCCAACGGCAAATCCAGCCAACAGATCACCCAGGCCCGTACGAGCCGCCTGCACAGAGGTATCAACGAGTTGATGCACCACACCATTCGGATCGGCAATCAATGAGTGAGCTCCCTTAAGCAGCACAACCGCTCCGCTCTCTGCTGCTGCCCATTGCGCGCTCTCCAGCGGTTCGCGACCGTTGCAATCAGGGAAAAGCCTCGCGAATTCACTGCCATGCGGGGTGATCCAGGTTGGGAACTCACGACGACAAAGCCAGCGCCAGCCTTGCTCCGAAGCGGCCAAGGCGTTGAGCCCATCCGCATCCAGCACGAGTAACCCTTGAAACGAAACCAAGGGTTCTGCCCAGGCATCCCACTGCGCCTCGACCACTCCAACCCCAGGGCCCAGCAACAACGCATCCAAGCGGGTTAAATCTGCATCAGCCAGCCATGGCCCCCAGGCCAATTCACCCGAGGCGGTTGCTGGCAACGCGGCCGATACCACCAACTCAGGAAGCCACTGCCAGATGAGATCAGCCACGGCTTCTGGCAAAGCGGCTTTCAGACTTCCCACCCCACTCGCCATCGCCCCCTGCGCCGCCAGGACTGCTGCACCGCGATAGCGCTCGCTACCTGCCATCAACAGCGCACGGCCGCGCTGATATTTCATTGCCGTTGGCGCGTCCTGGGGAACTGGCATGGTCGCCAGATCTCCAGCCATCACCCGCAGCACAACAGACGCCTGCCGTTGATCAATCAACAGGCGCGGAACGCCAGGGTCTAAGCGATGCACACTTCCCACGTTGGCCAGAGCTGCGTCCTGAACCAACCCGCGTTTCACCAGGCCAACGCACAACGTGTCGGAGGCCACCGCTCCGCCGCCGGCCTGCATCTGGCCGTGATTGGAATGCATCCCCGCAGGCACATCCAAACTGATCAACCGACCTGGCTGAACACGCTCGCGTTCTCCGAACAGCAGAGCCAATCCT
>QCUZ01000099.1:0-4261 GCA_003210555.1 Synechococcus sp. AG-683-A03 | reverse complement strand
CGCTATGCGCGTCTCCCGCCTGATGCTGGTGACGCTGCGGGATGTTCCCGCTGACGCCGAAATCGCCTCGCAACAATTGCTGATTCGCGGCGGATATATCCGACGCGTTGGATCAGGAATCTATGCCTATCTCCCACTGATGTGGAGGGTCCTTCAAAGGGTGATGAGAATCGTCAGGGAGGAGATGAATCAAGTTGGGGCGCTTGAAACGTTGCTACCGCAACTTCAACCCGCCGAATTGTGGGAAAAAAGCGGCCGCTGGCAGGGCTACACCGCAGGCGAGGGGATCATGTTCCATCTTGAAGATCGCCAGGAGCGCTCCCTGGGGCTAGGCCCCACCCACGAAGAAGTGATCACGGAATTAGCCAGTGATCTACTGAGGTCGTATCGCCAACTCCCTGTCACCCTCTATCAAATTCAGAGCAAATTCAGGGACGAAATTCGTCCACGCTTTGGCTTGATGCGGGGCCGCGAATTCATCATGAAAGATGCCTATTCCTTTCATGGGGATGAAGAGGACTTGGCCCAAATGTACGCGGAGATGGAAAGGGCATACACCCGTGTCTTCCAACGCTGCGGCCTAATAGCTGTAGGAGTGGATGCCGATAGTGGAGCGATCGGCGGCGCCGCATCCCAGGAATTCATGGTGACGGCAGATGCTGGTGAAGATTTAATCCTCATCAGTCCAGATGGTGATTACGCAGCAAATCAGGAGAAAGCGGTCTCGATCGCACCCCCTGCTCTACCGTTACCAAGCGGGGAATCAAAGGTCATTTCCACTCCAGGCCAAGTCACGATTGATGCGCTCTGTTCGGCCCAATCGCTCGATCCAAGCCAGGTCATCAAGGTGCTGCTTCTTCTAGCCAAGCTTGAATCTGGCGAGGAACAGCCGGTCCTTGTCTGTCTGCGCGGAGATCAAGAACTCAACGAGGTGAAGCTCGTCAATGCGCTGACACAACAACTGGACAGCCCCGTTCTCGATCTCAGCCCGATCAATGCTGATCAAGTGAAATCACAAGGACTACAGCCATTTCCGTTTGGCTCAATCGGTCCTGATCTGTCTGATCAATCCCTCTCTGGGGCGCGCAGCTGGAAGAAGACGTTTTACAAACTCGCCGACACAACAGCTGCCGAGCTGGAACGATTTGTCTGTGGAGCCAACACAAGCGACGAGCACCGCTGGGGGTGCATCTGGCCTGATCTCGGCACCATTCCAGCGATGGATCTTCGCAATGCCAAAGCAGGCGATCACTGTGTCCATTGCCCAGAAAAGAGCCTTGAAGAACGACGCGGGATTGAGGTGGGGCATATTTTTCAACTCGGTCGCAAGTACTCCCAATCCATGGGAGCTCAAATCACGACAAAAGAGGGAAAACAGGAGCATCTCTGGATGGGGTGTTACGGCATCGGAATCTCACGACTGGCCCAGGCTGCCGTTGAGCAGCATCACGATGATGCCGGCATGATCTGGCCGCTCAGCATTGCTCCGTTTCAGGTGATTGTGGTGGTGGCCAATGTTCAAGACGAGGTTCAAATCGGCCTCGGTGAGGAGATTTACAACGAACTCCGAGCCTCAGGGATCGATGCCCTTTTGGACGATCGTGGGGAGCGCGCGGGAGTGAAATTTAAGGATGCCGATCTCATTGGCATCCCTTGGAGAGTTGTCGTTGGTCGCGCTGCCGCAGAAGGAAATGTGGAACTGGTGCAACGTTCAAAACGGGACGCGAACGTTTTGAGTCGAGCCGAAGCCATCTCCTCCCTTCTCGAAGCGATCCCAACCGAGCTTCGCGTCCAACTCTGACCCGCGTAAAGTCCACCAAATTCCCTCAGTCATGATCGCCGTACTGAAACGCCTTACCAGCCGTCTAATCAATGTGAGCCTGGCTCTTTGCCTTGGACTTTCTTTGCTCGTTACGGCCTGCGGAAACGAATCGTCCTCTCTCACCGGGGACTACGTCCAAGACACAGTCGCTGTTGCCCACACCATTCACGACACCTTGGCGTTGCCCCAGGACGCGGAGAATCGTCAAGAAGCCGAGGGAGAGGCCCGCGACTTAATCACCGACTACGTCTCCCGTTACAGAGCACGTCCCAAGGTGAACGGATTGAGCTCGTTTACAACCATGCAGACCGCGCTCAACTCCTTGGCTGGTCACTACAACAACTACACCAACCGTCCCGTTCCTGATGCTTTAAGAGCCAGGATCGATAAGGAATTGGGCAAGGCCGAGAAAGCAGCAGTCCGGGGCACTTGATCACAAAATCGAACAGCACTTTGACCGCAGGCAGGACTGTCTGCGAAAGTGCTGGATTGTGCAGAAATGCGGCTTCGGGCCGCCGATTCTTTGGCCAACGTTGTCGTCATCGGTGCTCAATGGGGTGACGAGGGAAAAGGAAAGATCACCGATCTTCTGAGCCGCTCCGCAGATGTCGTAGTGCGTTATCAGGGAGGCGTTAACGCCGGCCACACCATCGTTGTGGACGGTCGAGTGCTCAAACTTCACCTGATCCCTTCCGGAATCCTCTACCCAGACACCACTTGCCTGATCGGCTCCGGAACCGTGGTTGATCCCAAGGTGATGCTTGGAGAACTCGACATGCTGATCTCCAACGGGATTGACATCTCTGGCCTTCAGCTGGCGTCAACTGCGCACGTCACGATGCCCTACCACCGCCTCTTGGATCTGGCGATGGAAAAGCAACGAGGTGAACGCAAAATCGGCACAACCGGCCGCGGCATCGGCCCCACCTATGCAGACAAGTCTCAGCGGAGTGGCATCCGGGTTCTTGACCTGCTCGACGAAGCTCGACTGCGTGATCGGCTTGAAGGACCACTGAGCGAAAAAAATCAATTGCTTGAAACCATCTATGGCGAAAAGCCGTTGGATGCTGAAGAGATCATTCGTGAATATCTGGCTTACGGAAAACGCTTAGCCCCGCATGTGGTGGATTGCACCCGCGCCATCCATGAAGCCGCCAGCGATCGCAAAAATATTCTGTTTGAGGGAGCGCAAGGAACTCTGCTGGACCTTGATCACGGCACATATCCCTACGTGACCTCCTCTAATCCGGTGTCAGGAGGTGCATGCATCGGTGCAGGTGTGGGTCCGACCCTGATCGACAGAGTGATTGGAGTCGCCAAGGCGTACACCACTCGGGTTGGGGAAGGCCCCTTTCCCACAGAGCTGTCAGGAAGCTTGAACGACCAGCTCTGTGATCGAGGCGGGGAATTTGGAACGACCACTGGCCGCCGTCGCCGCTGTGGCTGGTTTGATGGCGTGATTGGGCGCTATGCCGTGCAAGTCAACGGACTGGATTGCCTTGCAATCACCAAGCTCGATGTGCTGGACGAAATGGATGAGATCCAAGTATCAGTGGCCTATGAGCTCGATGGCGAACGCATTGATTACTTCCCCAGCAGCTCCGAAGATTTTGCTCGCTGCAAGCCAATCTTTGAGACCCTCCCAGGCTGGCAATGTTCCACAGCGGAATGCCGTCGGCTCGAAGACCTCCCTGCTCCGGCAATGGACTACCTGCGCTTCCTCGCTGACCTGATGGACGTGCCGATTGCGATCGTTTCCCTCGGTGCCAGCCGAGACCAAACGATCGTGGTGGAAGATCCGATCCATGGCCCTAAGCGCGCGCTCCTCAGCGCTTAGCGCACGCACTGCCCACCCAAAACAGCCAACCAGCGAACAGCCATACTTCCGCTGTATTAACGACAGCAGAGATGTCCTCCACTCCCCGGTTCAGCACGACCAGTTCTCTCGACGTCGTGGGCATCGGTAATGCCATCGTCGACGTGTTGGTTCAAGCCGAGGACCAATTTCTGAGCGATCACAATCTCAGCAAGGGCAGCATGGCCCTCGTTGATGAAGATCAAGCCAACAGCCTTTACGAAGCCAGCGGTGCAGGTCTCGAAACCTCTGGAGGTTCAGCAGCCAACACCCTGGCCGGTCTCGCTCAACTCGGGAGCAAGGCCGGCTTCATTGGTCGTGTTCGTGACGACCAACTCGGAACCATCTTTACCCACGACATCCGTGCCGTAGGGACCCGTTTCGAGACACCGGCTGCCGTGACCGGCGCGAGCACGGCGCGTTGCCTCATTCTCGTGACCTCGGACGCCGAACGCACGATGTGCACCTACCTCGGTGCCTCAACCCAATTGGACCCTGATGATCTCGACCTCTCGATGGTTCGCGACACCAAGGTTCTCTATCTCGAGGGCTACCTCTGGGATAGTCCCGCAGCAAAAAAAGCC
>QCUZ01000098.1:0-4319 GCA_003210555.1 Synechococcus sp. AG-683-A03 | reverse complement strand
TTGAAACACACCAGCGAAATGATTCGCCTGGCCCGCATCGGTGACATAAATCACGCGGCGCGCACCATCTCCGTCCGAGGCCTGCGCAAAGCGATAGCGAATCGCAGCCAGGTCGGTGGTGGCGTAATTGAAGCCACCATCACTCTTCCGAACAATCACCGGCAAGGGCTTGCCATCCTTCCCACTCACACCCTCAAGGAAGACGCACTCCGCACCGTCATCAGTGACGAGCAAACCAGCCTCCTTCAGGCCACTGAGAACATTCTCCAAATACGGGTTGTAAAACGATTCACCTCGTTCGCTCAGACGTATGTCGAGCCGGTCGTAAATCTTCTGGAACTCACGCCGCGACTGATCACAGAGCAATCCCCACGCCTTGAGTGACACAGGATCCCCGCCTTGAAGCTTCACCACCTCCTCTCGAGACGTGGTCTGAAAGGCTTCGTCTTCGTCGAAACGCTTCTTGGCCTCGCGATAAAAGGCCACCAAATCACCAAGGTCCACCGCATCGGCCGTGTTGAGGGTCTCGGGGGCTACCTGTTTGAGATGGGTGATCAGCATCCCGAACTGCGTTCCCCAATCACCCACATGGTTGAGACGCAGCACCCGATGACCACGGAACTCGAGCACTCGAGCCAGAGAGTCGCCAATGATCGTGGAGCGAAGATGGCCGACGTGCATCTCCTTGGCGATGTTGGGGCTGGAAAAATCCACAACCACCGCTGCATCGTTCTGCACCTCGGGGACCCCCAGGCGTGGATCACCCAGCCGAGCTGACACCTCAGCCGCTAGGCACTCCGGCCGAATGGTGAGGTTAATGAAGCCTGGACCAGCAATCTGGGGCTCTAAACACAAGGCTGCGAATGCTGGGTTGGCCTGAAGCGCCTCCACAATCGCCCCGGCAATTTGGCGTGGAGCCTGCTTGAGAGGCTTGGCCAAGGGCAAGGCGCCATTGGCCTGGAAATCACCGAATTCCGGCTTGCTTGCCGGTGCCAGCTGGGGATCCAGCAGAGCATCCACCTCCGGGAAGGCCCGCTGCATCGCCTCACGCAACTGGGTATCTAAAGCCTGGGCGATGCGCAGCATGGACAGGAGCGATGAATGAATTCAGGTCCTGATCATCTCCCGGCGTGGGGGAGCTTCACCCCCCGATCAACCAGCTAGGACCGAAGGACTACCAAGCCATACAGTCCGCTCATTCCAAAGCAATAAAAAAGACGATTTAAATCATCCTCCTCCATTCGAGCCCAGTTGATTTCAAGAAAGGCAAAGAAACAACATTGACATGATCAAATTAAGAGAAATCATTAGTCACTTCTGGATCGAATTGAGCGCATTAATGCTATTGATGATTACGGCTCTTTCTATGCATCCCCTCGAGAACCTACCCGAAGCTCCGGGATCAGATAAAACTCATCATTTGATTGCATACGCAGCCCTTGCCTTTCCAACTGCACTACGAAAACCAAACCAATGGCAAAGCGTCATCATTGGTTTCGCCCTGTACAGCGGCCTAATAGAGCTCATACAGCCCCACGTCAATCGCTATGGAGAATGGATGGATTTTCTTGCAAATATCAGCGGGCTATTCATTGGCATCACGCTGGCATTGGCAACCAACAAGATCGCGAAACGCCTAAAATAGAAATGTCAAAACAGGCGCATAAGTCACGAAGAATGTTTCAATTAAACTCGCCATTCCTCAGTGCGATTAGACGCTTATCAGGATCACACTAAGACCGTTCTTTCAACCCGAAACACACGTCCATCACCGCAAACAATGCACCTCCCATAATCAGCTCCCGGCGGAGGTGAAGCGCATGCTCAGATCCAACCAGGAGCTCCGCGTCATCGGCGCACTCGTAGAAATCAAATCCACCCCCGTTGCCGCATACAGCTTCAGGTCGGCAGGGTTGACCCCTGACGCCTCCAACACAACGGATGTCCGCGCAGGACGCAATTCCGCCTGCGCCCGCAGCAAGGGAACCAGCGCGGTCAACGCATCCGGGCTGAACTCATCAAGGAGAAGTGCATCCGCACCTGCTGCCAGCGCAGCCTGGGCTTCTTCTGCCGTTTCCGCCTCCACAATCACCCTGGCGGGCCAAGGTGCATCGGCTCGCACCGCTGCGATCGCGGCTTCCACTCCACCGGCCCAAGCCAGGTGGTTTTCCTTGAGCATGGCCGCGTCATCCAACCCCATGCGGTGATTGATCCCCCCTCCACAGCGCACGGCATATTTTTCCAACCTCCGAAGGCCTGGGGTGGTCTTGCGCGTATCGGCTAAGTCCACCCCCGTGCCCTCCAACTGGGCCACCAAAGCGGCCGTTGCCGTGGCAATTCCCGAAAGGCGCATTGCCAAGTTGAGAGCTGTTCGTTCAAGCGCCACCAACAGGCTTGCTGGGCCATGCAGCTTGAGCAATGCGTCGCCGACCTCAATGCGCGCTCCCTCGGCAACCAGTTCTTCAACGGACCAATGGTGCTGACCGTTGGCCAGTTCTCGCAACAGAGGCTCAATCAAGACACCCCCGCAGAACACACCGGGTGCTTTCGCCACCCATTGCGCCTCACCCTCCACTCCCCGCAATGCCGGGGCACTCAGATCACCTCGTCCGAGATCCTCCTGCAGCCACTCCGCCAATTGCTGGCGAAGTCGTGGAGTAATCGACAGCGGCTGCATTGACACCAGAGGAGCAGATGAAGACATCTCATGATGACGCCAACCTGATCGCCCGACGCTTACCTCAACAGCCTCAAGAACAGTGATTACTTGCCGATACAGAAGCGAGAGAAAATCCTGTCCAACACCGACTCCGTGAGCTGCTCACCAGTGATCTCGCCCAGGCTGTGAATCGCCTGACGCAAATCAATCGTCCAAAAATCCCAGGGGAGACCATCGGCCGCCACCTGCTCACTACGGGCCAGAGCCTCAGCCGCAATAACCGCCAGATCAGATTGACGCTGATTCAAAGCCAGAAGCAGGGGCTGTTCGCCTAAGGCGCCACAACGCTCCAAGACGGCACGGACAAGAGCCTGTTCCCCTTCTCCTGTCAGCGCACTAAGGGACACATCCGCAACCGATAAAGCAACTGATGCAGCAACGGACTCATCAACCGGCTCAGTCTTAAGAGGAAGGTCTGCTTTGTTGCCCACCCGTAAGCAGGGCACCCCCTCGGGGATCAGGGCAAACAAGTCCTGATCCTCCTCAGACCACCCATGGGCCAGATCAAACAACAACAGCACCAGATCGGCACTCGCCAGGGCTTCGCGGCTGCGCGCAATCCCCAACTGTTCCACGGCATCACAGGTGGCCCGGATCCCTGCGGTGTCGAGCAGGGTGATCGGCACGCCATCAAGCACGATCTCACTTTCAAGCAAATCCCTTGTAGTGCCTGGCAAGTCGGTCACGATCGCCCGCTCCCGGCGACTCAACAGGTTGAGCAAGGAGCTTTTCCCCACGTTTGGTCGGCCCACCAGCGCCACCCTCAATCCATGACGCACGAAGGATCCCCTCTCGCCATCGGCCACAAGCAAGCCCAACTCCGAACGCACAGCCTGCAACTCCTCTAGGAGCGCCTCACCATTCAAAGGAGGAAGGTCCTCTTCAAAGTCCACACGGGCCTCCAACTCACTGAGCTGATCGAGCAAGCGCTCCCGCAAGACCACCATTTTTTTCTGAATCCCGCCATCAAGGCCGGCCATCGCCAGCTGCGCTGCCCGCTGACTGCGCGCTCCCACCAGATCACCAATCGCTTCTGCGCGGGTGAGATCAAGACGGCCATTCAGAACCGCGCGCTGGCTGAATTCTCCTGGCAGCGCCCGGCGCATGCCGGGCTGCTCCAAGACGCGTGCCAAGACCTGCTGCACAGCGATCACCCCGCCGTGACAATGAATCTCGATCACGTCTTCTCCGGTAAAGCTGCGCGGCGACAACATCACCAGCACCAGCACTTCATCGAGTCGTTCCACACCATCGGCAGCCACAACATGGCCATACAAAACCCTGTGGCTCTCCCACACCTGTTGACCAGGAATCACCGTGATCGCGGCGACAGCACCTACGGCATTGGGACCCGACAAGCGAATCACGGCGATGCCACCCTGCCCAGGTGCCACAGCGGTAGCGATCGCTGCGATCGAAAGCGCCTGATCTGGCCCATTCCCCGACATTCCCCGCTCCCTGCCGCCATCACGCACTCCTTCCTACGATCCCGAAGCTTCTTCAGCCGCACTGGCGGTAAGCAGTTTCGATGAAGCGGTTGCGGAACAAATTTCAGCGACGCTTGAACCGATGGCTGCAGTGGGTTTGGCAGCAGGAGGGA
>QCUZ01000097.1:0-4496 GCA_003210555.1 Synechococcus sp. AG-683-A03 | reverse complement strand
CGTCTAATTAGGAACGACTTAAAGAAGCAATGCTAATCTTTAAGCAGCTTAGAAGACAGACTGAATGCAAAAAAAATATTTCCATTCAGACGAAAGCTTATTTATTTTTTAAAAATATTTATCGGTCTTTGAAGCTCAGCCTGTGATCCTTTCGAATGAAAAGAGGTGCAGAAAGAACTGATTCGTGCAAAAAAGCTTGCACATCAAAAAGAAGCATGTCGATCCTCGTCGGTTTAAAGACTGGCGGGCGTTCTGACTGACCCTTGCTAGAGCAAGCAAGGGCTTTACAGCTGCGGGACAGCGACGGAATTTCACCGTTCTTTCCCCGTTTCCTTCTCAGGCTGACCCCTGAGAAACCAGTTTTTGAACCTTAGCCCGTTTTCACCAAATGAGAATCGTTTTCATGTTTGCGTTTCAAAACGTTTTGCCGATGGCTCACCAGCCACTCCTCTCGTTGATTGACGTGCAACCACTACCAACGAAGAAGGAAACCTTGGGAGACTCGCAGCAAATCTCAATGAGGAAGTGGGATCTCCACGAGTCTGTCTGATTCATGAATGTCGATGCAAACGTGCAGCGCCAAGGGACTCGAGCTTCGAATACCGATCACTGAGAGTGAGCAGACCTGAGCAGATGACCCGAAGGCAAGTTTCATCAAATCAGGCTTAGCCAAGAGATCTAAATCAAGAAACCAAGGAAATTAATAAATAATTCAATAAATATCACAACTATGATTTCATTACATTTTAGCCGTTAAGATAACTAATGCAATCTAGAATCTGCAGCTATAGTAAATAATTACAAGACTGCAAAACCCGCGTTCTACAGGTGTCGGACTCTAATGAGGCTTGATGAATTCCAGAAGGATCTCTCCACAAGGCTTGGGAAACGGGTTTCCGAAATCTTTACGAGAGATGGCGAGCCTGTTCAGGATTTAATGGAGCTCTACCAACCGTCACCAGCTGGTTTCGCTGGCCAACTCAATTTGGTTGATGGTTCTCGATACTCGTGGGAATTATGGCTAGAAGCCGGTGAAATGTGGAACTTTCAAGCAACTTTCATCTCCTAATCAATGATGTCTGACTTTGTTGTATCACCTGGAAGCAAAGCTGATCCTTTTACAGCAAATCTGATGCTGATCAGATTCCTAGCTGGATTGTTTCTTTGTATCCCGATTTATGCAATGCCTAGTCGCGCCGAGACACCATTGCAATGCAGCGGTTTAGAGCTTGTGTCGTTAAACAAAATTTCACCCAGACCACTGTTTGAAATTCGCTATGCCAGCTCTAATAATTTTTTAGGACGCACCCTCTACGACAAGATCGACCCCCAATTGCGATGTCCTGTTGCCTTGGCACTGCAACAAGTCCAACTGGATCTCTCTAAACAAGGACTTGGATTGAAGGTTTGGGATGCGCACCGTCCACTAGCTGTTCAACAGCAGATGTGGGATGCAATACAGGATCCTCGATACGTCTCAGATCCCTCAGTGAATGCTGGCCGTCACACCAGAGGCGCCTCAGTGGACGTAACGCTCATCAATCAGCGCGGGAATCCGCTGCGAATGCCAACGGATTACGACGATTTTTCAAAGTCAGCCCATGTGGATGCTGAGGGCGTTCTCGCTGACCGTGCCGCAAATGCCCAAACATTGCGGAAGGCGATGGAACGCAGGGGATTTCGTTCCTTTGCCACTGAATGGTGGCATTTTGACTGGCACGACTGGAAGTCATTGCCGGTGATCGAACCCTCATGATTACGTATCAAACTGTTGACTGATTCAGAGGACACGTTGGCCACCTTTCTTGTCACAGGTGCAAACAGAGGCATCGGTCTTGAGTTCTGCCGTCAATTACACGCTCGTCATGACGATGTGATAGCCGTATGCCGTCAATCCTCCCCAGAGCTTGAGGCCATGGGTGTGGAGATTCATTCGGACATCGAACTCACCAGTGGAACCTCAATCGCTGGATTCGTTCGAAACCTGAGCAATCGACAATTGGATGGAGTGATTCTCAATGCAGGGATACTGCAATCAATGGGTCTTGAAGACCTAGATAGCGACGGAATCAAACGTCAATTCGAGGTCAATGCGTTAGCCCCACTGTTGTTGGCACATTCACTGATCGGACAGATGCCACACGGGGCGAAGCTGGCTTTGATGACCAGTCGAATGGGATCCATTGACGACAACACATCTGGGGGCTCTTATGGCTACCGGATGTCAAAAGTGGCATTGAACATGGTTGGACGGTCACTGTCGATCGATTTGAAACCAAAAGGGATCGCGGTAGCCATTCTCCATCCAGGGCTGGTAAGCACTCGGATGATTAACTTCAACCCGAAGGGAATTAGCACGAAAACAGCAGTGCTAGGGCTGCTGGCACGAATTGATGGCCTTGACCTTGAAACCAGCGGGACGTTCTGGCACGCCAATGGTCAGAAGCTTCCTTGGTGAATTGAAAGCAACATTGCGTTGATGTCTCTAAGAGCTTTGATCTGCCATTTCGGATTCTGAAGAACGGCCTCAGAAGCCGGGAATCAAATCCGATTGACCATCCCTCACTTTTTGGATTTCAAGCAATGCAAATGTCCCCCAATTGGGGGATGCAAGCTACTCCCAGTGGTGAATGAATGGGATGACTCCACTAGCCCGAATATGCCTCTCATCTACGACCTCATCCTTGATCAAGATGGCGAGCTTTTGATTCAGATGGTTGAAGCAATCGATGCAAGTGATGCATGGAGGCAGGGCAAAAGCCAATTTCCATACACAATTCGTGGGGTTGTATTCAAGGAGAAGCAAATAAAAAGTAGAAAGGAAACTTTTCAATAAAAAAGATATGAAATTACAATACATCTAATGATCAACAATTATTGTTTATTCAACTTTTTGCAGCACACTATAACCAAAAATCATTAACAACGTTAAAAAAGAAAACTTAGACAGGCGTGGGCATCAGCATAGAAGGTGTGCTGAGACGGAATCCCTTTGATTTGATTTTATGGTTAGTGACTTTAGCGTTCATTGATCTCGCACCTGGAGCATTCTCATTCGCCCAGATCACAGGAGGCAAACCATCAATGTCACAGATTTCATTAGACAATTCACGCCGACTGAGTTGCATGTCATCAACCAGATTGTAGATACCAATAAGTTTATTGCTGAAAGCAAAACTCACGCCGTTGGTGATATCAAAAATGCCACTCCAAGCAGGAATATCATTTCCATTTTTAAGGATCTGTTCACCAGTCGCCTGTTTGATCATTGAGACCATATCTCGTCCAGGACCGTAAATACCGCCCAGGCGCAACACGCAAATTGTGGTGTCAGGTCGGTCGATTGTGAGCAACACATTTTCAGCTTCTACCAACATGGCATTCACAGGATGCAAGCAATCCACATCGGAGTCTTCGGTCACCGATTCACCTTGCTGATCTCCGTACACCCCAGCAGAGCTGATGTAGGTCACATGCAGGGGCTGGGTGGACTGACGACAGCGCAGAGCTCGGGCAAGATTTCTTATGCCATTCGAGAAAACGTTTTGGTACCCATCACCATTTTGTGTGGGTGCGACGCTGATCAGCAAACCCTGCTGGTCCTCAAGAAAAGAAAAATCGCAGTCCTGCTTTGCAAGGTCAAGGCTGATTGGCTCGCTAACCACGTTGCGCAACTCGGCAAACCGTTGAGGTGTTCGGGTTGTGCCAACGACGTAATGCCCTTGATTTTTCATGCTTGCCGCTACGAAGCTACCGACGTAGCCACAGCCAATGACTGAGTAGGAGGACATCAGGACAACATCAAGTCAACCCATTTTTACAACTCTTTACCCACCAACCGTGAGTCGGTCGATACCGAATGGACGGGATCTCGGAAAATTGAAAGGACCTAAGGGCAGCTAGGCACGAGGCCTGGCAGCAGAACCATCAACATCTTCCTCAAAAACCGTGGTCTCATACAAGTTCAAAAAGCTGAGCATGCAGAAAAAACCTGCAAATTTCAACTGAGTGAGAGCAGAAGATCTGGGCCGTATCGTCACTGAAATCGAACTACTTAGATTTTTTATTAGCAGCAACAACAAGACCATCTCGTGGAGTAGGGCTCGGTATCTGTTGCAACGACAAATCCTGATTGGGATGAAGGTGTAAATCAACATTCTTCAGGACACCCAAAGCCATCAAGCGAATTTCGAGATCGGCCAGTGCTTTGCCAAGACAGACCCGTTCTCCACCACCAAAAGGCAACAATGTCTGGTCAAACGATTTGTCCAGATGACGTTGAGGACGGAAGTCAGCAAAATCTGAATCATCACAAGGGGATGAAGGAGTCAAAACCACTTGAATCACTCGACCAGCAGGAACTTCAAGACCAGCAAGCATGACTGAAGCTTTCGTACGCCGAAAGAAACCTCCCACCGGAGGTGTTAAACGCATCACCTCTAAAACTGTGGCATCCAATCGGGGTAAGGAGCGATCGCGATCTTCTTGTTCAGACT
>QCUZ01000096.1:0-4709 GCA_003210555.1 Synechococcus sp. AG-683-A03 | reverse complement strand
CGATCCTTGTAGGGAGTTCGATATTCCAGTTGACGTCTCAAAGCATGCGCTTCATCCTTGCCCAATACGCCATCGCAAGCCACTGTGGCCAGCGCGATTGCGGCAAAGGCTTCGGATTCAGTCATCAGCATTGGAGGGTTCCTTCTATTTCAGCAAGAGTGCATCGATCTGACCGCTCATGAGTAGCAAAATATGTTGAGATCCGCCCAATGGTGCTTGATGGCAGGTGTTCTCGTTTTGGGGCTTTCGATCCTCAACGCCAGCACCGCTGAAACCATCACTCCAAGTCTGGAGCGAGCTGATGTTCTTGCCGGGATGGCTGGCGTTGGCTTGATGCTTGTTTCGATCCTCTGGACTCGGGCCTCCCCACGCAGTCCGGAAGCGGTTGAACTGGAGGGTGAACAGGGTTTTGTGCTCTCTTCAGATTTGTCCGATGCTGTTCGAGCTGAAATGGCGTGGGGCAGCCATCAATTTCTGACTGCGACCTCTGCAGCCACGATTCTTGTTTTTTGGAAGGGCTCGGTCCTGCTTCGTCGTGGTCTCTTGGGTACTGGTGATTTTGAACCTGGCCAGATTTGTCGACGATCGCTGCAAAAGCAAGAACTTGTTTCCCTTGTGAAAACAGCCCTTTACCCGGGCAAAGCTGAGTTTGATCCCGTTTTGCCCGGCTTGCCTTCCGTCATGGTGCAACCCCTTGGAGAAAGTGGGTGGGTTGTGATTGGTGGCTGGTCGGAACGATGTTTCAGTCGATCTGATGAACGGTGGCTGTCGGGTTGGGCTGAACGCCTTAAAACGACATTGAGTGCTGGAGAATTAGACGAAAGAACTTTGTGATTGCAGTCAATCTTGGATGTCTACATTCACAGTTGCAGCAACGAGATTTGACAACGAATGTGATAACTATTTTGCTGCCATCGAAGGCTTAAGCAGTGCCCTGACCTCCTGAGTTGCTAATGAGCGTTAAAGCTGGTGACTTCGTGATCGTCCAGGGAACACAGCAGGTTTCACAGGCGTTCGACGAAAGCTGTTAGCCGGGGCAGGTTGTTTTCTATGAAGGAGAGCGCATTAACTCTTTAAAGTTTTGATAATCTCTAGTTCTTTTATTTGTAGGCGACTTGCTATAATATTAGATGTGATTTCAGGATATTATGTTTTCTTTGGCTCAAACTCGAAGCCAAGGATATAGGGCAGGAGAAGTCCCCTTTGATGAATATGAATGGGACAATCGGCTATTTGGGAAGGTTGGGATCAAGAGGGTGGAAACAAAGAGGTTCATTCGATTCGAACATCTCAAGGTTAAACAGAAAGAAAATGGATATTGGTATTCAAGGACGTCATATTGGTTTATCAGGTTTCCATACTGTAAAAATGACAAGCAAATACTCATTGCTAATTTGTTGTTCTGATTATCACGCTTCAGGTTGTAGGCAGGATATTTAACAGCCTGATGAGTTCTTCCTTTTAAGTGCAGGGTGAACACGATGTTTCAGGAATCAAACACGGCGGGAAGGTATGCAGGCAAGCATGTGCTGGCCGTCGGCTGTCGTTTTCACGACAACAGAGACTAATCCCATCCTTCTGCTCCCTTTGCATTTAGAAAATCATAGGGTTCGGGGCAACTCTGCAAGTCATCACTAGAAGGTTGTTTCCCTTGTAATGGGCTAATCCATTCACTATTAGCAAAAGCAACTTTTCCCTGCTGATCGGCCGCAACTATGTACTCATTAGTCATTGCATGCCGATGATGAACGTGCGGATCAAATACAATCAATAAATGTATTGAGCAATGAGTTCTTTATTAGATAATGACCGACTCATTTGTTAGCACTATTTGCCTACAAGTATGGCAGAATTTTTCACATTAAAATGAAATTGGAGCTTTAGAACGCTGGGATGATGGATCTTGACCGTTTGTCTCCTCCTCAATCGTGACCTGAGAACGGACCTTGTTGCCTGGTGCTGAGAATGTCAGTGCCCCCTTCTCTCCCACGGAGCCGCTCAGCGTTTGTGCTTCGGTGATTTGATTATTGCTTTCACGTTCCAAGCGAACACCACCTGTTGCCAACACGTCGTCAGTCTTCCAATTCCAGCGGCATTGACCAGCTTCCAATCGTTCTCCTGGTTGTTGAATTCGACAGCCTTCGGGGATCACCACAGAGGATTGATCAAGATCAGCGCGAAAACTTTCGCCATTGATTTGGGTTTGATTGATCAATCCCTCAAACGGGGCGTTGCTGCTCAGGGTTTGTTTGCGGAAATTCCAGCTGGTGTCTTTAGCGCGTAACAGTCCTTTGTTTTTAGGCATGGTCACTATCACAGGCGCTTTCACCGTGATGACGCCTTTCTGGGTATTGCCTTTTAATTCTCGACCCTCGAGCTGCTCTAAAACAACGCCCTCTTGATCACGGCGTTGCCCTAGAACGGGCCCATCCGCTTTGAGAGCGCCGTCGTTCAGGTTCCAAAATGCCTTCTCTGTGCGAACAGCAGTATCTGGTTTGACAGTGAGCGCGAGCTCGTCCTGCCAGCGATCGAGTTGAACAGGACCGCTGAGGGTGAGATCGTTTGTATCTTGCTGAAGGGTGGCAAGAGTTGCGGTGATTCTGGATCGATCGTCAAACGCTCTTGGTTGTTCTTCCATCACAAGGCGCGAAAGTTGAGGCTGCCAGCGCAATCTTTCGCCTTTGATTAATATCTTTTGCCCATTAACTTGCTGAAGTTGAACATTGCCTTCAAGTATTATTTGATCACCATCGTTAATGACTACTGCGAAATCAGCTCTTATTTTAAAAGATGGTGCGTTCTTGTTGTAGAGAACTCCAACCGGTTGCTTTGCCCTCACTAATCTTCGAGAGAGTTCATAGCGAGCTTCAGGGCTCGAAAGCTTCCAATCGATATCTCCATTTGATTTTTTTTGTTCAAGCGCCAACTTGCGAAACACAAAGGGCACTGGTCCAACAGTTTCTGAGCGATTGCCCGTAGATGAAGAGCATCCCAATACGAGGACACTGAGAATTACTGGAGTCACCCAGGTTGAACTTTTCAGCAAGCTGCTGGATTTGAATTGCTGAGCGAAAGTCACAGTGCTTCTTCAAGTTCTAGTCGTTGCATCACTGGCTGAGGCTGGGGTAGGGGATGGCCAGATTCGAGACGACCCCATACCAGCTGTTCGGTCCAATTAGATGCTGCTGAAGGTTGGTTGAGTTGGGACAAAATCCTTTCGCTTAAATCGGGTACGAGGGGCTGTAGAAGCCATCCCACAAGTCGAGCGCTTTCTAGAACTCCGTATAAATCGACTGCGACTTGATCGTCTTGACCACCCTTCTTCATTTTGCTCCAAGGGGCTTGGTCGTTGAGGTATCCGTTCGCTTGAATCGCAAGTTGAAGAATGGCCTCAGCCGCTTTCTGAAAGGCCATGGAGGGCATGGCCTCGCGTACTGAAGCAATCGCTGTTTCTGCGGCCTCACGTAACGCATGCTGATCGCTGTCTTTTGATTCAACGATGGGCGCGGACTCGTTAAACCATTTACGAGACATCGAAGACGTTCGATTCAGTAAATTCCCAATGGTGTTAGCGAGGTCATTGTTGACAAGATCAACAAAGCGCTGTTGTTGGAAATCACCATCGTCTCCAAATTGAATGTCGCGTAATAGATACCAGCGAACGGCATCGGTACCACAGCGATTCAAGAGCACGTCTGGATCAAGAACATTCCCAATTGATTTGCCCATTTTTTGACCTTCTCTTGTGAGAAAACCATGACCAAAAACTTTTTTGGGTAGAGGTAAGCCTGCAGATAGCAACATTGCTGGCCAATACACAGCATGGAAACGCAAGATATCTTTCCCTATGACATGTTGATCGGCTGGCCAGCCAACATCATTTAAGCGATTAAGGTCAATACTCCCACCGTCGTCTAATAGAGCTGTGAGATAGCCAAGTAAGGCATCGAACCAAACATAAAAGGTATGTCCTGGGTGCCCTGGAACAGGTAACCCCCATTCCACATTGACTCTTGAAATCGAAAAATCGCGCAATCCACCTGCTACGAAATTCTGAATCTCTTTGCGGCGACTCGCTGGTGCAATGAAATCGGATTGATTAATTAGAGCTTCAATTTCCTCTTGGAAGTGCGACAAGCAAAAGAATAGGTTTTCCTCATCTCTCCATTCCAATGGTTTCTGGTGGATGGAACACGTTGGCTTAATCGCATCGGCCGGATCATCCTTGAACTCCTCGCAGCCAACGCAATACCAACCGGTTTGCCGTCCACTGCGGATATCGCCTGCCTCTTCACAGCGTTGGAAAAACTGTTGAACCAGTGGCAAATGGCGAGGTGACGTGGTTCGAACAAATCGATCGTTGCTGATGTCCCATTCGTTCCAGGCTTTTTTGTAGCTGGCTGTGACCCGATTGCAGTGGTCAATTGGGCTAATGCTTTGTTCAGCGGCTGTGCGTTGGATTTTTTGACCGTGTTCATCTACACCAGTCACGAACACCACTTCATGGCCTTCCAGTCTCTGAAAACGAGCCAGTGCATCACACGCAACAGTGGTGTAAGTGCTTCCTAAATGTGGTTTGTCGTTGACGTAGTAAAGAGGGGTTGTAAGGGTATAAATCATGGTCGTCTCGGGGTGATCCCCTTTCGGCCTTGGATCCTAACGACCTCCCTTCGCTCCGACATGCCGATTCTCAACGTTGCGTTCGAAGC
>QCUZ01000095.1:0-4794 GCA_003210555.1 Synechococcus sp. AG-683-A03 | reverse complement strand
ACGGCAGCGGTGAAGGCCAAACGGTTGTCGGTATCGATGTTCACTTTGCGAACACCGTTACGGATGCCTTCCTGAATTTCTTCCACGGGAACGCCGTAGGTCTCAGGGATGGCACCGCCGTACTTGTTGATCATTTCCAACCATTCCTGGGGAACGGAGGAGGAACCATGCATCACCAGATGGGTGTTGGGGATGGCTTTGTGGATTTCAGCGATACGGCTGATCGCAAGCACTTCACCTGTGGGCTTACGGGTGAACTTGTAGGCACCGTGGCTTGTACCGATGGCGATTGCCAAGGCATCAACCTTGGTCTTAGCGACGAAATCAGCAGCCTCAGCAGGATCGGTCAGCAGCTGATCCTTGGAAAGCTCACCTTCAAAACCGTGGCCGTCTTCGGCTTCGCCTTTGCCGGTTTCAAGGGAACCAAGGCAACCCAATTCGCCTTCAACACTCACGCCGATGGCATGGGCCACGTCGACCACTTCCTTGGTGACGTTGACGTTGTAGTCGTAACTCGCAGGCGTCTTGGCATCGGCCTCAAGGGAACCATCCATCATCACGGAGGTGAAGCCGTTTGCAGCGGCTCCGAAGCAAGTTGCAGGGCTATTGCCGTGGTCCTGGTGCATCACGACGGGGATGTCGGGATAGGTCTCAACGGCCGCCAGGATCAAGTGACGCAGGAAATTCTCACCTGCGTAGGTGCGTGCTCCACGTGAAGCCTGGAGGATCACAGGAGAGTCAGTCTCGTGAGCCGCCTCCATGATCGACTGCACCTGCTCAAGGTTGTTGACGTTGAAAGCAGGGATGCCGTAGCCGTTTTCCGCGGCATGGTCGAGCAGAAGTCGAAGCGGAACGAGCGCCATAGTGAAGTCCTAACGAAGGCCGATAAACGGACATTTGTCCGTAGCCGCGCGACTTTACAGTTGAGTCGTGTGAATGTCACGACACTCCGTTGCAGAAATCACGCCGGAGTGTCAGCAAATGACGCCTCAGTAGGTGTAACCAGCTACAAAAAGCTGCTCGTCTGATGAGGGTTGAGAACCTGGGACATAACGAGCTTGTGAGGCTTCAGAGTTGGCTTGTGCCCGTGCAAGCAAGGCTGCTTGGCCAGCCTCTTGGTCCTTACCAGCCCATGCCTTAAGGCAGGAATGCTGCAAAGCGCGTCCATAGGAGAAACCAAGATTCCATTGAGCTTTTCTTGAAATCTTGTTCATGTTGTTGAGGTACACCGACGCAGCTTCTTCACTCAAACCACCTGATAAAAAGACAACTCCAGGAACACTCGCAGGAACACAACGCTCCAGTGTTCTCACAGTCATTTCTGCAACGAGTTGGGGATCTGATTTCTGAGCACAATCGGCTCCTTGAATCGTCATCGAAGGCTTAAGGAGCGTTCCTTCGAGCAAAACTCCATTGAGCTGGCAAGCAAAGTAAACCTCCTTAAGGATCTGTTCTTGCACGGCTGCAGTGACTTCAATCGAATGATCACCATCCATCAAAATTTCAGGCTCGATGATTGGCACAAGACCTGATTCCTGAACAGAACGTGCGTAACGCGCTAGGCCCCAAGCATTTTCACGAATGGCCAGATCAGAGGGGCATCCATCAGCCGTGATCTGAAGTACGGCGCGCCATTTTGCAAAACGTGCACCTTGGGCGTAATAGTCAGCAGCTCTTTCCACCAAGCCATCCAGACCCGTACAAACCGTCTCAACGGACTGAGCTCCGGGCAAAGGGCAAAGACCCTTATCCACTTTGATACCGGGAATGATTCCCGCTTTGTTTAACTTCTGAACCATTGTTTCGCCATCAGCATGGCTCTGAAACAAGGTTTCTTCGTACAAAATTGCGCCACTAATAAAGTTACCAAGACCTGACGCTGTAAACAGCATTCCTCGGTAGGCCTGGCGGTTGGCCTCAGTATTTTCAACTTGGATTCCACCTAGTCGCTTACCGATGGTCTTTGTGGACTCATCAACAGCAAGAATCCCCTTCCCCGACTCTGCCAGAGCGTTGGCTGTAGCAATTAACTCTTTGGAGTAAGCGGAGAGAGACATAGGGATGACGCAACAACGACGAAAGCGCCAGAACTGTACACACCAAATCTAATCTTAAAAAAGCTATTTGATGCCCAGGCCAGTATCCAAGGCCGCAGAGAAAATTGATTATTAATCCTTCAATCTGTCAAATTCAATCGATTCCGATGCTCGATTGATCACATGCTTGCTGGCTGACAAGTCCCTCTGCCAGACCAGGCACCATCGGAGAACCGGTTTGAATGCTGCGCGCCCACCAACTCTGGATGCGGGCCACCGGCGCCACACGACCATCACTCCAGGTAGTGGGGAACATGAACTCAGCATCCGCCTCGATATTGCGCGTGGCCTCTCCCATCGGCGTGTGCCACAGCCCAAAGCCATGGACATAATCCTTTTGGTTTGAGCTACCGAGGGTGAGGCTGCCATGAGATCCGTAGATCTCGAGCCAACACCCCCGACCGTTGCGAGCCACAGATGCCAAATTGACCTGGGCTGGAACCCTCTGGTCCGAACGGCCCTGCCAATCAAGTTGCATCTGGATCAGTGAGACATCTTCAGCGTCCACTGGCGCCATGCCCCCACTGGGATGGGGACGCTCCTTGATTGACACACTATTAAGTCCTTGAACGGATCGCATCGGTCCGATTAACCAAGCCAGCATGTCGAAAGCATGGGTACCAAGGGCACCAAGCACACCACCACCGGCTTCCCGTTGTGAATACCAACTCCACGGTCGAGAGGCATCCGCACGGCTGCTCATCAACCAGTCGAGTTTCACCAGCCACGGAGTGCCGACGGCACCTTCCTCCAACATCCTCGCGGCCTGCATGAACAGAGGCACTGCCCGATACTCATAGTCCACCGCAACACTGAGCCGGTTCTGGATGGCGACGCGTTGCAGCTCTGCCACCGATTCAGCATTGAGAGCAACAGGCTTTTCAAGCAATAAGTGTTTGCCTGCTTTTAGCGCTTGAAGGGCCAACGCAAAGCGTGGTTGCGGAGGAGTGGCAAGGATCACGGCCTGCACGCGAGGATCGCTGAGCAAAGCCTCCCAATCGTCATAACCAGGCAGGTTGTGTTCAAGGCAGGCCTGATCTAGGCGTTCGCGGCGGGGATGCCAGAGCGCAACTGCTTCCAGGTCAGATTGAGCGGCAAGGGCTTGCAGATGAACCGATTCACCAAAGCCAAGACCGGCAATTGCCACTCCAATAGGGGAAGAACTTGAAGATGGGAGCGCCATAAGGGAGGCCGAGTTTGAATCAGGAAAGCGACGAAAGCTCATCCGATGAGCACACACCGGAAAGAACACCGTCGATCAAAGGATCAGAACCAGAAGGTTGCCATTCGGCTCTGAATTGGGGCAAACCATTTTTTTGCTTGTCTCGATAGAGCTGTTGGCTGCAGTCGATCTCCATCACGACAAGCGTTCCCAAAGCGGGGCGATCATCCTCCTGACGCAAGCTGTAGCGGCTCAGGACTGAGACGGTGCCATCCTTCTTCAGCCGCAAGCTTCCCGCATCCCACCATTGCTGTCCCTCTCCACTAGAAGGCACTTCTCGCCATTCAACCTGACCTGCGCAAACAGGAGAAGCGCAAAGAATCAGGGCTAAAACAACAGCAGCGACTGCCCTCAAGCGTGAGGCCAAAACGTGAATCATGAGCTAACAACCCGAGATTCACAGCCGTGCAATCTGAGCAAACTCGCCAAAGTGGATCGCAATTGAGTACGCGGAACAATCGAGTCCACGAATCCATGCTCTTGCAGATACTCCGCGGTCTGAAAATTATCCGGTAATTTTTCCCTAAGGGTCTGTTCAATCACGCGCCGGCCTGCAAAGCCAATCAGAGCTTTGGGCTCCGCCAAAATCAGATCACCAAGCATCGCAAAACTTGCCGTGACGCCACCGGTGGTGGGGTGAGTGAGCAATGGCATGTACAACACGCCCGCCTCGCGATGACGTTCCAAAGCACCAGAGATCTTGGCCATCTGCATGAGGCTGAGCATGCCCTCCTGCATCCTCGCTCCACCTGAGGCACACACAATGAGGAGGGGCAGCTTTTTGGAGGTCGCTTCTTCCACCAAGCGAGTGATCTTTTCACCAACAACCGATCCCATCGAACCGCCCATAAAACGGAAATCCATCACGGCAAGAGCCATAGGGATGCCCTCAACCTCACAGAGCCCGGTCACAACTCCGTCTCGGAGCCCTGTGCTGGCCTGAGTTTCGCGCAGGCGATCCGCATAGGCCCTGCGGTCCTTAAAACCCAATGGATCCATGGGTTGAAGCTCTTGATCCATCGCCACGAAGCTGTTGGAATCCACCAACACCGCAATCCGCTCCGTGCTGTCGATGCGGTGGTGATACCCACAGTTGCTGCAAACACTGGCGTTGCTCAGCAGATCCTTGCGGTACACCACCTGCCCACATTCCGGGCACTTGCTCCAAAGGCCATCCCCTTCGTCGGGCTCTTGATTCACCTTGCCGACGTACTGACCCTTACGGCGGTCAGCGAACCAGTCGAACAAACTCAAGGTTGATTACTCCTTAATGGCAACAGCAGATCTCGGTTGGCATTGGGGCTTTCGGTTTGTACGAACGCCACATTGGGGAGATCTGAGAGTACGAATGCTCAAGCCAAAGGCCTGAATCTTGTACCAATCAGCTAAGGCTAGGACAGGGATGTTGCAATCTCTTGGTGCACCAGCAGTGGAGCTGATTTCTGTTCTTTTAAATCCCACCAAACAGGCCGAACC
>QCUZ01000094.1:0-4806 GCA_003210555.1 Synechococcus sp. AG-683-A03 | reverse complement strand
ATGCCGTCGCATTCACCCTCAAACGCGTTTCGTTGTGGCCATTCGCGATCCGCGAGCCGCGCTGGTTTCCCAGTACTTTTTCTGGGTGCGCCACCCACTTCTGCAAGTCGATCCCGAACTCGAACTAGATCGTTTCGCTGAGCTGTTTGTGCAGGGAGATCTCTACTTCGGCAGTTATTTCAGTCATATACGCGGTTGGTTAAAACCCGAACCGCGACTGCAGGCATCCCAGATCTGCGCGCTCCGTTATGAGGACATGGTGGAGCGCAAAGCTGACACCGTTGAGCAGCTTCAGCGGTTCCTTTTCCCTTCAGCGACTTTGGAACCAGAGCGGGCTGCAGCAATTGCCGCTGGAACTGAGTTTCAGGTCATGAAACAAGGCATTACGGCGAATCCAGGCAGTTTTCATCTGAATCCCAAGCTGTATTTTCGGGCGGGAACCACGGACAATTGGCGCCAGCATCTGTCGCCTCGAGCCGAGGCCTTGGTGGCAAAGGCCGCTCGCGAGCAGTGGGCTGGAATGGAGTCACATCCATTGCTTTCGGTCTATCTCGATGAGCTTGCTGATGTTTGAGTGTTGAGCAGCCCTCACTCAGCCACGCGCTCAGTTCGGTGCATCGGGTTGCTGATCCGGTGATGCATGTGCGAACGGCTCCAAGCTCAAGCAGTGTCTGTGAAGAGCAACAAGCCGCTCAAACGGCCCGAGATTCAGCCCCAGGCGAATCGCGGCGTCGAGTTGCGGCACCACGCAGACATCGGCCACCGTGGGTTTGGAGCCTAGGCAAAAAGGTCCAGGCAATGATGCCAGCCAAGAATTGAGGTCGTTGAGTGCATGGAATTGATGCTGTCGAATGCCTGCCTGGAGCACAGGCTCAAGTGGCGTAGCAGCAGCTTGACCGCCCGCCTCGATGATGGGTTTGCGTAAACGTGCAGGGAGGAGCAGCGGTTGCAAAGAACTATTGATTTGTTCAGCAATCGCACGGCAGATTCGTCGTTCGCGATGCGTCGTCGGCAGCAAGGAGTGTCCCTGTTCGGGGAAGGTCTCTTCCAGTGCCTCGAGGATGGCCAGTGTTTGCACCCAAGGTTCGCCATCAACCATCAGGGTTGGCAGTTCAGCTCGAGGATTAATGGACCTGTACCAATCGCTATGTTGTTCGCCTCGATCCAACGAGACAGGGATGTAAGTGAATGGCAGCGCCTTAAGCCGCAAACCGATCTGCAAACGCTGTGAAGCGCTGGAGCGCCAGCATCCGTACAGTTTCAGGTATGGCATTAGGTCGGTAGACATATCTATTTAAAGCTGACGCTTATCAGCACTTTGCCTGAGTTTCCTTCTATGGAACTGAGCAGGTGTTGCATCGTGCTGGACTAAGCGCTCAGCTAAAAATTCGAGATGTTCTCGTTAAAGAGTGGCTCTCAAAGAACTAAGTCGAGTTCTTTGAGGGCCACGCTCCTCGGTGACCCTCTATGGAACCGATAACAAACTGCGGATCCCGAACGATCTGAAGATCTACGACCAGACCACATTCTCCTCAGAGCCGAACCAAGACGGAACAACAACCATCACACTCAGTCCGGATGGAAGAGGAAAAAACGGAATACCCACTGGCAAAGACTTCTATGGAGTCCTTCATACGTACGTGCCAGCAGCCGGCGCAATCATGAAAGTGAAGGTCGAGCGGCAATAGAGAAAAGCGATGTTGGGATACCAGCTTCTTCAATAACGACTGATCGATCAGCCCAATCAAGCCATTCGAAAACTGGATGCAGTTGCTGAATCCAGCGGTTGCCCACAATTACGCCCAGTTGCACAAAAAAACTGGGGACAACTGAGGGATCAATCCGCTAGAAGCATTGCAATCAGCTGCTCCAGATTGGCAGCAGCGGCCACCAAGGCCAGCGTTGGTCGCGCACTGAGGCATTTGATTCGTTTGTTTGCTGGGGAAGGGGATCGCTCATGAGCTCAGATCCATGACACTCATTTGAAGACCTTGATCCCCTCTGAAGCTCTTATCACGATAGGTGCACTTCCAGTGATTCCAGAACTAAGAGAAAGGATCTGCTTGAGCGGGTCACGATCGCAGGCAAATGAGAGTGGCGATCAGCTCATGCTGGCAAGGACTTGTGCTCGGATTAGAACAGGAACCCGCTTGAAAGCCGGCGTACCACAGGTCTGATCGGATACGCCACGCATTAATACATTGGCTTCCGGGAAAAACATCAGTCCGCACCCCTGTCTGATCGATCCTGGGATTAATTCAATCTGCTCAAGGCTCCCCGCTTCACCCTGGACCGTCACTTGTTCGTGGGCCTCAAAACCAAACTTCTGCAAATCCTCAGGGTTAATAAGCAATGTTTGTCGATGGGGCATGCTGCGATATCGATCAGCTTCCTTATAAACAACCGTGTTGTGCTGCCCATGGCTGCGGGCGGTGATGAGATTGAGCACAAACCCCCGCTCACCATCGGCCAAACCACCAAAATGATCTTCATCGGGAGCAACTAATTCTGGCAACGGGGTTGGACTGAGCTGAGCCCGTCCACTTGGTGTGGAAAAACGGGGCAATGAAAATACCCTGCCACTCACTTCGAACTCGCGATTGGAGGCATCAATACCTGCCATTGCTTCATATCCCGGAACCGTCTTGGCAATTAATTCACGCACATAAATAGGATCCTGCAGACGTTTCCAGTGGATCGGCTCATCTCCAAAGAGGCGATGAGCCAATTCGGCTAGAAACCCCACTTCGCTGGTTAAATTTGCCCGTTTTAAATGAGTGCTTCCAGGCTCATTGAATCGAACCCAGTTGTTACCAGACTCCACCGTTGTGCGGTGAGGCGTCTCAAAACGGTTAAAGACAGGGAGGAGCAAGGTTTGCCGAGCAGCTAATCCATGAAAATGGCCCTGATTGGGTTTGGTTGCGAGATAGGCGATGGTGTCAATCCGTCCGAGAGCGCGACGAGCCTGGGTGCTGTCCGGATTGGCACCAAAAAGATTGCCACCAAGACAGAGCAAGGCATCCACCTCCCCACGATCGGCGGCCTCAATCAGATCCCTGGCGTGAAAACCAGGGGTGCGGCTCAATGGGCGTTGGAGTAAGGCCTCGAGGGCCAGTCGCATCGGTTCGCGCAAGCGAACTGATACCCCCATCGAGCCAAAACCTTGCACGTTGGAATGACCACGGATTGGCATCGTTCCCGCCCCAGGACGGCCCACATTTCCGCTTAAAACAGCCGAGTTGGCGATGGCCTGGACATTGGTCGTTCCATTGGAGTGATGCGTGATCCCCATCGCCCAGGCGAAGACCACAGCATGGCAATTTGCCAATCGGGCAGCGGTGTACTCCAACTCTTCGCGGCTGAGGCCACAGCACTGGGTGATCGACTCCCAGCTGGTGCCCATCAGTTGTTCTTGCAAGGCCTCCCAGCCGTCGCTGTGAGACTTCACAAACTCCCATGCGATAGCGCCTGTCTCTAACCAGGCCTTTTGAAGCCCAAGGAATACGGCCGTATCGGATCCCGGAATCGGTTGCAAATAAAGAGAAGCGATCTCACTGCTTAGCAATAAAGAACGGATTGGGAAGGCAGGGGAACCAAACTTGAGCAGCCCCCCCTCAATAACAGGATTGATTACTACAACCGTGCCCCCTCGTTCTCGGAGGCGAATCAACTCATTCATCAAGCGGGGGTGATTTGCCGGAGCATTGGAACCCACAAGCACTACACCATCGGCCTGACGCAAACTCTCCAGACTCACATTGGAGGTGCCGCTGCCGAAAACGCGAGTGAGTCCCACACTCGATGGTGCATGGCAAAGATCAGAGCAATCGGCCAGGTTGTTCGAACCTCGAGCTCGCATCAGCAACTGAAGCAGGTAGGCCGCTTCATTGGAAGAGCGCCCCGAGCTGTACGAAGCCAGCCGCTCGGGAGTCGAGGTCTTGAAGGCGTCGGCAAGAAGGTCGTGTACTTCGTCCCAACTGATCGGTTCATAAAAGTCGTGACCTGCGCGCTGAATCAAGGGACAGTCCAGGCGACCTAACCGGTCACAAGAGGCTGAATTCAACTGCTGCAGCTCCCCCAAGCTGCGACGATTAAACACAGAACGAGGAACGGCGGGCTGCAGTTCGGCCCGGATCGCTTCCACGCTCTTGATACAGCGCTGGAACGGCTCTCCGAGCTCATCTCGAAAGCCCCCCTTTTGGCCTCCAGTCCCCCACGCACAGGACAAACAAGCGCTTTTGTGATTCAAGGTTTGCCAGAGTCTCCAGCCCTTGCGACTGAAGGTTGCCCTTCCCCACCCAGTGATCACGGACCAACCGCCACCACGTTTGCTGTCATCTAGTGGCAACTTACTGGGATCGACATCCATGGTTTGAGCCATCCGACAGCGTCTTGAAACTAGATAGCTCTGCTTGGCTCCACAAGAATCGAATACAAACGCAACTTCTTTAGGGGTTGAACTGGGCTTCAGCACAGAAAGCTGAAGTGCAGACTCAACGCTGAGGCAAGCCTTCAAAGAAAATCAAATAGCAATCGATTAGCTATAGACGCCCTTTTTGATCAGCAATTCCAACGTTTAGACAATTTCTAGACCAGATTGATCTCTGAAGTCAGCAGAGCTCTCGTTAAGTGATAGGCCAACCTGACAGGTTGGGATCGCCTCCGAGAGTGGAAACCAAAGCTGAATGTCACTGCTGTAACTGGAGCGAATCTCGAGTGCAGAAATCAAACCATCAATCGACATCTTTCGCGTAATGCCTCAAGATCACGTTCTCTACGATCCGGATGATGTGGGGGGCGCTCTTG
>QCUZ01000093.1:0-4818 GCA_003210555.1 Synechococcus sp. AG-683-A03 | reverse complement strand
TTCTACGCTCACGGCTACTAAAAGGCCTTTTAATCCACCGCCAAATCGGGCTAGCCCCCAGTAAGCGAGATTGCTGAACGCCCCAACGACGCCATAGACCCACAGAGCACGATTGAGGCCCAGCTTGGAAAAAAAGAGTCCCCCAACGGCTGTGCCTGCAATCGATGCACCAATGCCCCAGCCTCCTTGCACCGTTCCAATCGTTTCCGGTGAGAACCCGCTTTGGATCAGGAATGGCACAGCCATCAAACCCAGAAGCCCATCGGGCCAGCGGTACAACATCACGAGAAGCAAGATCAGCAGTCCTCGTTTCCGTCCCGTTCGAGTGATGAATTCACGGGCAGGCCCAAGTACGGCTTCCCTAAGGGTCGGAACCGGGTTTTGGATCGCAGTGAGTGTTGGCGCAGCAAGGGTGATTGGCACGATGACCAACATCGCGGTTCCAGCTGTGATGAAAGCTGCTTGCCAGCCAAATTGACCCGCGATCACGAAGCAGCCTGCACCAATAAACAACATGGCGCCTCGGTAACCCAGCGTTGCTGATGCCGCACCCCCACCCCGTTCCGGGGGAGTCAGGAGGTCCGTTCGGTAGGCATCGACAACAACGTCTTGAGATGCACTCAACACGGCAATCACACAAGCTGCGAAACCGATCGCGAGAATCTCACTCGTTGAAACTGTTGCCCCGAAGCGAGCAAAACTCACCAAGCCAACGCCGATCATCAGCTGTAGGACTGCGATCCAACCCCTGCGTCGGTCTGGCCAAGGGATCGCCCAGTGATCCATCAGGGGCGCCCAAAACAGTTTGAGGGTGTAAGGCAGTTCAGTGAGTCCTAGCAATCCAATCGTTGCAACAGGAATGCCATTGGCTGTTAGCCACCCCTGAAGCAGCGTGCTGACTGACATCAGCGGCAGACCACTGGCAAAACCCTCCACGCCTACGGTGACAATCCGCCTCCAGCTTGAGGTGATTCTGGTTTGCTCTCTTGACGTGAACATTTTGGCTGATCTTATGTTTAGTAAAAGCCTGGTGGATTGATTGGGCTCAAGGATTGTTTTTTGTTGCCCAATGTTGCGCTCTCGATGTGTTCATTCCTGGCAATGAGCGGGCTAAGGTATGAAATAGTGTTCAACTTGATTTTATGATTTCTCGTTGATGTAAAGAGTTGAAATTTTGCCGAGTGTTGCAGGGTTGATATAAGCATCAGGCTTAATCGCTGTCTTGGTGCTCATCCGTTATTTGGCTTGATTCTCTTTTTCCCTTCTTTGTTGAATTTTTTTGGCTCGTTGCTGCACTTCGTAGTTAGAATTGCGGGTAAATGAATAAAATAAAACGACCACAATTGCGGCTAGCCCTAGTGCTAAGAAAACGATATAGTAACCGGGTAAAATGTCAAGCATTTTGATAATTTTTTCTTTAACATAGCATGAAAGGTGTTAGGGGCGCTGCTGCGCCATCTGTTGCTGCTGTGGAATCGCTTTTCATTTCAAAGCTGCTGAATGCATGTAATCCATGATGGATTGTCGCAGTCATTGATTCATTTGATTAGTGTGTTGGTGTAAGGCTTGTTCACTTGCTTGGCTTGGTAATAATGTCTATTGTCGGAAATCTTGTGCGGGGTTTTCTTTGTTTTAACCACTTCGAGAATATTTGCCTTGGAGACTAGCTCTTTGAATGAAAGGCCAGACATTAAGCTCCGGCCACTACAACCTTTGGATGATGCATCCTTGGCGAGCGTGATTCGGGCAGCACTTGTGGAATTTGGTGCTGACCGCCCAGGTTTTGCTTGGCAAGATCCTGAGTTAGATGCCATGAGCAATACATACAACGTATCTGGACATCTTTATGTCGTGGCTGTGGCGGGTGAGATTGTTCTTGGGGGAGCTGGATTTGGACCTTTAAGTGGCGTGGCTGCGACTTGCGAATTGCAGAAGATGTACTTAGCTCCGTCAGCCCGGAGGCAGGGTGTTGGTTGGCGCCTGATGGGGCTCTTATTGGAAGAGGCTCGTCTCATGGGGTATCGCTGGGTTTATCTCGAAACTCTTACGGGGATGGTGGAGGCTCAACAGCTGTATCGGGCTTGGGGATTTCTGAAGATTGCACACCCTCTCGGTCAAACAGGGCATGGTGGTTGTGACTGTTGGTACCTCAAGGAACTCCAGGGGCCTGATCTTTTAGGTCAATAGAAGAGTTTCACTTTTGGTCCTTTTTGTCCTCTTTAAGGTCGATGCCAAGATCTTTCATGGATGAAATCGTATCGCTTACTGCTGGAACGTAGGCAATCCTCCGTCTCACTGTGTCGAGCAGTTCACTGAGCTTGGTTGGTATAAGTTGTCTTCTTTTCATGGGTCTTCTCTAATCGAATCTAACTGTGTGTTGAATTTAGAGCAAGTTTAGCTGTGCCAATCACCTGTTCTTGATGTCCTTTATGGAATTTCATTTTGATGGCTGATGTGACCTAGATGTGATCTTGTGGCACTAACTTCGTTTGTCCTGACATATGAAACACTCTGTCTCCCCTGAATGGGTGAGTTGTAAGCCGTTGAAGATCACCCGTTTGGGGGAGTCTTTTTTGATGCTTACGGGCGATAGTGATCTCATCACTTAGTACATCCTTTAATGCCTGAGCTACCAGTATTTGAGATGAAGAAAGAGCGGAGCGAGCTCGTTGAATTAATGTCTATTCCCTTCAAATGTGAGCCCAATTATTGCCAAACCAAGATGTCATTCTCCAGATTCGTTTCTGAAATGGCAGTGCCAACTTTGCTTCACTTACTCTCCATGATTAGGGGGTAAGGGGCATGGATCAAAAGCAACGAGCAGCTGCATATCGACTACTTGCAGCAATAGAAGCCAACGAAATCACAAAGGAGGATGCTATCGCCCATGGTAATTGGTATTCCTACCTGCTCGAGCATTTGCAAGCTGATGAGCAGGAGTGCGATGAATGATCGTGAATAGTCATCTGCTGGTCATATTAATCGGGACAGATCTGTCGGCTAAAGCCAGATTATAATGAATTAATTCTGATTGAAAATCTACTATTGGTTACTCTCAGGATCAGCAAGGACTGTGGTTGGCATTGCTTTTTCTCCTGCATAAAACACAACCAGATCTACATCCGTTTCTCCCAATGCTTTGCCTGCATGAATCGTGTTCACAACTTCAATTAGAGCATCGCCTTGGCGGTAAATCTTTCGGGTCCCATCTTGTAATTTGAGTTCTAATGTTCCCTAGAGAATAAAGGCTGCATTGATGAAGGGATGGTAGTGCCAAGGTAAGGTCACTCCGCTTGGTACATGGATCCTTAGGACTTTGAGCTTAGGTTGTCCATCGGGATAATTTGGCAGCGTCCTGCCGTCCCACATCTTTGTTGAATTTGCTAACTCCTCAATCTTCACACCGTGGCTTGCTGAATGTCCGTCGTCGCTTTTTGCGAGTGATGGCCACACTAGTGATGACGTAATAACGAAAGATAGGGGGATTAAAATTTGCCTAATCTGCATATCATTAAAATACTTTGATGTCAAGCTGCCTTCTAGCACTAAATCTTACTCTATTGAATGTCTTGCCATGTTAACGCAAATCGTTCCTGATGTTTAGTCTAATGTGTTTGCGATTCAGCGAAGCATTTGTTCATTTAATTATAGGTTGTTTAGATTTTACTTTCACCTATTCCGATCATGCTCAGCTCTTTTTGATGAAGCGCAGATCAATTATCTCTACTCTCATTTTTGCAGAACATAAAGAAAGCATTGAATGGATTGTTTTTGATAACGCCTTTGATTAGTGCGCTTCTTTATCTTCAGTCAGTACCGCTTAACGACTCCAAAGAGATATTTTTAGGAAGGAATGAATCCCGCACAGCAAAGACTTTGCCCGTGGCGGGAGTTCCTCCCTCAGGCTTGAGTCAGCTGTAAACCTTTGCCATAAATGGACCCGCCTGGTCGTCAGTAAGAACTGGTGTTACCTCCCAATCCAAGCATTCGGCCCATTCAGCAGCGTGTTCGTAGCAGGCATCAGCGTTATCGGCTTCAACCAAAATCCAGCCTTCTACTGAGCCAGGACCGTGAAAACGCTTCCATGACTTGCATTCCGGGAATGGTGCGCCTGTCGATAAAAACTTTTTAGCCGCAATGGCGTGGTATCCAGTTTTGAACGACCAGTGCATCAAAAATGTCATGGAAGAGGCTTAGAAAAGAAAGATATAGTCTGCATGGCTTGCTGAGAGTTCATGTAGCGTGTGATACACAACTGGTGATTCTGACAATTGTGGTGATTGTCTCCTTGCATGTTGGAACTTTGATTCATTAAATAATGTCCTTAACGATAGGAATTCTGCGCAATTGATGGCTTGTAGAAAAGGATAGGACGATAGCGATCGCTGTTGATCCCACGCCAATGATCCAAATGTTCTTTATCCCAAGTGAATAAAAACTAACCATAACCCCAGCAAGTATCGGTATGTGAATTAAATAGGCACCAAAGCTGTCTTTCCCCGCTTTGACAAGCCAATTGTTATTCAGTTTTTCATGTCCTTGATTCCAAGTTAAAATAGTAGCAATAAATCCCCAGCCGATTAGTGGCGTTAAAAATGTCATAATTGGTTTATTTGGCTGCACGTTAGCCCTGTCAAGTGAAGCTATTGCTGGTGCATAGTTTGCAGCTAATAGGCAAAGTATGAGGACTAGTGAGAGTTGTAGCCACCGTAAGGCAAGGCGTTTGTTGATTCGTTCCAGCCATTGATGTGATGCTGCCTTGCAGCCAAGAAACAATAGAAATGCATAGGTCCATAGATGCATGCCCTGATAGCCAAG
>QCUZ01000092.1:0-4986 GCA_003210555.1 Synechococcus sp. AG-683-A03 | reverse complement strand
AATGTTATTGCCTCTTAGGAGCAAGTTTTATGCGTGCAACATGCAATAACTCATAAAACTTAGCCTTGGCTTATTGCATAACTTAAATGATTAAATAAGCTCTGCTTTTTAACACCTATCGCATATATCTTTAGCAATTTAATTCATTAATTGTCAAAATATAGCTAGCTACATTACATGTCCTAATTCTTTCGTGACAGGTACAGATTCATTAGCAATGTAGTTATTACCCATATATTCGAATACGGATAATGGAGACATTAGCTTCTCTAGTTCTCCCCACAGAAAGTCTTACGAAATCGTTGTTGAGTGCGGCCTTCAGAATTTTTCTGAGTTGCCTTTAATCATGCCTGCTTGTACAAAAAAGCAGGGACGACTCAGAGATATGCCCCATAAAACCACTGCAATTCCGCAACGCTGGAGTTATTCGAGTCGTTGGGCCGCGGCGAGCCTGAGGGCTGGCTGTTTACCTCCGACAAGAGAGATGGCCCATTGACCCATCAGGCAGCAGCGGATGCTCAGACACCTTGGCATCGAGATGTGGATCAACCTGCAGAAGACCGGCTGGCAACGCTACACACCGCCTAACTGAATACCCATTCGGGGGGTAGGTGAGCAGCGAAGACCTCCAGGATGGGGGATTCGGATCCGTTCTGTTTCAACGATGGTGAAGAGGTCCAGGAGGGATGACCTCCACACATCAACTGAAGCAAATGATCAACAACAAGCAAATGGCTCTGGCATCGGTAACAACCGACGTACTGAGAACCAAGGGCCTGCCTGCTTACCAAGAGTTCGTGTTGTCAAACTCTGAGGAAATTGGCAAATTAAAGACCAACCTTTCTTAAGATAGAACCAGCTTCAATGCTTTTGGTGCCGAAAGAAGAGAGCTAATGCTGCTTGAGTACGCAACAGGCTCGGTTTACTTTCCCCGCTAACAGAAGAGGAGAAGAACGGAATACTTGTAGTTGCACAGAGACAATATGGGAAAAACAATCAGGTCATGGTCAGTTGGCTGCTTGGGGGGGTGTATGCATAGGACTCTTGATTGCACTTGCTTCAAGTTTTGAAAACACAAAAGATAGTAACCAATCACAACTAATCTCACTAGCAATTGCAGAAGTGGTTGTCTAACTCTAAGTCGGGAAGCCTGAATCCTCATGGCTGAAAGCTATACAAAACCCGCAAGGGAAAAGCAGGGGGCGTGTGTGTTGCTATCGATCTCCCGACTAAATGTTCACTAGACCACATCAGTTGCGGGAAACTTAGACTCTTGCTATGAAAGAGTATTCGGCTTTTTGGCTTTGTTAAATCAATGTGTAGCAATTGCAATCCTTGGTGGCTTCATTCTCGCAGGGCAAGTACATGCGAAATCAATGAACAAGAACTTGAATCTTATGTCAGTTAATAACGAGGCAGAGATGAGAAGAGCTATTTGCATGGATGCTGGCGTAACTTCGAAACTTCTGATAGCAAAGATGGCTGTAGTGAAGAATGTAAAAAGCGTAAAGTGTAAATCCGGTGAAGCTCTGATTAGATACAGAGAAGACGCCTCCGATCCAGGTCACGTGTTGGTTAATATCGACCCTCCTAATGGCAATAGCAAGGGTTTAGACTGTGACGGTAAAGCTGATATTGGGCTTCATTATATAGGCTTAAACTGTTTAGAATCAAGTTTAGAACCTACTTCGCATTCTAAATAGTCGATTAAAATATAATCATCTATATGTTTTTGTTTTGCCCCGCTACCAGCGGGTTTTTAATGCAGAGGGGAATGCTTCTAGCAGTCGCTTCTCACTAATGACCCTCGACACTCAGATGACATTGGCTCTGCTGCAGGAGCTGCTGATGGCACTGAGGGCGAATGACGCTGATGGCTACAAGTCTTGGCTCGCCTTGGCGCTGAAGACTGCACCTTAGGGGTTTTGACTCATGGCCAGGTTGATCGGGCGAAACGTGTTCAAGACCTTCCCATAGAAGTAGACGCTCCGCATCACCTCCAAAAGACCAGTGATTTTTCCGAGGTGCGCGAAGTAATGAGGCTCCACTAACCGCCCAACTCGTCCTTCAATACCTGACACGGCAAGAGTTCTAAAGATGTTTGAATATTGAGTCCAGTATTCAATAATTCACATGAAAATGTTCAGGCAATATACGCTCGCCACCTTTTTTTGCTACTGGGAAACTTACTTGGTAGATTAAAGCCCTCTATTCGCCTATCAATTGCCAGCTTAAGTTAATTTTCAGGTACTCAAATAATGAAGTTTGATTTTGATCACTGGTCTTTTGATCTGCTTGGTGGATGCTTCGGGATCGCAATTGGCCTGGGTCTTGTTCGGTTTGATTTTGGAATTATTGGCAGCCTGATGGTAGATGCTAAATGGATTAACATTGAAGATATTGGAAGATTAGCTGCAATCAATATGTTTGGTTATCTTGCAGGGGCTATTCAGCAGGCCTGTATCAAGCGCAAACAGGTTTCAATTAGATTTGTATTTGTAGGGCTAATCGTTATCGTGATTTCGATTATTCTGGAGGGGAAATATATTAATTTCACAAGTCAATCGATTTTGCGATTGATATGTGGATGGGGTGCCGCACAGCTCGTTGCTGGACTGCCATCTCTTGCTCTTGAGCGTGTTCCTCCCAACTGGCGAAGACAAGCAACTGGGGTGATCATGTGCGGAGGTGGAGTTGGTGCACTTCTTGGATCTGTAGCAATCGGAACTTTTTCTCCTACCTCTGCGCCTACTGCATGGAATGTTCTTGCATTGCTGACTATGTTTCTAAGCTTGCCTACATTAAAACTAATTTTTTCAAACTTCAAACTTCAGGCTAACTGCACAAAATCAAATATAAAGGCCATTAGAGATGTCCGATCGAGGAGCAAAACTGGGACTCTTGGCAGGTCAATCTTGTTCATTATCATGGGATTTGTCTTTATGCAGATAGGTCAGGTACCAGTAATTCTTTATGAACCATTGATTGCAATCAAGAAAATCGGTTTAACGCCCATGGTTTCTAGCAATGTTGATGGCTTATTCGGATTTGGATTAATCATGGGTGGCCTAATACCTTCAATGACTTCTTCAAGGTTAACAACCAAGGCGTTTTTACCACTTATATCCTTGTTTGGATTATTGGGCGTAATCCTTTTTGGAGCAACGCAAAATGTATCAGCATTGTCTGTCTCAATTCTCTTAATTGGCGTTTGGGACATGATGATTGGTACTTTGACTATAGATCGTCTTGGGCAATTATGCAATGAAGAACTTCAGCGAAGATATTGGGCTTTTGCTACATCATTTGGCTCATTAGGATTCATAATATTCTCAACTGCAACATCTCAGCTTTCAGGCACAAATATTAATCTTGTTCTTGCGCTTGGGATTGTCGCAGTTGTTATTCATGCTCTTCTAGAGTTTATGCAGTGCATAATTGTTATCAAGCCTAGGTCAATGATTGCTTCTTATGGATCAGACAAATAAGAGCAGAGATCGCAATAACTTTCCGTTCACTAATTTCGCTAAGCAAGGCGAATTCATGCGGCTAGACAATCCCCTCTCCTAACAGGACTTGCGGCTTAGACCATGCCTCCGTACCATTTGCATAATCGGATACTCGTGTGAAGCCAGCGTTATATGCATGTCGATAACCAATGTAGAAGTGTTAGGCAGATGTATTTCACAAAAGCTAGAGTCAGAAATTAACGTCAAGCCACAGATAGTTCACTTGGTATATTTAAAGAACCATGCAAGTTATGCTGTAACTGCATAAAAAGATAAGCCTATTCAGATGGAAATATGTTTACAATTTTGGTTGGCTCAGAGAGAGGCAAATGGATATTTGGTATGTCAAATAACATCGGGCATCAACCCAGTGCGAAGCCAGGTCGGGGAGTCCTATTAACTCATATATGCTCTCAATCATTACCCCTTACGAGCGTGGTTTTTATTGCAGCGGGGAATGCTTTAAGCAGTTGCACCTTACCAATGACCCTCGCCATGCAGATGACGCTGGCTCTACTACAGGAGCTACTTATGGCACTACGGGCTAATGACGCTGATGGCTACAAGTCTTGGTTAGCCCTTGGCATTGAGGAGCTTGGAAGGGATGTGGCAGGTGACGTCGAGTCGGATTGGATGGTGCCACTACTGGTCGAGGAGGAGAGAGACAGGCTGATGGCTTGGCAGCTGGGCGTCAGTCTCTAACCCGATTGGGGGATAACTCAGCAGCGAAGACCACTTGGATGGGGGATTTGGATTCGTTCTGCTGCAGAGAAGGTGAGAAGCTCCAGGAGGGACGAAGGGATGACCTATGCACCTTCCAAACATGAAACTCTCTTTTTAATACTTAATAATGCTGACAAATTGATTGGTCCTGGCTATGGAATGAGAAACAATATTGCAGTCATGTTGCGTACCTTCTTGCTTGCATCGGCGTTAACTTTGGCAGGAGTCATGCCAATGCAAGCTGGCCACCATCACGGAGGCGGCCATCACGGTGGGGGACATCACGGAGGCGGCCATCACGGTGGGGGACATCACGGAGGCGGTCATCACGGCGGGGGGCATCACGGTGGCGGTTGGCATCACAATAATTGGGGTTGGTATCAAAATAGAAGAGCTGCCTGGGGAATTGCAGGCTTAGCAACTGGCGCCATAATTTCATCTGCAATTGCTAATTCTCGTGCCCAAAATTCTCCCACGATAGTTGTACCCGAAACTAATCGAAGGCTTAATTATGACCTTGATCAATCATCTCCGCAGCTTGGTAACGTTGATTTTACTTATACCATTAATGGTACAAAGGTGAATGCTCAAGCAGATTGTCAACAAGGTCTAATCAACGGCAATCAGCCTGCAAGTGCAGCGGATGTACATACACTGAATGCTGTCTGCCATACCGCAAGTAATTAGTCGGCATTGAGCCTCACAGCTAATTGCTATCGAGCTATCATTTTAGAATTTGCTGTGAACACTAAGG
>QCUZ01000091.1:0-5041 GCA_003210555.1 Synechococcus sp. AG-683-A03 | reverse complement strand
AAAAATCCATCGGCGGCGATGAGCAGGCAGCAGGAATCCACCTCAGGGACACTTTTCACACTCCTGAGTGGAGCCCTCATTGGGGCGGCAGGAGTGGGTTGGTGGCTGCTCACAGAAGCAGAACGGCGACAGCGGCTCAAGCGTCAGCGTTCCATGCTCTATGCGCCAAGGATGCAAGACGGCAGTGAGGCTTTTGAGGCGAACCAATACGCCGATCGTGACGATCAGCTGGAACATCGCGTTGAGCAGCTCAATTCAGCCATTTCAGATGTCCGTCGTCAGCTTGAAGACCTCGGTTCAAAGTCGTAATCCTCACGGCCGGTAGGTTGGGACTTGTCCCCATCTGCGATCCAGTCGTTGCCATGCTTCGCTCAGACGCTGTCACTCAAGGCATTCAGCGCTCACCCAATCGGGCAATGCTGAGAGCGGTTGGTTTCGGTGACGAAGATTTCGGCAAGCCGATTATTGGAATCGCTAACGGTTACAGCACGATCACACCGTGCAACGTGGGATTGGATGCTTTGTCCCGCCGTGCCGAAGACTCAGCTCGAAACGCAGGGGGCATGCCTCAGATGTTTGGAACCATCACGGTGAGTGATGGCATCTCTATGGGCACCGAAGGAATGAAATATTCCCTGGTGAGCCGTGAGGTGATCGCGGACGCGATTGAAACGGCCTGCAACGGCCAGAGCATGGACGGTGTTCTTGCCGTTGGTGGCTGCGATAAAAATATGCCCGGCGCCATGTTGGCGATGGCTCGTATGAATATTCCCTCGATCTTTGTGTATGGGGGGACGATTAAGCCTGGAAAACTTGGGGGTTGTGACCTCACAGTTGTGAGTGCTTTTGAGGCTGTTGGTCAGATTACGAGTGGGAAAATCGATGAAGAACAGCTGACAGCGATTGAAAAAAATGCTTGTCCGGGTGCTGGCAGCTGTGGAGGCATGTTTACGGCCAACACGATGAGTGCTGCGATTGAAACAATGGGGCTGAGCCTTCCCCACAGTTCAACGATGGCTGCTGAAGATGAGGAAAAGGCAGAGAGTGCGGCCCGTTCTGGAGAAGTTCTTGTTGAAGCAATTAAATCCAATATTCGCCCTCTTGATTTACTTACGCGTGAGGCCTTTGAAAATGCCATCAGTGTGATCATGGCGGTGGGGGGATCTACCAACTCTGTGTTGCATTTGCTTGCCATCGCGCGAACAGCAGGCGTTGATCTCAACATTGATGATTTTGAAATGATCCGGGAGCGCGTGCCTGTGATTTGTGATCTCAAGCCGAGTGGTCGTTTTGTCACCGTGGATCTTCATCAGGCCGGCGGCATTCCACAGGTGATGAAATTGTTATTGGACGCAGGACTTCTCCATGGACATTGCCGCACGATTGAGGGCAAAACATTGGAAGAGCTTCTGGCAAATATTCCCTCAACCCCTCCTGAAGGGCAGGAAGTGATTAGGCCGTTAAGTAACCCCCTTTATGCCAAAGGGCATTTGGCCATCCTCAAAGGAAATTTGGCAATCGAAGGAGCTGTCGCCAAAATTAGTGGCATCAAAACGCCTGTACTCACGGGTCCAGCTCGCGTCTTTGAAAGCGAAGAGGATTGCTTGGCTTCAATTATTGGTAAACAGATTCATGCTGGTGATGTCATCGTGATTCGCCAGGAAGGTCCAGTGGGTGGACCTGGAATGCGCGAAATGCTTGCGCCCACTGCTGCCATTGTTGGGCAGGGACTCGGGGACAAGGTGGCGTTAATTACGGATGGTCGATTTAGTGGTGGAACGTATGGTCTGGTGGTTGGCCACGTGGCTCCAGAAGCTGCCGTTGGGGGTGCAATCGGCCTTGTAATGGAGGGGGATAGCATTACTGTTGATGCAAATCAAAACCTTCTTCAACTCAATGTGAATGAGGCTGAATTGGAAAGACGACGCAACACGTGGTTAGGACATACGCCCAAATATAAGACCGGAATTCTTGGAAAATATGCTCGTCTTGTCTCGAGTTCTAGTCGTGGTGCTGTGACAGATCAGCCTGATTAAGGCACTGCTACAGCGATATTGAATGATCCACGAATATATAGAGTGCTTGATTGCTAATTGTGCTAATTCTTTGTTTGGAAGAAATCCTTTTTTGAGGATTTGTCTTGAGTGGATATGGCTAGAAAATGTTTGATCAAGTTTCTCGAGATTGACCAACAAGTTGTGCTCTGAGTCGTCGGGCGATCGCTTCTAAGGGTTGCCCGTCTGCTGGAGCGGTGCAGCGCATGCCGTTGTCTCCATGCATCCAAACGGGATGCTGCCCTTGCCAAAGCATGGGACGTTCCGCTTGATCACACCAACTGAGCATGAGATTCACATCACTTCCGCTCCGATAGATCTCGAGTTCGAGATCCATGGCCTCCATTCGAGAGCCGGAGGCATCGCGGGTCTCGATGCGAACGAAGAGATCGTCAATGCTGGATGGTTCTGCCTCCTCGTGAATCGGAACAACGGCATGTTGATAAGGCTTGCGGCAAAGATCAGCCGTGTGGGCAATCACAACCGCTAAATCAATCATTGATAGGCATCAATCGAATGGATCAAAAGGCGGATTGCACCTGCACGGAAGCCTGGATTTGTGGATCCTGCCTCATCAAACCGTGAATGGAGCACTTGTAAGCGGGTGATCGCGGACGAATCAAAACGCAAAGGCAGTCCTACCGGTTTGGCACGAACCACTGGCTGTAGATCTTTGAAGGGAATCTCCGCGACGGTGGTTCCTTCCACCTTGGTGGGAACGGGCATGACCCAGCGCAGTCCGCCTGGAATCATCTCTGTGAGTCCCATCAATCCATCAGAGCAAGCCAATGCAAATTTCAGGGTTCGCCCCTCCCCTTCCACCTCCAAGCGCAATCCTTTGAAGGCGGAAAGATCGAGGGGCGGTCTTAGCAAGGGGGAGCGGCAACTCACAAAACCTCCTCCATCAGCGACCAACTCACCCTCCAGCAACAGACCTTCAGGCGTTAGGCGACAGCCCGCTTGGCTGGTTCCACCCATGATCGTGTCGTTGAGCGTGGCCCAGGAATCGAATGAGACACGGGAGGTGGTCATCACAACCCTGCAAAAGGAATACTTATTTAAAGACCTTCGCAGGCAGCTTCGTCGGCAAGCACGATAATTTCGGCTTCCGGTTGTGCCAACTTGGCTGGAGTTCGTTGTGGGGACTCAGCTGGGTCGAGCAAGCGTCGTAGGGCTTCCCTTTTGTTGGCACCACTGACGAGGAACATCACGGTTCGAGAGGCGCTGAGCACAGGTGCTGTCAGTGTGATGCGCTCCAAGCCTTTTCCTCGTCCAATCGTGGTCCAGCGATCACGAACGTCAGGAGCCTCCGTGCCTGGGAAAAGAGAGGCGGTGTGACCGTCATCACCAAGACCCAACACCATCATGTCGAAGATGGGCGGTTCGCCACTGCAGCTCTGGGCAATCAGCTTGGCGAAAGCATCGGCGCTGGCTTCTGGTGAGGGAAGCTCAACCGTTGGAACAGGATGAAAGCAAGCAGCCGCTCCGGGCTCACCGGCTTGAAGCAATGTGGAGCGGAGCATGCGCGCATTGCTGGATTCGTCATCAGCAGACACCCAGCGTTCGTCTCCTAGAAAGACATCCACGCGATTCCAAGGCAAATGTTGATGGCCTAATCGCTGATAAGCCTGAGAGGGAGTGGTCCCTCCAGATAGAGCAATTTGCGCACGATCGCGTTGATCGAGCCCTAATTGAATCGCGGTAGCGATGTATTCAGCTGCGCGAAGGGCCAAGTCTTGGGGATCCTTGGCTCGTTCAATGCGATAGGAGGTCATCAATCAGCTCAATCCAACCACTCGGTGTGAAAACTGCCTTCCTTATCAACGCGTTCATAGGTGTGTGAGCCAAAGCAGTCGCGCATGGCTTGAACTGCATTTTGAGGCAGACGAGCTGTGCGGTAGCTGTTGATGTAGTCGAGGGTGTTGCTTAGGCAGGGCACAGGAATTCCGGCTTCCGCTGCTCCTGCAACGACTTTGGCTAAACCAGGCAGTCGGCTGTTGACCTGATCGGCAAACCAAGGATCAATGAGCAGATTGCTCAGCTGCGGATCGGTCGTGAAGGCATCCTGAATCCGCTTGAGCAGTCGTGCACGAATGATGCAGCCCCCCTTCCAGATCTGAGCGATCGAAGGCATGTTCAGGTTGTAATTATGCTCTGCGGAAGCGATCCGTAGAAGCTCCATTCCTTGGGCGTAGCTGGCCATGCAGGCGAGCACCATCGCATCCATCAGTGGTGCCATTCCATCGGCGGGGGTGCCGAGATCGAAGGGTTTGACGGTGGGTCCTTTGAGGATGGATTCCGCTTTGACGCGTTGATCTTTCATCGAACTCATCACGCGGCCATTGAGGGCTGCATAAATGGTTGGTACGGATGCACCCATTTGCAACGCACTCACCACAGTCCACAAACCAGTGCCTTTTTGGCCGGCTTTGTCCTGGATTTTTTCGATGAGATCGCTTCCATCATCAGGATCTTTTGTGCGCAAGCAGACCTCTGTGATCTCAACGAGGTAGGAGGCGAGCTCTTCGGTGCTGTTCCAATGGGCAAAGACATCGGCCATCTGGGTGCCATTCATCCCCCCAACCCTCTTCATGAGGTCATAGCCCTCAGCAAGAATTTGCTCGATGCCGTACTCGATGCCGTTGTGCACCGTTTTGACAAAGTGCCCTGAGCCACCTGGGCCGATGTAGGTGACACAAGGACCGTCTTCGACTTGAGCCGCCATTTTGGTGACGAGGCTCTCAATGGCGTCGTAAGAGGCTTTGGTGCCGCCGGGCATCATGCTCGGACCTTCAAGAGCACCTTTGGCACCGCCTGAGACACCCATGCCAATAAAGCCGAAGCTCTTGCTTTCCAATTCGGAAACACGACGCTCTGTGTCGTGATATTCCGAGTTGCCACCATCAATTAAGAGATCTCCTTCGTCTAAGAAGGGAGAAATCTGTTCGATCACTGCATCAACAGGACCCCCCGCTTTCACCATCATC
>QCUZ01000090.1:0-5097 GCA_003210555.1 Synechococcus sp. AG-683-A03 | reverse complement strand
CTCCAACAAAACGTGCTTGGCCATCGTTTTGGGCGTAGACCTCTGCAATAGCGCGCAATTGACTGTTCGATCCAAAGACCAAATCCACTCGGCTTGCAGTCCAGCGCGGTTCACCAGTGCTGCGATCACAACCGATGTAGCTGTCGTTGCTGTTGTTGGTGGGAGTCCAAGCTGTACTCATGTCGAGGAGATTGGTGAAGAAATCTGTGCTGAGCACCCCAATCCGCTCGGTCAAGACGCCCTGTTGGTTGCCGTCGCTGTTGGCACCAATTACGCGCAGGCCTGCTACTAGTACTGTCATCTCTGGGGCACTCAGCGAGAGAAGTTGGGCTTTGTCCAAGAGCAGTTCCTCACCACGCATTGGTAATTCGGATCGTTTCCAATTTCTAAAGCCGTCAGCAAGAGGTTTCAGTGCATTAAATGAGGCACTGTCGGTTTGTTCTGCATTTGCATCGCCTCGACCTGGGTGAAAAGGCACCGTGACCGGGTGCCCCCCATCAGCCGCTGCTTTCTCGATAGCCGCGCCTCCAGCAAGCACGATTAAGTCGGCGATAGAGACTTGCTTGCCCTCAGAAGAAGCACGATGGAAGGAGGCCTGAATGCTCTCAAGTTGTGTGATCACCCGCTTCAGGGTTGCTGGGTTGTTGACGTCCCAGCTGTTCTGCGGTGAAAGTCGGACTCGACCGCCATTGGCGCCTCCCCGTCGATCTGAACTGCGAAATGTGGAAGCTGAGGCCCAGGCCGTGGAGACCAAGTCTTGGACACTGAGATTGATCTCAAGGATTTGTTGTTTTAGTGCCGCGATCTCATTGGCGTTAATGAGTGGGTAATCCACTGTTGGGATGGGGTCTTGCCAGATCAGGATCTCGGTAGGCACGTCGGGGCCTAGATACAACGCTCGAGGCCCTAAATCTCGGTGGGTCAGTTTGAACCAGGCGCGAGAAAATGCATCTGCAAACGCCTGTTGATCGTTGTGGAATCGCCGAGCTATCGGCTCCATGATCGGATCGTGGCGCAGGGATAGATCGGCCGTGGTCATGATCGGAGCCGAAAACTTCCCAGCAACGTGTGCATCGGGAATCATGTGCTCGGGTTGAACGTCTTTCGCGACCCATTGCCAGGCACCCGCCGGACTTTTCGTGAGTTCCCACTCATAGGTAAACATCATTTGGAAATACCCCTGATCCCAGCGCGTGGGATTGGGTTTCCAAGCACCTTCAATTCCGCTGGTGATGGTGTGTTCAGCTTTACCTGTTTGGAAACGATTGCTCCATCCCAGGCCTTGGGCTTCGAGCTCGGCTCCCTCTGGCTCAACGCCCAGATGGTCAGCGGTTGCCGCACCATGGCATTTCCCGAACGTGTGTCCACCGGCGACGAGAGCGACTGTTTCCTCTGGATTCATCCCCATTCGGGCAAAGGTGTCACGCACTTCTTTGCCTGATGCGATGGGATCCGGATTGCCATGAGGTCCTTCAGGGTTGACGTAAATCAAACCCATTTCCACAGCTGCAAGTGGCTGGTCGAGTGCTCCGGCGTCATCGTGACGTTCGTCTGCGAGCCATTGCGTTTCTTTGCCCCAGAACACGTCGTCTTCCGGTTCCCAGATGTCTGTGCGGCCCCCTCCAAACCCAAAGGTTTTGAACCCCATCGATTCCAGGGCGATGGTTCCAGAGAGAATGATCAAATCGGCCCAAGAGATGCTGTTGCCGTATTTGCGTTTGATCGGCCAGAGCAAACGTCTGGCTTTATCCAGGTTGGTGTTATCGGGCCAGCTGTTCAGTGGTGCAAAGCGTTGATTGCCATGGCCGGCACCGCCACGGCCATCCCCAATGCGGTAAGTGCCTGCGCTGTGCCAGGCCAGACGGATAAATAATGCGCCGTAGTGCCCCCAGTCGGCTGGCCACCACTCTTGGGAGTCCTGCATCAGGGTGTGGAGGTCAGCTTTGAGCGCCTCAAAATCCAAGTTCGAGAACGCTGTGGCGTAGTGAAAGTCCTCTCCGAGTGGATTGGAAGATGAATGGTGTTGATGCAGGATCCTGAGATCGATCTGATCGGGCCACCACTGTTGATTACCGGTGTGTCCAGCAGAAGTTGTAGCGCCTGTATGGCCGCTAAAGGGGCATTTCAGATCAGACATCGCAAGGGGTTTTGCTTAGTTCCTGTCTTTTCGAGAGTATGCATAAACAACAGCTCCGCCCAAACCACTCGCCGTATTTTTGGGTTTACGCGTAGGGACCAAAATGTGTTGCACAGGTCGCTCCGCACTGGGCCCCAAGCTTGATGGCCTCAGTGGTGGACCATCCTGCCGCGAGTCCGGCTGTCACGCCCGCTGCAAAGCTGTCTCCGCATCCGTAGGTTTCCACTAGGGGAGCCGGGAGAGGTTGGGCTTCAAAGCGTCCTCCTGGAATGAGGAGCCCTCCCCTCTCTCCTTCCGTGGCGATCCGTAAGGTTGGCGTCGGAGTGAGTTCACCCTCTTTAAGGCATTCGCCTGGATCGAGATTGCTGCCAATTAGGGCATCGAGATTGACTTCTGCGTCCTGAAGAACGGGTAGCCGAAGGCGAGGCGTTGCCGTTAACACCCTGGCCGCCCTTGCCAGCTTGAGTCCCTGCGGATCGGTCGCAGAGACGAACACTCCGGCGCAATTGGCAAGATGCTCCCAGGGCAATGGATCATGAGCAACCGGTGTCAGCCGCTCTCCAATTACCGTGATCGCTCGATCACTGCTGCGATCGACCAAACTTATGCCGCGACGTGTTGGTTGGTCACGCCAGGCAATGACTGGGTTGACCCCTAACTCGCGCAGGCGCGCTTCACTTCGTGCACCGATCTCATCCTTGCCAAGCGCAGTAAAGAAGGTCACTTCTTGCCCTGTCAGCTGGGCCAGTTGAGCGGCGACGACCGCTCCAGCTCCAGCTGGCTCTTCCAGGGAGCGATGGGCACGGCTGATCTGTCCAGGCGAAGGGAGCTCATTCACTGCCAGAAAGGTGACCCATTCAAGGTGTCCGACCACAGCAAGAGTGAGATCAGCTGGAAGTGATCTCATTGAGGAATCGGCAGGATCGATTGGGCCGCATCCCGAAGACGCACATTGATCCGACCGCCAATCTCGCTGACGTCGACAGATCCACCCACGGTCAATTGATCTTCATCGGACGTACCTACGAGGACAGGACCTTCATCCACACCTTGCACTTTGACTGGAGCCGTGACCTCGTTAACTGAAACTTGACCTTGCACCTCAAGTGATCGATTTGAATCAATCAAAACGGGTTTGATGACTGAAACTTGACCTTGTACCGGAAGGGCTTCAGAAGCCTCAATGGCGATCGCACCCTCACTTTTCACCCTGACAGGTGCTTTTAGTTCATCAACAGTGACTCCGCCAACGAGGCGTACTGGAAATGGCTGACCTAGAGGAAGTCCAATGGGGATGGGGTGACGAAGAATCTGAGTCGCAGCAAAAGCAACTGACCACGCTGCTACCACAACGGCGAGGGGCCAACGGCTTGCCATTGCCAACGTGAACCAGCGCGGATCGTTATTTTCTGGCATAAAGCTGCTAAAAACCCATCCGGTTGTAACGGGTTTTCAGCAAAAAATTAGTGCTTGAGGTCCAGATCCTGAATTTGTCCTAAAGCTCGTAGTCTTCTTCGAATTGATTGAGAAGTCCTTTGTAGAGGACCAGTGTTCCTTCACTTTCTTCAGTGATGCCCTCAGCGTCATAAAGCTGAGCGAGATGGGTACATGCGGCATGCACTTGAACAAAAGCCTCCGCGTATTCATTTTGTATGTCTTCTTCGCGGATATCTCGAATTAACGCAGAAATAAACTCAACTTTTTTATGGGCCGCTTTGATTTCGGCTTCCATGTCTTTGCTGAGTTTGCGCCGCTTTCGAGCCATTGGCCTGAACTGTCAGCTCTCAATCCTAAGACCAGGGGGCTGACAGACATTGGCCAAAATGATCAGAAACAGAAGGGAAGCATCTGAGCGCTGCAAGTCACGTAGCCATCAACGAGGGGGCCGAGGCCGATCTGATGGAGAATTCCCTGGCCTGTAAGCCCTTCCGTGATCACACCGATGACGAATCCGATCATGGCGGCGCGACCGTTGAAAAGCTCCACCTTCTTGAGCTGGTCTTCATGGATAGAGCGGGCTGCTTGGCCTTGGAACCAGGTGTCGTTAGCAGGAGTGCGATCCATAGTGGCGATTCAATTGAAACGAACTGTAACAGAGGTTTGACGTTGGAGCGCTATTTGGCTAGGGCCTTCGCCATAGCACTGGCTTGCGTCGCTTTGGATACAGCTCCCGGCACATGGGGCAAACGGTTCCATCGCATCCGCGAGCAGTGCAGAACTCGCGTCCATAAAAAATAATTTGCAGGTGAAGTTTGTTCCAGCTCCCTGGGGGGAAAAGGGATTTCAAATCCTTTTCGGTGCGCTCCACGCTGTCTCCATTGCTGAGGCCCCAGCGCTGAGCCAATCGATGAATGTGCGTGTCCACAGGGAAGGCCGGTACTCCGAAGGCTTGGGCCATCACCACGCTGGCGGTTTTGTGTCCAACGCCCGGCAGTGCCTCGAGCGCTTCAAAGCTGTTCGGCACGTTCCCCCCATGCACAGCAATTAATAGGTGCGAAAGTTTGTGCACGTTGCGGGCCTTGGTTTTGGCAAGCCCGAGCTGGCGGATGTGCCCGAAAATCTCTGCTTCCGTCAAAGCCGCCATGGCACTTGGGGTTGGACCAGCAGCAAATAGGGCTGGAGTCACTTCATTGACCTTTTTGTCGGTGCACTGCGCGCTGAGAAGCACAGCGATCAGCAGGCTGAAAGGGTCGCTGTGATCGAGAGGAATGGGTGGGTCTGGATAGTGCTCATCCAGGCGGCAGAGCAGATGGGAAGCACGCTCTTTTCTGAGCAATGGTCATCGAGTTGCAGGACTGCCATCATGGCCTGACTGCTTTTGCGGCCATGACCTCTGTTCGTAACGACGACCTATCAGACGTCTCTTCGGCCTATCAGCGTGCGATCGCTCGAGAAGAAAACGCTGTGATCCCCAAGCAGCGGATTGGAGCGGTTGAGCCAGGCTCACGCCAAGCGAAATC
>QCUZ01000089.1:0-5165 GCA_003210555.1 Synechococcus sp. AG-683-A03 | reverse complement strand
ACTACTCGTGAGTGATTGCTGTCCAAAAAATTCGCGGTCAGTGAGCAGTACAACCCTCCAAGCGGGAAGTTGCAGTCCTTCGAGCTCAGCGGTTCCTCGGGTTTTCAAGGCCACAGGTGTGCCCTGCTCAATCAGGCGATCAATCGCTTGCGTATCCGCTGCATTGGGAACAAAACGCGTGATGCAGTCGTGTTCTTCAAGCAAAGCCACCGCGCGGCTGGGCTGCGCTGATAACAACCAAACAGCCTGACGATCACGTTGGTGCTGTTTGATCAATTCACCGAGTTTTCCAAATTGATTGGGATAGGACGGAACTGGGCGACTGGCGAGATCAAAGGCATTGGGGTGACTGTCATGTTCCTGAAGTTCTGCCAGGTCGAATCCAGCAAACGACTCAGCAAGCTCCATCGCCTCCTTAATGGGCCGATGCAGAAGAGGAATAGGAACAGGAAGCTCAGCATGTTGCTCTTGAGCGTGATCAAGCCACTGCTGGCCATGGGCGCTGCCATGCCGGCGCTCATCGATGGCGATACAGCATTCGACAGGCAAATAATCAAGGAGCGACGCAGGTGCATCCCAGGCCAGTCCCATCAGGCGACGCATGCCTTCGGGGGTTCCTCCCTCAAGAAGCTCAGTGATCTGCGCCTCACTCAGCAACTGATCGAGGTCATCAGGCACCTGCTCACGCAGACGTTCAGCAATCAGAGGACTGAACCCTGTTGGGGTTAGCTTGAGCGTGTCAACGGCATCGAGGGAACGCTGACTGGCTGGATCAAATTCACGAAGTTTGTCGAGTTCATTCCCGAAAAACTCCAGACGAACAGGGAGTTCACTACTCACGGGATAGACGTCAACAATGTCGCCACGTCGGCTCCAGGTTCCCTCCTGGTCAATCGTCGAGACGCGCTCGTAACCAAGTTGGCTGAGGTAGGTCGACAACTCCTCAAGGTCGACAACATCGCCTTTCTTTAAAGCCCGGCAATGCTCTGCCAAGGCCTGCGGAGGCGGCAAGTGGGGTTGCAGGCATCGCTCAGTAGCAACGATCGCTAAATCGCTTTTGCTGCGATCTGCTTGCAGTTCGCTTAAGACTTGGAGCTGACCCCAGGTAATTTCAGTGGTGGAGTCAAAAGGTTCGTAGGGAGAGCCTTCACTGGTCGGATAGAGCTGTGCACGGGACCATCCCATGAGCTCCAAGAGTGCGGTCCAGCGTCCGGCCTCCTCCAAGGTGGGAACAACCACCAGCAGAGGTTGATCCATCCGCCGTGCCAACGCACTGGCCACCAGTGCCCGAGCAGCTCGTCCAGCGCCACGCATCAACAGTCGCTGGTCCCGTTGCGCTCGTTCGCACAACTCACCGCTCAGCGCTGAGGTCTGCAACAGACGCACCAAAGAGCTGAGGGGCATGGCAGAACAACTTTCGGCAACGCACGATTCTGTCAAGAACTAGGCCCCATCTGCAGGGTTTCTTCCCTTTACCTTTGCCTTTGCCTGCTAAATGAATCGCTGCTTTAATATAGAAAAGTATTTAGCGGTTTTCATGGATAAGGAAAAGTTTCAACGTCAGCTTGACTCTCTATTAGATACCGAACAAGTAGAACACCTACATCAACTCGAAGAAATGGCACTACTTGCAGGAAAAGCGCTCAAAGAGCGAGACATGGAGAGATACCAAGAAGCTGAAATAATATTAGAATCATTAGAAGAAGCAAGCTCTGAGCTCCATGGATTTCTGCATGGACTATCAGCAGCAATAGCGGCTAGAAACAGCGAAAAGCAAGAGCCCTTTAAGGACGAATTTCTAATCCGTCAATTCGCAGACCTTCCGGAATCCGTTCAAACCTCAATTGCCAATGATTTCTGGCAAGTTGATCCAGAGCTTGCGACAGTCTTGAATAAATTCATGTCATTAAGCATCAAAGAAAGAAATGCGTTTTCCATCTGGTTAAAACATCTCGAAGCCTAAATAAAATATAAACAGCTCGACCTTTCAGCTGAAAAATCAATCTCTCAACAACCTATGGAAAGTTGATGATTCCAATTCCATGCCTGCTAACGCAGGATCCACATTCTTAAAGACAGCCATGCCTCGTTTCCGCTGCCCAGAGTGCTGTTGTGGACCTGCTGTTGTCTTACACCCACCACCTGGATCGACACCCATTTGCATGCGCTGTGGAACTGTCTTAGAGAAGCAGCCCCTCGTCAAACCACTGCCCCTACTCGTTTTGCTGGCAGTAGGTAGCGCTCTGATCACTCTGTCAGTTCCCGCACTTTTTACACCCCGGCCACTACCGCCTCAAACCAAACCACCCGCAGCAACCGTCTAATTGCAAAAAACTAGGGTTTAACAATCAACCATGAATCCATGAATCAGCGAAAGACAGAACTTGAGATCAAAAAAAATCGCAGAGCCCGATTCGAATCGCGTTTTGAACATTTGCTTTGGCGATTCCGGTTGGTGACCATCTTGCCAGTTGTGATGAGTCTTCTTGGCAGTGTTAGCTGCTTCATCCTTGGTACCCAGGAAGAGATTCACGCACTCCACAAGCTCTTTCACGGCTACTTAAATCCTGAAAAAAGCATTTTATTACTTGGAAAAGTAGTGGGTGGGATTGATTATTATGTAGTTGGAATTGCTCTACTTATTTTTGGATATGGAATCTATGAGCTGATCATTTCTGATATTGATCCACGGCTTCAAGACCTTTCCCAAGAAAGGCGAAACATTCTGAGCATCACCTCTCTTGAAGGCCTAAAGCAAAAACTAACCAACGTCATCATCGTTGCACTGATCGTTACGGCATTTAAGCTCATGATTAGCTTTCAAGTGCAATCAATTTCAGAGTTACTTCAATTCTGTGGTTGCGTGCTGATGCTCGCTTTTAGCGCCTGGCTTGTGGGGAAAAACCACAAGGAGGCATAGAGGTCTTAGAAATCAAACCAAAGAATTAAACCCCTTTACCGAATAAGCTCAATTCAAAGGGTTTATGCCTTGATGATTTACAGCTCATTGTAAACATCCTAAACTCATTCAAGACACTATCTAAATGCTATGAAGTTGTATCCGAAAGGCACTGGAGCAGGAATTTCACTGTTCATCTTGATCGCCCTCGGCATTTACGCAGTCTCACAAATTGAAGCTATGAAGCGCGCTGCTTTCCGGGAAGGATTTAGCTGTGCAATCGACGAAACCACTCAAAGTCTTCACTCCTCTTACCAGTGTCGAGATTACAGAAAAGCAGTCGCAGAAAAAATATAAGCAGTTAAAGCCAATTCAGGCAGAACTCTTGACCCTCCATCAAAAAACCCCTGCCAAATGGCAGAGGTCAAAAAAAAGAAATCAGGACCTAAGCAAAGTCAGTTTTCTATCAGCGCGCTGTATCAAGAAGGGCGCTTGCTGTTACGGATTCCCTGAATCGCCGCTGCATAGTCGGGTTGATTAAACACACCGGAACCACTCACGATGGCGTTCGCGCCAGCTTCAATCACTTTCCATGCATTAGCACCCTTAACACCTCCATCCACTTCAATCCAGGGATCCAAACCTTTTTCATCACACATGCGACGAAGGTCACTGATTTTCTTGACTTGATTATCGATAAAACTCTGACCGCCAAAACCGGGGTTCACACTCATGATCAAAACAAGATCGCAGAGCTCTAAGCAATACTCAAGCGTATCGAGTGGAGTGCTTGGGTTAAGAACAGCCCCGGCCATTTTGCCGAGATCCTTAATTTGAGCAAGATTACGATGCAAATGTGGACATGCTTCAACTTGCACGGAAATAATATCTGCACCGGCTTTTGCAAATTCTTCGACGTAATTCTCAGGCTGCACGATCATGAGATGGACGTCCAAAGGTTTTTTGGTAACCGGACGCAATGCCTCAACAATCAGTGGGCCAATTGTGATGTTGGGAACAAATCGACCATCCATAACGTCGACATGAATCCAATCAGCACCTGCCTCATCAACAGCTTTAACGTCCTCACCCAGGCGAGAAAAGTCAGCAGACAAAATGGATGGAGAGATCACCAGGGGTTTGGTGCTCATGGAGTAGAGATGGATTAATACACCTCTACGTTACATCTGTTACACGAAACTCAGGCTGGTGTCGACAAGACCTTTCCATCCTGAGCTTCGCTAGCAACGCGACGAAGATCATCGCAACCTTCTTTAAGGCTCGGATAAGCAAACATTCCGCTTCCGGCGATGAAGCAGTTTGCACCAGCTGCGCAGCACTGGGAAATAGTCCAGTTGGCCTTGATGCCGCCGTCAACCTCAATATCCACGTCAAGATTCCGCTCAACGATGTTCTTTCTTAGCTCGGAGATTTTGTTGAGCATGGTCGGGATGTAGGCCTGTCCACCGAAGCCAGGATTCACGGTCATCACCAGCACGTGGTCCACCAGGTCCAAGACGTCCTTGACCATTTCCATTGGCGTGTGTGGATTGAGGGCCACAGAAGGGCTTCCACCAAGTTGACGAATCCTTCCAAGAATCCGGTGCAAATGGGTATTCGCTTCAACGTGAGCGATGACGACTCCTGGCTCCCCATTGGCCCCTTTGCTGGCCTCTACGTACTCCTCGAGCATGGTTTCGCAGTTGTATTGACTCACCATGAGCTGAGTTTCAAACGGGACGTTGCAGTAACGCCGGCAGGCTTTGATCAGCTCAGGGCCAAAGGTGAGATTGGGAACAAAATTCCCGTCCATCACATCAAACTGAATGCGATCAACACCCGCATCTTCTAGATCTTTTACGCATTGCCCCATTGCTGCCCAGTCAGCAGGCAAAACAGAGGGAATGATCTGAATAGGGCGATGCGTCGCAGCCATTAAAAATTGTCATTAACTCGCGAAATTTTATAGAAGCTTTGGGGCTCTAGAGGTGTCCAGATAACACTGATACAGTGAGCCGCGCATATGAGACAGAAATCCCTGCTGTTGCAGGCTTTCTCCTCAAAGCCTCTCTTTACCCCCCGCAGCACTTACGTGGATCGCACTCTCATTCAGGAAATTCTCGAGATCGTCGAGCAGGCCGCCATCGCTTCCGCCACGCTCTCCGGCAAAGGTCTGAAGGATGAAGCCGATGCTTTAGCTGTTGATGCCATGCGCAAGCGCATGAATCAGATTCAAATGAAGGGCCGCATTGTGATTGGTGAGGGG
>QCUZ01000088.1:0-5805 GCA_003210555.1 Synechococcus sp. AG-683-A03 | reverse complement strand
CTGCTTGGGGGTCGGCCTGTTGGAGGAGCTGGTGGCAGTTTGCTTGACCGAGTGCGCTCAGCTGACGGCGTAGCTCGGCTTGGGGAGGTACGGCGGGTGGCTGCAGTCCCTGGGTGAGGGCTTTGAGGTACAAGCCACTGCCTCCGGCTAAAAAGGCAACGCCTCGATCTTTGAGCACCTGGCTCACGGCCGCAGCGGCTTGCTGCTGAAACTCCTGAAGCGTGATCGGTTGATCAGGGGAACGCAGGTCGAGAAGGTGATGCGTGATGCGCTGTTGTTGCTCGGCAGTGGGTTTTGCTGTGCCGATATCCATCTCTCGGTAGAGCTGGCGAGAGTCGATGTTGAGGATCTCCAGCTGGAAGTGCTCAGCAAGCTCAAGCGCAAGCGCGGTTTTGCCACTCGCCGTCGGGCCCACCAGTGCCACCACAAGGGGCGCCTCTGCATCAGGTTTTGCCTTGGCTGTGGTCCCGAATTCAGGGCTGATCTGATTCATCGAAGAAACGATGGGGTGCATCCCCTTTAAAAATGACGCGTCAGAGGCTTCTACGAGCGTCTCTGGGATACCGGTGTTAAGTTGAAGTTGAAAAGGTGGCCGGGCCGACGACGAGCGCATGAGCGAAGCCGCAAAAGTTCAAGCCGCTTACGGTGCTGAGCAAATTCAGGTTCTTGAAGGCCTGGAGCCGGTGCGTAAGCGCCCGGGCATGTACATCGGTACCACGGGTCCCCGTGGTCTGCATCACCTTGTTTATGAGGTGGTGGACAATGCCGTCGATGAGGCCCTGGCTGGGCACTGCAACGAAATCACGGTTGTTCTCGGAGAAGACGGCTCCGCGTTCGTGAGTGATAACGGCCGAGGGATCCCTACGGATGTTCATCCCCGTACGGGCAAAAGTGCCTTGGAAACCGTGCTCACGGTGTTGCACGCCGGTGGCAAGTTTGGAGCCGGTGGCTACAAGGTTTCAGGTGGTTTGCATGGCGTTGGCGTTTCCGTCGTGAACGCCCTGAGTGAGTGGGTTGAAGTCACCGTGCGCCGTCAAGGTCAGGTGCATCGCCAGCGCTTTGAGCGCGGTGCTGCCATCGGCAGCCTTGCTTCAGAGCCTCAACCGGCTGAAGAAAACGGGGTTACTGGCACCAGCGTTTGCTTCAAGCCGGATCACCAAATTTTTACGGTCGGAATTGAGTTTGATTTCTCCACGCTGTCGGCCCGTTTGCGTGAGCTGGCTTACTTAAACGGTGGTGTGCGCATCGTGTTCCGCGATGAGCGACAGGCTGCCCGGGATCAAGAGGGCCAGCCTCGTGAGGAGCTTTATTTCTACGAAGGTGGCATCAAGGAATATGTGGCCTATATGAATGCAGAGAAAGACCCTCTGCATCCAGAAATTATCTACGTCAACGCCGAAAAAGATGGCGTCTCTGTGGAAGCGGCATTGCAGTGGTGTGTTGATGCTTACTCCGACAGCATTCTTGGCTTCGCCAACAACATCCGCACGGTGGATGGCGGTACCCATATCGAAGGTTTGAAAACCGTTCTGACCCGCACCCTTAATACGTTTGCGAAGAAGCGAGGGAAGCGCAAAGACGCTGATTCAAATTTGGCTGGCGAAAATATTCGCGAAGGCCTCACCGCTGTGCTTTCGGTGAAAGTTCCTGAGCCTGAATTTGAAGGTCAAACCAAAACGAAGCTCGGTAACACCGAGGTTCGGGGCATTGTTGACAACTTGGTGGGAGAGTCACTGAGTCAGTACTTGGAATTCAATCCAGGAGTGATCGATATGATCCTCGAGAAGGCAATTCAGGCCTTCAATGCTGCGGAAGCGGCTCGCCGCGCGCGTGAGTTGGTGCGCCGTAAAAGCGTGCTCGAAAGTTCAACGTTGCCGGGCAAATTGGCGGATTGCAGCAGCAGAGACCCTTCTGAATCCGAGATTTATATCGTGGAGGGGGACTCTGCTGGAGGCTCCGCCAAGCAAGGACGCGATCGTCGTTTTCAGGCGATTCTTCCCCTGCGCGGAAAAATTCTCAACATTGAGAAAACTGACGACGCCAAGATTTATAAAAATACTGAAATTCAAGCCCTGATTACTGCCCTTGGCTTGGGGATTAAGGGGGAAGATTTTGACGTCAAAAATCTTCGTTATCACCGGGTTGTAATCATGACCGATGCGGACGTGGATGGAGCGCATATTCGGACTTTGATCCTCACTTTCTTCTATCGTTACCAAAAAGAATTGGTTGAAGGTGGGTATATCTACATCGCCTGTCCGCCGCTTTACAAAGTTGAACGCGGAAAGAACCATACCTATTGCTACAACGAGCAGCAATTGCAGAAAACTTTGGCGGGATTTGGCGAGAAAGCTAATTACAACATCCAGCGTTTTAAAGGTCTTGGTGAAATGATGCCCAAGCAGCTGTGGGAAACCACCATGGATCCTTCCACGCGCATGATGAAGCGGGTGGAAGTGCAAGATGCGCTCGAAGCAGATCGAATCTTCACGATCCTGATGGGCGACAAAGTTGCGCCGCGGCGGGAATTCATCGAAACCCATAGCGCTGACTTGGATATGGCCTCCCTCGACATCTGATGAAAATGTCGACAGGGGTTGTGTTGCGTTGGGGTTGGCTGCTTGGCGTGGCTTTGATGGCACCGGCGGCATTGCCTGCCGGTGGCGCTCAACGGCGGCTTCCCCCCTTGCGCAGGCAGGAAAGCAAAAGTCCCTTGCTCAGTGGTGAGTGCTGCGTGTTGCGCTCTAGCCCGCTTGTTGAAGCCCCTGCTCTCCGTCGCTTGGAGCTAGGCACTCCGTTGCAGATGTTGCGTCACTGGCGTGGAGACGACGGCCGCGATTGGATTCAAGTGCAGATGTCCTCAGGCCAAGTTTTGCCAGCTGGCTTTCAGCCAGTTCGTGGTTGGGTTCGTGGCTGATTCCTTCACGGCCGGTCAAGTGGTGCTGGTGGGGATTGGGGCGATTCCTGGAGCCTGGCTTCGTCTGCGGATTGTCAATCACTTTGAACCGATGGTTCCCCTCAAGCACTGGGGAACCTTTGCCGTCAATCTGGTAGCAGCCTTTGCCCTCGGGCTAGTGGTCGGCCTACAGGTCAATGACCCCTGTTCAACGTCGAAAGGTGTTTCGGCGTTGACCTTGTTGGTTGCTGTGGGTTTTTTCGGCAGCCTCAGTACTTTTTCGACGTTTGCCGTTGAGTTGCTCAACACCCTGAAGCAGAGGAATTGGCGTGAATCTCTGCTCCTCGGCATCGGTTCGATCCTGGGTGGTTTGATTGCGGCTGGCCTTGGCTATGGGCTTGGCTTGGCAGAGGGTGTCGCCTGATGCCTCAGCCTTCTACCCCTGCGACGGGACAGCTCAGCCTTCGACAAGACCTGTGCGAAATGGGCCTTGTGGCGCTTGGTGCCGTTCCCGGTGCAGTGATGCGTTGGCAAGTCGCTGCTCACTTTCACGACAATGACGTGATTGTGAACGTGCTTGGCGCATTCATTTTGGGTTGGTTGGTCGGGCTTCCGATCCGACCCAGGCGTCAGTTGTTGATTGGCATCGGTTTCTGCGGTTCGCTCACCACGTTCAGTAGCTGGATGGTGCACTGCGTGACCTTCATCGCAGAAGGTCACTGGCTGGCTGCCTTGGGGTTGATGGGTCTCACCCTGGGGCTGGGGCTTGGTGCCGCAGCCCTGGGTGTCTTCGTCGGCCGGAACTTGGTTAGGCGTTAAGGGCAGACTCAATCGCCTGCTTCAGTTCATCGGAATCGGGCTCGACTCCGCTTTTGAATCGCGCGATCACCGTGCCGTCTTTGCCGACGAGGAACTTCTCAAAGTTCCAAGCCACATCGCCTGAAGGCTCTGTTTTGTTGAGGGTGGTGTAAGGCTCCGTGGTGCTTCCAGTGGCATGCACTTTGTCGAACAGCTCAAAGCTGGCGTTGTAAGTGGTGGAGCAGAAGCTTTTGATCTCCTCCAAAGACCCGGGCTCTTGACCGCCAAAGTCGTTGCAGGGGAAGCCCAGAACTTCCAGACCCTGAGCGCCGTAACTGTCTTGCAGTGCCTGCAAACCGCTGTACTGGCGCGTGAAGCCGCAACGGCTAGCCACGTTCACGATTAAGAGCACCTTTCCGGCGTAAGAACCGAGTGATTTGTTGGCGCCATCGGGAGTGTTGACGGACACGGCGCTGATGTTGGGAGCCATAACTGTTGAGGGGTGCAATCGGCGCTGACGATAACCGGCTGCAGCCCCATTTACACTGGATAGGGCTGGGCGGAGAGCATGGAAGAAGCCCACGGCCGCAGTGGTGTGAGCGTGACCAATGATCTGGTGGCTGAGGTTGTCGCTCAGCAGCTGGAATCGATGTTGTCGGTTGGCAATTACGACGGAGTCAAGTTGCTCTTGGCTCCCGTTCAGCCCGTGGACGTGGCGGAAGCGGTGGGCTGCCTTCCGCGAACGCTGCAGGCATTGGCCTTTCGCTTGCTCGGCAAGGACGAAGCGATTGAGGTGTACGAATACCTTGAGCCAGCCATTCAGCAAAGCTTGTTGGAACGGCTGCGCTCCAGTGAAGTGTTGGAGCTTGTGGAAGAGATGTCACCCGATGACCGGGTGCGCCTGCTCGATGAGTTGCCGGCCAAAGTGGTGCGCCGCCTTTTGGTGGAGCTCAGTCCCGCCGAGCGGCGGGTGACCGCCCAGCTCCTTGGCTACGCCCCCGAAACGGCTGGCCGTTTGATGACAACGGAATACATCGATCTCAAGGAATTTCATAGTGCCGCACAGGCTCTCACCATCGTTCGTCGCCGTGCGAGAGAAACCGAAACGATCTACAGCCTTTATGTCACGGATGGGCAGCGCCACCTCACTGGAATCCTGTCTTTGCGTGATTTGGTCACGGCCGACCCCAGCGATTGCATTGGTGATGTGATGACGCGAGAGGTGGTGAGCGTTGGTACCGACCTTGATCAGGAGGAGGTGGCCCGTGCGATTCAGCGCTACGACTTCCTTGCCGTGCCTGTGGTGGACAGGGAACGTCGTCTTGTCGGGATCGTCACGGTGGATGACGTGATCGACGTGATCGAGCAGGAGGCCACCCGTGACCTCTATGCCGCTGGTGCGGTGGAGGCTGGTGATGAGGATGACTACTTCCAGAGCAATTTGTTCACCGTCGCGCGGCGGCGCGTGGTGTGGCTTGCGGTGTTGGTGATTGCAAATATCTTCACAACCCAGGTGATCGCGATGAATGATGGCGTGCTGCGTGAGGTTGTGATGCTTGCGGCATTCATCCCTCTGTTAATTGGGACCGGTGGCAACGTGGGTGCCCAGAGTTCCACGGTGGTGATTCGTGGATTGAGCACGCAGCGCATTCAATCTTTGGGTCCCTGGCGTGCTGTTGTCAGAGAGGCGCTCGCCGGAGCCCTGCTGGGCTTGCTGATGCTTTTTGTTGTAGTGCCATTCGCTTGGTGGCGTGGCGACGGCCCACTTGTAGGGATGGCGGTCGGCATCAGTTTGCTTGCGATTACCACCCTGGCCGCCACGGCTGGAGCTGCGTTGCCGTTGCTGTTCAACCGCATGGGCTTGGATCCGGCCCTGATGTCAGCTCCCTTTATTACGACTGCCACTGATGTGGCGGGCGTGTTCATCTACCTGAAAACAGCGGAGTGGTTGCTGCTGCATGCGCCCCAACTGCTCACGGCGACGGGTATTTCTACTCATTTACTCGCTGCGCTCGCTTTCTGAGAGTTCGTTTACGTTTCTTAGGGTTACTCTTTACACAACTCAATGAAGCGTCATGGCTCCTGCTGCTGCTGTTGCTTCCCGCCCCGCA
>QCUZ01000087.1:0-5819 GCA_003210555.1 Synechococcus sp. AG-683-A03 | reverse complement strand
TTGGGAGCAGCCGAAGCAATCGGTCGACGAAACGGCAAGTTGGCAACCAAGGCCGTTACACGATCCTCGGTTTCCAGGCTCACATCCCCTTCCTCAAGGTCGATGTCAACGTATTTGGCCACCACTTCAAAAATTTCACGACGCATTTGGTCAAGAAGCTCAGGGCTTAGATCGCTGCGGTCGTGGGCCAGAACAAGCTGAAGCCTGTCTCTGGCAGTGCTGGCGCTCGCTGGTTGACGCCCAAGCAATTTGTCGACAAGGTCACGGAGAGTCATCAGCTCAGAAGATCTTCGTTTGCATCAAGCGGCGCACTGTGGCCCGTAGGCCCAAACGCTCTTTGGAAGGATCCAGCAGTGGAATGTCCTCGCCTTGAAGACGGCTAGCAATATTGCCGTAGGCCTTGGCTGCTGGTGATTTTGTTCCATTCAATGTGAGAGGTTCGCCCCGATTGGTGCTCACGATCACTTGCTCATCTTCCAGCACTAATCCGAGCAAGGGGAGGGCCAAGATGTCGGTGACGTCATCCACAGCCAACATCTCTTGATTGGCCATCATTTTCGGCCTTACTCGGTTGAGGACGAGCTGGACTGGGGTCACCCCATGGGTGTTGAGCAATCCGATCACGCGATCCGCATCTCTCACTGCAGACACCTCAGGAGTGGTGATCACAATGGCTTCCCGGGCAGCGGCAACGGCGTTTTTGAAGCCATCTTCAATGCCCGCGGGGCAGTCGATCAACACGTAATCGAATCGTTCTTCAAGCATGGAGGCAATGGCCTGCATGTCCTCTGGTTTGAGCCACTCGAGCATCCGAGGGTTGCCAGCCGGCAGCAGCGCCAGATTGGGAACTTGTTTGTGCTTTACGAGGGCTTGATCCAAGCGACAGGTCTCGGCTAAGACCTCTTGCGCTGTGTAGACAATGCGATTCTCGAGTCCAAGCAATAAATCAAGGTTGCGCAAACCGAAGTCGGCATCCAGAACAACAGTGCTGGACCCTCGCTGGGCAAGGGCAATCCCCAAGTTGGCCGTCAGGGTGGTCTTCCCCACACCCCCCTTGCCGGAGCAAATCAAGATCGTTCGCGAATTTGACGTCACGTTGTCGCGGTTGATTTGGCCAGGTTAGGGGCAAGTGCTCTTAATTGTTCGAATCGGTAGAAAGCTCCAGCATTGGGAAGTCACTGCGGGGATCAGCAGGCTCGATTGCAATCTCTCCATCCACAATCCGCGCTTCCTCCGCCAGTCCAGGTTGGGGTTTTTCCTCTGGTCCTCTGGCCACTAAATCGGCGATTCGTAGCTGAAGAGGACGGAGCTGCAATGCCGTGATGCGTGCACTTAAATCGCCTTGAACCCCAGCGTGTGCACAGCCACGGAGCCGTCCCCAGATCAGGACGTTCCCTCCTGCACTGATTTGAGCACCTGGATTGACATCGCCAATGAGCAAAACGTGATGGCGTGCTTTGAGATGGTCTCCCGATCGCAGGGTTGCTCGATGGATCAACAGAGCTGGGGCCTGTTCTTGTTCGCGACTGTCCGGACGTGGATCAGCAGCGGGCTGCGGCGTCACGAGCTGAGCTGGAATGCCAAGCGCGTTGGCGCTGACCACGGTGTGTGGATTGCAGCTTTTGATCGACAGCAATCGACATTGACGGTCCTCAAGTTGAGCTTGCAAGGCAGAGATCACTCGGCAGTTCAGCAACCACTCCCCGCTATCTAATTCGAGGTCTTTGCCCTCAAGACCATTGAGTTGGTCCTCCAGGGTGTCTTGCCAAGGGATGTGCCGATTGGTGGGCAAAACCAGGCGATGACATGCAGCTTGAAAGGTCCCTTGGGTCAAAGCCACCGACGTGATCAAGAGTGGAGGCTGACGTTAGAGGTGCGCCAGGTATTGGCCCACCTTTCGTTTCAGTTCCTGACCGATCTGTTTTGGATAGATCAGCCAGCTGGTGCTGGCCGGTTTGCTCAGGCTTTTAACGAGTGCTGAGCTTTGCTCAAGCGCTTGAAGTTGCTGGCCATTCCAGAGCCTTAGCCCCCCGCGATAGGGGTGATACCCATGCAATTGTTGATGCCTTAGTCCGCAGCACAAACTCGGATCAAATCCCTTCGCTTCCGCCAATCCCCTGGCTTGGGCTAAGCATTCGAGCTGCTTCTCTTTTGGAAGGCTATCCACATCCAATGCTTTAAGAAGGCGTCGGTTGAGAAACCGATCACAGAGATCAGCGAGCGGGCGAGGGGCTTCCTCTCGCCAGCGCAACAGGTGATAGCCAGTTCGCAGATCATCGTTGGCTAGGTAGGAGTCCAGGTCGAGCTCATGGGCAGACCAAAGCCAGCGATGCATCGTGGAATCTGCCCAGACTTCATTGGGGCCTAGCTCACGGGCTAGACGGATCATTTGTTCCAGCAGCCAATTGCAGACCACATTGAGGCGGTGGTTGTAAACACTGCGGTACATCAGGTTTCGCACCACGAGGTAGTGCTCGACGGCCATTAGGCCCTTTGGATGGATGGCGAGTTCTCCATCTGGTGCCAGGGTGAGTGCGGCCAGGATTCTCTCTAGATCAAGTTGGCCATAGCTCGTGCCTGTGCTGTAGCTATCGCGGAGCAAGTAATCGAGTCTGTCGCAGTCGAGTTGGCTGCTCACGAGGTCCTTAATCACCCTGCGTTGTGTGCTGCCGTGCTCTAGAAGTGCGGCCACGGCTTCTGAGCTTCCCGGTTGAAATCGTTCGAGTGGCTCCTGGATCGCCGGGTGCTCTCGAACGATCCGCGCGGACCAATGTTCATGGCGGGTGCCAAACATTTCCTCGCCGGTGTGGCTCAGGGGCGCATGCCCCAAGTCATGGAGCAGGGCTGCTGCATAGAGAACGCCCCGATGAAGTTCCAGTGACGAATCCATGGCCAACAAGCGCTGAAAGGCTTGTCGTGCGATGTGGAACACGCCAAGAGAGTGGGTGAACCGGCTCGATTCTGCGCCATGAAAGGTTAAAAATGCAGGCCCGAGCTGGCGTATGCGCCGCAGTCTTTGAAAGGGAGCTGCGTCAACGAGCTCGAGCACCAGCGCTTCTGCTGGGTCGTCTGTGTTGAGCGCGATGCCGCCATGAAGAGGGTCGTGATAAGTGCGGCTACTCATGCCGTTGCTGCCATCTCCTCTTCATCGCTGAGATCATCAGTTGTTGGGGGAGCTTCCGAAGTTTGTCGATCGATGATGGCCTCCAGCACCCGTTCGGCATCCGTTAGCCAGCGGTCTCCTTCGCCACCGGGATTCAGCGGCTCGGGCTGATCTAGCAAGCGATCTGGTGTGATTCCTTGCCCCTGAATATCACGGCCGCTTGGCGTGACATAGCCGGCCACAGTGACGGCTAAACCACTGCCATCGCTCAGGTTGGTGAGGGTCTGAATGAGTCCTTTGCCAAAGGTTTCACTGCCGAGCAGCAGTGACCGATCATTGTCCTGAAGAGCCCCCGCGAGGATCTCGCTGGCACTCGCGGTGCCGGCATTGACCAAGGTCACCATTGGACCGTCGTACAACGTGCTTGGGTTCGATTGGATGGGATCAGCAATCCCATCTCGATTGCGTGTTTCCACAATGGGCTCTTGGTCTAGGAAGGCGTCAGCCACAGCGAGGCCGCCGCTGACGAGCCCTCCAGAGTTGTTCCGAAGGTCAAGAACTACTCCTTCCACTCCTTTGTCGGTGAGTTCTTGCAAGGCTTCTTGCACTTGCATCGGCACACCTTCGCTGAATTGTGTGATTCGAAGATGCCCAAGAGTGTGGGTGTCACTGCGAAGACGTCGTGTGCGAACGGGGCGCAGGTCAACATTGCGTCGTTCCAATGTGAGTTCTTCAGACTCTCCATTGGGGGGTTGCAGAGTCAACAAAACCTGCGTTCCCACATCCCCACGCAAGCGTGCCGCTGTGGTTTCGAGTCCGAGCAGAGCGGTTGATTCTCCGTTCACTGCCAGCAGGGCTGCGCCGCTGACCACGCCAGCGTCAGCCGCGGGTGACCCTTCGAGTGCAGCGATAACAACGACTGAATTTTCATCGTTGTGATGGCCAAGTTGAAGTCCTACTCCACTCAGGCTTCCCGAATTGCTGGATTTCATGACGGAGTAATCGTCAGGTCTCAACAGACGTGTGTAGGGATCGTCGAGGGGCTCAAGCATGGCTTCGATGGCGCTGTAGGCCTGATCGCTGGTTTCGATCGTCTGCTCCAAAGCTTTCTGACGTAAACGCTTCCAGCGAATACGGTCGAAAGTCGAGGGGTCGACATAGCTCTGATTCACGAGGCGCCAGGTTTCCACCACCAACTGCTGGGCATCGTTGAGAGCCAGAGCAGGCGCTGGAATTAAGAGGGTGCAAAGCAAAAGGGAGGCCAAGCCGGAGGCCAGCTGCCGCAGGCCTTTTCTCATGTAATTAACAATCGGCAACATCAGCTTCATTCTGTCGCGTCGGCTGGAGCGTCATCGGTAGACTCTCGCAATCCAAACCGACCTTTGCATGGCGAACTCCTCACCTGTCTACGACTGGTTCCAGGAACGTCTTGAAATTCAGGACATCGCTGATGACTTCAGCACCAAGTACGTTCCGCCCCACGTCAATATTTTCTATTGCCTGGGCGGCATCACGCTTGTTTGCTTCCTGATTCAGTTCGCGACCGGGTTCGCGATGACCTTCTACTACAAACCCACTGTTGCTGAGGCTTACAGCTCAGTTCAGTACTTGATGACAGATGTGAGCTTCGGGTGGCTCATTCGTTCAGTCCACAGATGGAGCGCCTCAATGATGGTGCTCATGCTGATCCTGCACGTCTTCCGTGTGTATCTCACTGGTGGCTTCAAGCGTCCCCGTGAGCTCACCTGGGTGACCGGTGTGACGATGGCTGTGATCACAGTCTCCTTTGGCGTTACCGGCTACTCACTCCCTTGGGATCAAGTTGGTTACTGGGCCGTCAAGATCGTTTCCGGAGTACCAGCTGCCATTCCAGTGGTTGGTGACTTCATGGTGGAGCTGTTGCGCGGTGGAGAGAGCGTTGGTCAATCCACACTCACACGCTTCTACAGCCTTCACACGTTCGTGATGCCTTGGTTGCTTGCTGTGTTCATGCTCATGCACTTCTTGATGATCCGTAAGCAGGGCATTTCTGGTCCTTTGTGATCCATTTCAGTTGCTTTACGCACTGATTCAAGTTTCGAACTTTCCCACTTACCGTTCGTTCATTACCGCTTCGCACCATGCATATTCTCAAGAAGCCTGATCTCACCGACCCCAAGCTGCGGGCCAAGCTCGCTAAAGGCATGGGTCACAACTACTACGGTGAGCCTGCATGGCCCAATGATCTTCTCTACATCTTTCCTGTAGTGATCCTTGGCACCATTGCATGCATCGTTGGTCTCTCGGTATTAGATCCAGCAATGTTGGGTGACAAAGCTGACCCATTTGCAACACCACTTGAAATCCTCCCTGAGTGGTATCTCTATCCGGTGTTCCAGATCCTTAGGGTTGTTCCTAACAAGCTTCTCGGTATTGCACTGCAAACCTTGGTTCCCCTCGGTTTAATGCTGATTCCCTTCATCGAGAGCTTTAACAAGTTCCAGAACCCATTCCGCCGTCCTATTGCGATGGCAGTGTTCTTGTTTGGTACAGCTACCACCATCTACTTGGGAATCGGTGCTGCAATGCCTATCGACAAGTCACTGACTCTCGGTTTGTTCTGAATCCACCAGCTCCAGTAAAAAACCCCTAGCCCATGGCTGGGGGTTTTTTGTTGTTCGTTGTTTTTTGAGCTGTTGTTTTATGAGCTCGGTCCGTCAAGGTCGAGCATTTCCAC
>QCUZ01000086.1:0-5926 GCA_003210555.1 Synechococcus sp. AG-683-A03 | reverse complement strand
TACCCTGTCCAACGCGGACACATGCTGCTAATTACTGACGAATGGGCCGCCCAAGATGGCTGGCTTCGTTTGGCTGACTGGACAGCATTCGTTCATATTGACCAAGACACATCCGGGCTGTGGTTTTTCAATAGCGGACCAATTGCAGGAGCAAGTCAGCCTCACCGACATCTTCAACTCCTACCGCGCAGAAAAGACGAGACAAGTTGTCCCAGAGACCTCTGGTTTCAAAACCGATTGGTATCAAAAGGTACGAACGCATCGTCTAGCGATCCCTTATGGAACGGATGTTCTGTTATCTCGCGATTAAGTCACCGCAAAGATCCCGAAGAACGAGCACAAGACCTATACAAAGGCTACCTATCACTGTCTGAACAGCTGGGCCTTGGTCATCCCTCACAGGATCAGCGTCCAAGATCTTTTTACAACTTGTTAGTGACACCGGAATGGATGGCGATGGTGAGGCGCAGGAGAGAGGGTGCTGCAGGTTTCAGCATCAATGCCCTTGGATTTGCTGGTTATCTCTTGGCCACAACAAACTCTGATCTGAACTGGCTGAAGGCCAACGGACCCGAGGCTTTATTGCGAGAAGTGATTCTCGAAATCCGTGGAAACACGGTTGTGGAGTCATCCCCCTAGATGTCTGTCTGAGGAAGGACAACCGGCCGCTGCCGACCCATTCCTTCGACAACAACCATGAACAAGACTCACGCCATCAGAAATCAACGCATCGAGCATCACCTGAAACTTGTTGATCCCATCGCTGGCCATTACGCAAAGCGATCGGGACTCGATCGAGAGGATCTCAAACAGGTGGGCAGACTTGGTTTGCTACGTGCCGCGGAGGGTTATGAACAAGGCCAAGACAAGCCATTTGAGGTATACGCAAGGCCGCATATCAGAGGGGCAATCCTTCATTACCTCAGAGACAGTGTGGGACTCGTCAGACTCCCTAGACGTCTCCAAGAACAAGCTCAGAACACGATTAGGAACAACTCTTCAGCACAGCAAGAAACACAGAAGATGCCTGCTGAACTGGAACTGAACGTGCATGTCTACCGCCGCCGACAAACATGGGAGCCTTTAGACGAAAACAGGATTTCAGCAGATGAACATGGATGGCAACCGCTGTTGAAACAGGAAAGGGCCAAACAAATCTGGAAAGCAATCAAAGGATTAGCACCGGCAGAGAAAAAGGCGCTCATTGAGGTGGTGCTTGAAGGTGCCAGCCTCCGTGGGGCAGGTGCAAAGCACGGTGTGAGCGCAATGACAATGCAGCGGAGGCTGAAACGTGCCCTGGCCCAATTGCGAGCAGAACTTGGCGATCAGGATGCGTCGCTGTGGTCCCGCTCAATTTGACCCTCAAGTGTGGACATCGCTGCAGTAACAGCAGCAAGTTGACGCTCCAGGCCATCACGCCAGAAACGAAGCATCTCTAGCTTGCGTTGCTGGTGATGACTGCGCCAATGACTGGAATCACAGGAGGGCTGACAGAAAAAGGGAGGCAGCATGGCTAAACACAGGTTCTCCCATAATCCTGGCGAATTGTTCCAGAAATCGGGACTGCCAACACACACTTGGCGCTTCTGAACCAGACGATTAGGTTTGGAACTTGCGGAGAGCTCAGGCCGCAGTTCTCAAAAACCAGTCTCGCGTGTCTCACCGATTATCAAAACTGGTCCTAATCAGCGTCGCAATTGCGACGTACGATTTTAGTGTCATTGAGCCTGCGCATGCCTACGTGCCACTGATGGCTGGGCAAAGGGCTCGGGCTCTCAATGGCACCTTTAATAACGTTCCAGTCCTGCATTCCAATCAACCCGAAATCGTCAAAGGACCTGGAATCCTTGTCAACACGGCGCCGGGATCTGCAATTGCCGCTGAAAACAACCAACCATTAAAGAATGCTGAATTTACTTTTAATGGCGAATTCGGTTTGCATATGCACCATAAATATTATCCACAAGACAGCAGTAAATTAGGTGGAAGACGCGCAAGAGGATTATTAACCGTTGCCGCAATCGCAATAAATCCAGGCAATAATCCCGTTACCCTTAAATTCAAAAGAGGATCTGTTAAAAACAGTTTTGAGGCTCCCTATCACCCCAACCGTCTAATGGGGGTGAAGCCCCTCGGCCGCCGCCCTTGGAATACAGGTCCTGGTGATGCCACCGCTGTACAAATGTTGCGAAGAGAGCTCGATCGCAAGCTCCCACGTGAAATAACAATTCCAGCCCGAAGTCGCAAAGTCATTGTGAGTTCAGTTCTTCCGGCCAGGGGGATTATGAACGGGCTGCTTAGAGGTCGCAGTAACGGCCCTTTTCAACTTGCTGTTATTGCAGCAGAAGAAACCAACCAAGAGCAAGAACTCATCTCCGTTCTTGACAGCAAAAAGCTTGCCCCAGGGCGTATTTATTTAAACCGTCTAAATGAAATCCGTACCGGGAAAGTCTTTTCAAGAGTTGCTGGTGTGGCCCTTGGCGATGAGTACAAGGCATCGATCAATCATGATCTTTCGCAGGGCGCTCTGCATATTCCGCTAACAAGCACTCGCAAGCATCATTTTGGGACTAGAGATATACAGGTCAATCAATTGTCAACACGAATGATTGATTCTGCACTCAATAATGTCGGCACCTATGGCGTGCGATTTGATGTTGAGATGAATCTCTCTGGAGTTGGTGCTCACGAATTGGTTTTAAGCCATCCAGTTGCATCCGGTCGAAAACCTTTTACGGCATTTCGAGGATCAATCGGAATTAAAAGTTCCGAAGGCTATCGAGAAATTCATGTTGGGATGAAATCAGGCCAGAGCCTGCCCCTCGGCCAAATCATCGCCCAAGCAAATGCTGTCAATCCGGTCACGGTGAGCGTTGTATATCCAGCGGATGCCACGCCCGGTCATCTTTTAAGCGTGGTTCCAGTAACCCAGCTCGCCTTGCTTCGCCGACGTGAAGAGATGCTGGAAGCGGCCAGAAAAGCTGAGGCAGCGGCTAAAAAACGCAAGGTTGTTCCTCCAACCCCACCACCGGCGATCAATGCAAAGCCGAAACCTGTTCAGACCAACGAGAACAAGCCACAGCCCATTCTTCAATCACCCCGACCTCAAGCCACACCTCGGTCCTATCCCAAACCAGCCCCAAGGATTGCGCCTCCAACTCTTGCAACACCATCAGGTGGTGCCAATCAGTTGCCGTCAGCGATGATCATGCCCCAGCGCGTGAATGACTCGTTGGAGCAACGCTATCGCGATGCCATCAAGGCACAACAGGATTGGTTGCGTCGACTGCAAGGTCGATAGGTTTCGCGCATTTCATTTATTCGAATTATCGCGGCAGACTGAATGGGGCGTCGGATCACACTTGAACTTCCTGATCATCTCGTTGAACGCCTCGACGAGCTGAAGAAAGAGTGGTGCATCAGATCAAGAGGCGATTGCTTAACGCGATTGCTGGAAGAAATCTGGACTGATGAGACAGATCTCGAGACTGATGTCGATGATCTACTCGAGAATGGAACCATTGAAGAGGGAGTGGTCCTTTCAGTTGCAACCTCAACTGATGCCATTCGATCCACATCAGACCAGCAACCCACGAAACCGTCTTACGACGAAGACCGGGCCATCGTTTTAGTGCGCCGAAGTCAAGACCCTAAGGAAGAGGACACAGCTTCACTACTCACCCCTGAGACCAGTCAGCCGAGAGAAAGCAACACGAAAAGTCGAGGCATTGACCTCCCAGGATTTGTTCGCAGCCGTACACAAGCCATCCGCACCAGCCTGCAACAGCCTCAAGTACCCGAGGAACGGCGTGATAGTCCATTCGTACCAGTGGTGAGTTTTGATCACCTAACCGCTTGCTGCGCTAAAGCCATCGATCATTGGACCAATCTCTATGGATCAATGCCAGGAGCAACGGTTCTTGAGGCAGTGATGCTCTGGATGGCCCGAGATATTTGGCCCCAATTGGATGGAAGCGAAGGGCGCACCTTCACATGGAGCCAGGTCAATCAATCCATGCAGGATGTCTGCGCTGATTGGGCTGTGCAGTCTCCAAAATTTGAACATGTCATCGTTGCTGCCGCTGTTCTTGAAGATCCCTTTGCCGCAGGCAGCGTGGAGGATCGCATTCCGACCTTGATTCGTCGCTTTGTGAACCGCTTTAAACGGAGCAGGCGTGTGACGTCCTTTGAAACCTTGGAATCCACCATGACCTTGCATGGTGCGCTTCGTTTGTTAGATCTGCCCACACAGGCAGGTGCGTCACTCACCCTGCGTTCCATCCGAGACGCCTACAAGAAAAAAGCAATCGAAGCCCATCCAGATGCAGGTGGCTCTACCGACGGCATGAGAAGACTCAACGAGGCCTATCAGATGCTGCGGGAGCTTTATCGCGACAAAAAATCTCAGTCGTCTTAACTAAGAACCATTTCAGGACCCATACTGAGACACAATCAAGACTATCTAGACCACTAGGTCTCAATCGAACCTCAAAGCAAGTCTCATCAACAGTCCCAAGCGAGACCAATGAATGATTTGTTGTTATAACCTTGCTTTTCCATTGTTTTAAATGCAGAGACCTCCACATCCCCTGTTGGCTAAGCCAATACAAACCAATAGATCATCTAAAGAGAAAGTCTCATTGCACTGCGATCAACAACACACGACCGCCTGTGAGCTGTCCAAGCCTGACGATTGAATGTCCAAACCAATCCTGGCCAACGCAGACCCAAGCAATTGCAACACTCTTCGTTCTTGCGTACCTGCTGTAGACACAGTGACGCAAGATCATTGGCCGACCTGCCCAGGTCTATGACTCAAGACACCTTGCCCAGCAAGACAACAGCGCTGCAGGCTTTTGCCGCACCAAACAAAGGAAACAACAATCTCAATCAAGTCTCATTTCTAGACTCATTACAAGTCTTATTCGCGACATACAAGGCAAAGATGTCGGGGATCACCCCAAACGAGCCCCTTCGCTCTGAAACGAAGCGCAGCTGCAACCCGCAACGAGAAACCCGACTTAACAATGCGAGGCAAGCCCGCCGTCGGCAACCAAAGTCGAGTCTCATGCATCCAATCCAAGATCTATAGCTGGACTCATGAAGCGTCTCAGATGAAACTATTGCAGGCAGTTTTGAATCTCTTTGGCATTAAAAAAACCGCCCCTACGGGCGGCTCGCGAAGAAAAACAAAGCCGTTTATGTCGAGGTCTGCATTCCTTGAATGAGGTAGTCGAAATAGGGGGCTGCGAGCGCTTGCTGGTCTTCCGAAAGCAGTGTCAGGGAAGCCTCTCTCATGCAGCGCATGGCTTCCACCATGCCAGGCATCGGCACTCCAAGGCTGTTGTACATCTCACGGGCACCGACAAGGCCAATCTGTTGGATGAGCTCCGTGCTGCCCGCAAGGACTCCGTAAGTCACAAGCCGCAGGTACCAGCTGTAATCGCGTAGACACTGGGCGCGTTGCTTCTGGCCGAAGGCATTGCCTCCAGGAGCAACGTATTCGGGTTTGCGAGTGAACAGCTGTTTCGCTGATTCATCGACGATTTTTTTCTCGTTCTCAGTGAGACTTCGAACAACAGATAAACGAATCGAACCTTGGCTGAGAAAATCAACCATTGATCGAAGTTCACCGCTGCTGGGGTAACGCAGATCGTCATCTGCTTTGAGAATCAGATCCCGAACAACGCTCATGTCAGCTGGCAAGCTTGAATGAGTCTAGAGCTATCGATCGCTTCGCATGCAGTTGCAGCGATTGGTGTTACGCCTTTGCAATGGCCCAGTCCTTGAGCGACCTACCAGTAGCTGGTCAAATCATTACCGTTCTGGGAACCGATCTCAATCACCAGGGCCTCGGACTGGCTCGCTGGCAGGGCTGGGTGGTGATTGTTCCCCAGTTGCTTCCAGGTGAGGAGGCCCAGGTGCA
>QCUZ01000085.1:0-5957 GCA_003210555.1 Synechococcus sp. AG-683-A03 | reverse complement strand
CTGAAGCCGGAACCGTCCACGTTCCACCTCTTGGATCGCTTCCTTTTCACGCTGGACTGGCCACTGTTGCTTTGGCGGGGCCCGGCCGCCCCATCCTGATCGCTGGATGGCGCTCAGCTCGAATGGGGGTGCCCACGATGGACACCCTGGTCAGCCTTGGTGTGGGAAGTGCCTACTTGGCCAGCTTGGTTGCTTTGGCTTGGCCTCAGGTGGGTTGGCCCTGCTTCTTTAACGAGCCGGTCATGCTGCTGGGCTTTGTGTTGCTGGGTCGTTTCCTAGAAGAGCGGGCGCGCCGTCGTACGGGCCGTGCACTACAGGATCTTGCGGCTCTTCAGCCCGATGTTGCTCGACTGTTGATGGACGATGGCGCGATCCGTGAGGTGTCTGTTTCGGCTCTGCGACCAGGAGAACACGTTCAGCTGTTGGCCGGCGATCGCGTTCCGGTGGATGGAATCGTGCGTGAGGGGCATTCGGCTGTGGATCTCTCCAGCCTCACTGGCGAACCCTTGCCTCTGGATGCTTCCCCTGGCGCTGAGCTCAGTTCAGGCAGCCTCAACCTGGAGGCCACCTTGATCATTGAGGTGCAGCGGATTGGACGTGAAACGGCCCTGGCTCGGATTATTGATTTGGTGGAGCAAGCCCAGGCAAGGAAGGCGCCGATTCAGGGCCTTGCCGATCGCGTCGCCGGCCAGTTTTGTTATGCGGTGGTGAGTTTTGCCATTCTCACGTTCTTGTTTTGGTGGCAGGTCGGTTGTCGTCTCTGGCCTCAGGTTCTTGATGTTCCTGTCGCGTTGATGGATCACGGCCATGCGCATGGTCTGCATGGCTCTCTTGGTGCTGGCGCTGAGACGCCGCTTGGTCTTGCTCTCCAGCTCTCCATTGCGGTGCTTGTGGTGGCTTGCCCTTGTGCGCTTGGTCTGGCCACTCCCACCGTGATCACTGTCTCATCTGGCTTGGCAGCGAAGCAGGGCTGGTTGTTTCGAGGAGGAGATGTAATCGAGTTGGCAGCCTCCGTGCAGCGCATGGTGTTCGATAAGACGGGCACCCTCACGCTTGGGCGACCCCTGGTTGATTCGGTATTAGCCAGCGAAGATCCTCCTCAAACGCTTCAGCTGGCGGCCAGTCTTGAGCAGACGAGCCGTCATCCACTGGCCCACGCGCTGTTGCAGGAGGCACAACGACTTCAGCTGCCTCTTCTCGGAGTTGAGTCCAGCCGCACCACTCCTGGTGCGGGAATGGAAGGCCGTTTGCAAGGAGTGGATGGTCTTGTGCGTGTCGGCTCCCCGGAATGGCTACGTGATCAAGGGGTGTCCTGGACAGAGCAACAGCAACAAACGCTGGATTCGGCTGTTCAGAGTGGGCAGTCGTTAGTGGCTGTTGCCTTGGCCGAGAATCCATTGGGCCTCGTCACCGTCGACGATCGACTGCGCCCGGATGCATCGCTCGCTATCCAGCGCTTACGAGATCAGGGCCAGTCCGTCGCCATGTTGAGTGGGGATCGTCGCCAGACCGTTGAACGGGTGGGACGTGAGCTTGGTTTTGCGGACGCTGATCTGGCTTGGCAGCTCTTGCCGCATCAAAAACTTGAACGGCTTGAGCTTTTGCGCGAGCAGGGAGCTGTGGCGATGGTCGGTGACGGCATCAACGATGCCCCCGCCTTGGCGGCAGCCGACCTTGGCATCGCAGTGGGCACAGGAACCCAGATTGCCCAGGACACGGCTGACCTTGTGCTGCTCGGGGACAGGCTTGAGGCGGTGCCTGAGGCGCTTTGCTTGGCCAGGCGAACGATGGCCAAAATCCGTCAAAACTTGATTTGGGCTTTTGGATACAACCTCATCGCTTTGCCGATTGCGGCTGGTGTGTTGCTGCCTGGCTTTGGCCTCTTGTTGTCCCCACCTTTGGCAGCCTTGCTCATGGCGTTTAGCTCGGTGTCTGTGGTGCTGAATGCCCTCAGCTTGCGGCTTCGCTAACCATGACCACGAGGAAGGGGCGACTGCTGGTGCTGGAGGGCATTGATGGTTGTGGCAAAACCACCCAGCTTCAGCAGCTGTCCAGTTGGCTTCCCAAGAGCGGACTGATGCCCCATGAATCTCAGTTGGTTGTGACTAGAGAACCAGGGGGAACGGCCCTGGGGGCAAGTCTTCGACAGCTTTTGCTCCATCCCCCTCAAGATGCTGACCCGGGGCCTACAGCAGAGTTGTTGTTGTATGCAGCGGATCGTGCCCAACACGTGGACCGAGTCATTCAGCCTGCATTAGAGCGAGGTGATTGGGTTCTTAGTGATCGCTTTACGGGGTCGACGATGGCTTACCAGGGCTATGGACGAGGTCTCGATCGGGAGCTCATCACTGACCTTGAGCGAATTGCTACACGAGGCCTCAGCCCCGACATGACGGTTTGGCTTGATATTCCCTTGGCCTTGAGCGTTCAGCGGCGTGGAAGTCGCGAGGAAGATCGCATTGAAGCGGAAGGAGTTGCTTTCTTGGAGCGAGTGTCCAAGGGCTTTTCTGACATGGCGAAGGCACGTGGCTGGGTGTCGGTTGTGGCTGACCGTCCGCTTTTGGAGGTCGCGGAAGCGATTCAAACGGCCTTGCTCTCCAGAGCTGCGGTTTGGCGGTGATGAGCGACGTGTTGCTTGAAGAGCAAGATCTGTTTGCCGATCTGGTGGGCCAACCATTAGCTGTAACCCTTTTAAAGGCAGCTCTGAAGCAGGAGCGGCTTGCTCCTGCCTATGTCTTTGCTGGTCCGGAAGGCGTTGGCCGGCGCCTTGCTGTTCTTCGCTTCCTCGAGGGTGTGATCAGTGAAGGCCAGTGCAATCAACGCCAGCGACGTCGCTTGGCAGAACGCAACCACCCTGATCTTCTCTGGGTGGAACCCAGCTACAGCCACCAGGGGCGTTTGATTTCTCGCTCTGAAGCTGAAGAGGCAGGCCTGAGTCGGCGAACCCCTCCCCTTGTGAGGTTGGATCAGATTCGCGACATCAGCCGCTTTCTGTCACGTCAACCGTTGGAGTCATCGCGTGGCCTTGTCGTGCTCGAGGAGCCAGAGGCGATGGCGGAAGCTGCCGCTAATGCTCTTCTCAAAACGCTTGAGGAACCAGGCCATGGCGTGTTGATCTTGATGTCGGCGGCTCCCGAACGGCTGCTGTCCACGATTCGTTCACGCTGTCAGCTGATTCGCTTGATCCAGCTCAGTGCGGAAGACATGCAGTTAGTTCTCCAACGTTTGCCCGCTGAGGTGGATCAAGCGGCTGTGAAGCAAGGGCTGATGCAGCCTGAATTGGTTGCGATGGCTGGTGGTTCTCCAGGTGCGTTATTGGGCCATGTCAAGCAGTGGTCTCGTGTCCCCCCCGATCTGATCGGGCGTTTGAACGCCTTTCCAACCCAGCCGATCGAGGCCCTAGGGCTTGCGCGTGATCTCACTGAAGCTCTCGATGGCGAGCAACAGCTTTGGCTGATCAATTGGCTGCAGCAGCACTTTTGGAGGGAACAAAAAAATGCGCAGGTTCTCAGAAAACTTGAGCGTCTACGCGTTCAATTGGTCTCATTTGTGCAACCCAGGTTGGCCTGGGAAGTCACGCTTCTCAATTTGATGGGGCTTTGACCGTTGAAGATCAGGCCGTGGCCCGATTGGCCGCTTCAGCTTTTTGCTCTCGATCGTGGCGCGCCTGAGCAAGAACATCCTGGAGCCCATCGAGTTGGGCTCCGGTAGGTAGCTCGAGGCAGTAGCCAGCCCCATAAACAGTTTTGATAAACCGTGGTTTGCGTGGGTCTGGTTCTAATTTCGTGCGTAGGTGACGAACGTGAACGCGGATCGTCTCAATGTCGTCGTCTGGCTCATAACCCCACACTTCCTTGAGGATGAGAGAGGGTGCAACGGTTTGACCGTGGCGTTGGAGCAGGCAATGCAGAAGCTCAAATTCCAGATGAGTGAGCCTCACAGGATGATCAAACCAGATCGCCTCAAAGCGTTCAGGCACCAAGGTCAATGGCCCATAGCTCAGGATTTCGTGATGATTTCCGGAGGTTCCGATGGGAGCTCTGTCGCTTCTCCTAAGGAGCGCTTTGACGCGGGCTTGGAGCTCTTCGAGATCAAATGGTTTTGTGAGGTAATCATCAGCTCCCGAATTAAACCCGCTCACCTTGTCTTTCGTCCCCCCCAAGGCCGTCAGCATGAGGATGGGAATCGATGCCGTTCTTTCATCGCGGCGAAGTCTCTGGCAGAGCGTGAGCCCATCCACGTTGGGAAGCATTAAATCGAGCAGAATTAAATCTGGGGTGTATTGCAGTGCAAGTGCCTGACCCTTGATTCCGTCGTCGGCCCGCTGAACATCAAAACCGCTGTGCTCGAGATGACCGCCTACTAGCTCGCTCATGTCCCGGTCGTCTTCGATCAGCAGGATGGAAGGTTTCATCTAAATGCTGGCGAAAAAACAGTTGGACGAGGTAGTGCCGCGTCATTAAGGAGTAATTCTCTCAAGATCAACCAGTTTGTGCAGAATTCAGGTGCTGGCGTTCATGGTTGGCATGTCTCTAGAAGTCGTTTGCCTGACAGGGGTTTGGCGCAGTAACGCGGAGATTGGCTTGCGTGGCTCTACAGGAAATCTTCTGATTTGGATGGCATGCAGTGGCGATTTTCTTATGAATGAAGAAAAAAATATGCTGCTAAGGCCAAAAAAATGTCACCACCTTGTGGGTGATGACATTCGTTTGAAACTCCCCGGGCGGGATTCGAACCTGCGACCAATCGATTAACAGTCGACCGCTCTACCGCTGAGCTACCGAGGATTGAGACCACGAGACCTTAACTGCCAGGCCCTGACTTAGGCAAGTGCCTTGAGCGTGCGGCGCAAAGCAGGACCTTTTTCCCAGGGTCCAATTCTGCCTTTTTTCATTAGGGATGCGCCGTCAGCATGGTCCAGTTCATCCAGCCGATGCGTGATCCACAGCGCTGTAAGTGGATTCCGTGAGCGGTGACACAGCTGTTGCACCGTTGCCAAAACCGAGCTTTGGCTGGATGGATCCAGAAGGGCAGTTGGTTCGTCTAAAAGCAGAAGTTTTGCTTCGCTGGCTAGAGCACCAGCGATGGCCAGACGCTGTTTTTGGCCACCACTCAGCGTGTGAATTTGCCGCCCCTCCATGCCAGCGAGTCCAACCTGTTCAAGCAGATTGGCGATGCGCTTGCGTTTAAGGGAAGGAGCAATCGTGGGTGGAAGGTTGAGGAGAAGGTCGCTGCCGCAACTGGGCAGTAGGAGTTGGTGGTCGGGATTTTGGAACACCAAGGCTGTTTGAACCTTGCAGTCCACTCGTCCCGATTGCGGTTGGATCAACCCCCCAATCATTCGAAACAAGGTGCTTTTCCCGCTCCCGTTACTGCCAACGAGCATCCACAGGCCTTGGCCTGGAACGCTGAAGCTGCAGCGGTCTAATGCGCTAGTTCCGCCGGTCCAGCAAAAACTCACGCCTTCAAACTGAAGAACCCGTTCGTTGGTGTCCGTTCCCACAGGGATTAGCTGTCGAGTGAAAAGCCTGGCCGTTTGCTCCCCCCGGATGCCGCCGTTTTTTCGTAGATCTGAACGGCTAAGACGTCGCTCGTTAAAACGCTGAGACGTTTGCCTTCCACCTTTTCGCAGGTCATTTCAAGCAGTCGTGGCTGTCCTTGTTCAAGAGCTTGGCGAACCTGTTGATAGACAGATTCGGCGTCTCCCGATTCCTTGCGTTGGACAGAAATAGGCATCGGGCTCATGCGAAGAGCTAATTCGACGACGTACACAGATGAAAAAGTGTTTGTGATTCCATTCTCCTCGCCAGAAGCAGGAAACGGAGGCCTGAGTATTTTCACTCATCTATGGGCTGCGGCGCTGTGTTGCCCCTGCAGAAACGGCCCAGGCCTCTAGGCTCACGAACGTAAAGCTTCATGAAGCTCTCTCATGACGATCGCTGCAGGTCGCATGCCGC
>QCUZ01000084.1:0-6304 GCA_003210555.1 Synechococcus sp. AG-683-A03 | reverse complement strand
TCTTTACGCCCAGTTCCCTGCTGTGGGCACGTTCATCGCTGTGATTGGAACGATCACCTGCTTCCTTGGAGCCTCCATCGCTCTAACCCAGATGGATCTCAAAAAAGGACTTGCATACAGCACTGTTTCACAGTTGGGATACATGATGCTGGCCATGGGCTGCGGTGCGCCAGTTGCTGGAATGTTCCACCTCGTGACCCATGCCTTCTTCAAGGCAATGTTGTTCCTTGGCTCTGGATCTGTGATCCATGCCATGGAAGATGTGGTGGGTCACGAACCTGTCCTCGCCCAAGACATGCGACTGATGGGTGGACTTCGCAAAAAGATGCCGATTACGGCCATCACCTTTTTGATCGGTTGTGTTGCCATTAGTGGCATCCCACCCCTGGCAGGCTTCTGGAGCAAGGATGAAATCCTTGGCCAGGCCTTCAACAGTTATCCCTTGCTCTGGGCTGTTGGCTTTGCCACTGCGGGCATGACTGCCTTTTATATGTTCCGCCTCTACTTCCTGACCTTCGAAGGTGAGTTCCGAGGCAACGATTCAGCGCTACAAAACCAGCTCATGGAAGCCGCAGGGAAGAAAGTCGAGGAGGGTCACGATCACCACGCCGCAGGAAGTGTTCACGAGTCACCCTGGTCCATGACCCTTCCACTAGCTGTTCTCGCTGTCCCATCAGCGCTGATTGGCCTGCTCGGAACACCCTGGAACAGTCGCTTCGCCGGGCTGCTAAATCCCGAAGAGGCTGCAGAGATGGCTGAACACTTCAGTTGGGGAGAATTCCTTCCGCTCGCAGGAGCCTCCGTTGCGATTTCCGTCACTGGGCTCACGGTGGCTGTCCTCGCTTACGCCCTCCACCGGATCGACCTAGGCGAACTGGTTGCTGCTCGCTTCCCAACCATCAATGCCTTCCTGGCAAACAAGTGGTATTTGGATGCCATCAACGAGAAGCTGTTTGTTCGCAGCAGCCGAAAGTTGGCCCGTGAAGTCCTGGAAGTGGATGCCAAGGTTGTGGATGGCGTGGTGAATCTCACCGGACTGCTCACCCTTGGCAGCGGCGAAGGCCTCAAATACTTCGAAACAGGCAGAGCCCAGTTCTATGCGCTCATCGTGTTCGGTGGAGTGATTGCCTTAGTGGTCCTCTTTGGTGCCCTGGGCTGAACGATCCTCTGTTTTCGAGCGTTCAGGAGTGAGGGTTATGTGTGTCAACGCCTATCGAGTGGATGCGCGTTCGCCCAAGATTTCTACACTCCGAACAGTGGTGAAAGACCTGTCCCGTGCTCGAATTTGCCGTTAGTGCACCCTTTGATCCGGCATTCGACATCTCAAGCGGTATCGTTCCGGCCACTTTCCCGTGGCTGAGCCTTTCGATCCTGTTCCCCATCGTTGGGGCCTTCATCGTTCCTTTCGTGCCAGACGACGGTGATGGCAAAAAGGTGCGCTGGTTTGCGCTCGGTATTGCTCTCACCACCTTCCTGATTACAGCTGCGGCTTATCTCACGGGATATGACCCCAGTTACAGCGGACTTCAGCTCTCAGAGCGGGTGAGCTGGCTGCCCAATCTCGGGCTCACATGGGCTGTCGGGGCGGATGGCCTCTCGATGCCCCTAATCCTGCTTACGAGCTTCATCACAGCCCTAGCGGTTCTGGCCGCCTGGCCTGTGACCTTTAAACCCAAGCTGTTCTTCTTCTTGATCCTGGCGATGGATGGCGGCCAAATTGCCGTCTTCGCCGTGCAAGACATGCTGCTGTTCTTCCTCGCCTGGGAATTAGAGCTGCTTCCCGTTTACCTCTTGCTTGCCATCTGGGGCGGAAAGAAACGTCAATACGCGGCTACCAAGTTCATTATCTATACGGCTGGAAGCTCTCTGTTCATCCTCTTGGCCGCACTAGCCATGGGCTTTTTCGGCGGTGGAGTTCCCAATTTCGAATACAGCGTTCTCGCCCAAAAAGGATTCAGTACTGGATTTGAGCTCCTCTGTTATGCGGGGTTGTTGATTGCATTCGGGGTGAAATTACCGATCGTTCCACTCCACACCTGGCTTCCTGATGCCCATGGAGAAGCCACCGCACCAGTGCACATGCTGCTTGCGGGAATTTTGCTCAAAATGGGTGGCTATGCATTGATGCGCTTTAACGCCGAAATCCTGCCAGTAGCGCATGCCCAATTCGCCCCGCTACTGGTGGTGCTGGGTGTCGTGAACATCATCTACGCAGCGCTTACATCCTTCGCTCAACGCAATCTCAAACGCAAGATCGCGTATAGCTCAATCAGCCATATGGGCTTCGTGCTGATCGGTATTGGCAGCTTCAGCGAACTAGGAACGAGTGGCGCCATGCTGCAAATGATCAGTCACGGATTGATCGGAGCCAGCCTGTTCTTCCTTGTGGGTGCCACCTACGACCGAACCCACACTCTTCAGCTGGATGAAATGGGTGGCATTGGCCAAAAAATGCGCATCATGTTTGCCCTATGGACTGTTTGCTGCCTCGCCTCCCTTGCCTTGCCTGGCATGAGTGGATTTGTGAGCGAACTGATGGTATTCACTGGCTTTGCTACCGATGAGGCTTACACCCTCAGCTTCCGAATCGTCATCGACGGGCTGGCTGCCATCGGTGTGATCCTGACGCCGATCTATTTGCTATCGATGTTGAGAGAGATCTTCTTCGGAAAAGAAAACAGCGAGCTCGTTTCTCACTCCAATCTTGTTGATGCTGAGCCCAGAGAGGTTTACATCATTGGTTGTCTGCTGGTTCCAATCATCGGTATCGGGCTTTATCCAAAGATCATGACTGACAGCTACAGCAACACGATCTCAGCTCTTGTGAGGCGTGATGTTGATGCGATGGAAAGGGTCACACGACCAACAGCACCTTTAATTCGCAGCACTTCCCTTGTGCCAGCGTTGTTCTCGGCACCAAAACTGACGCAAACCAGCCAGCCCGTCTCGTAAAGATCTTCGTCCTTTCTCTGCGAATGCGATTCAGATCCTGAATCGCTCCTTAATTTTCAGACGCCTGTCGCACACTCTGTTCGCCATGCGTCAGATCAATTTCAGTCTGATTTTCATCTTTGGACTCGGCACGGTGTTTTTCACGTTGGAAAACACCAACCCCACCACGGTGAATGTGTTGCCGTGGATGCACTTCACCTTGCCTCTGGCCGCTCTTCTGCTCCTCTCAGGGGGTATCGGTGCTGTCGCAGCCTGGCTTTTTGCGAGCTGGAGCGGAATGCTCAACACGGTGGAACGATTGGGAAAATCCACTGAATTCGAAGCCCAGCAGGTTCGCATTCAAGAATTAGAAACCGATCTCGATCGCTACCGCTCAACGGTGCAAACCCAGCTAGGGCTCCTGCCCTCAGGCAATAGTGACTCGACCTCAAGCTCAACGGCGAATCCCACCGTAGACATCGATTCACAGTCCTAAAAGATGAAACTCTGACGGCAACAAAAGAGCCAATCTCCTGTGGGGACTGGCGTCCCCTCGACTGGGCCGATACCTTTCCATCAGATTGAGGTTGTTTTTGTCTGATGCCGGCCTGACCTCAAAAGCTGATGCCGGCGCCCGTCTTGCGATTCGTCTGCTCCAGGATGCTGCTCAAAGCGGCACTCTCGATCCTTGGGACGTCGATGTCATCTCAGTGGTAGACGGGTTTCTAGATCAGCTGAGACAACGCATTGAAATCCCCCGACGAGTGGCCGCTCAGCTGGGCCAACAGGGAGGAAGCTACGAACGGGATCTAGCCGAGAGCAGCGAAGCCTTCCTCGCTGCATCAGTGTTGGTGGGGCTCAAAGCGGAGGTGCTGGAAGCAAGCACGCTCCCTCCAGAACCAGTTCTGGAAGACGCTTTCGACCCTGACTTCATGGAGCAGGGTTGGCTGGATCCCCGATTCAATTTGCCGCGACATCCTGAACGTCACCTTTTGAGGCGCCCTGTTGCTCCTCCTCCTTTAAGGCGGCCGGTCACGCTGGGGGAGCTGATTGAACAGCTGGAGACTATTGCCGAGCAATTAGAGACTGACGAACTGGACATGCGCCGGCGACAACGTCAGAAGCGCTTCAGCAACCGTGAAGCAATCGCTCAAGTCGCGGCGTTGGCTCACCGGGAAAAACTTCCTGAAACCACTGCCGCCTTAGGCGTGTTCCTTAAAGAATGGGAACAGGCCTTGCACTGGGTTGATTTCGAGTTTCTCGTAAGCCGCTGGGCAGAGGCCGCTGCGCCTGACCTCGACACAGACCGCGTTGGGGTGTTCTGGGCTCTTTTATTCCTGTCCTCTCAGAGTCAGGTCGAGCTGGAACAGGTTGGCTCGCTGCATGCACCCATTCGTCTCAAGCGTCTGCTGGTTGCCGGCGAAATCACGCAGCTGCCGATCAACAGCCTTGAAGTGCCAGATATCACGCCGACCTTGCCCGCGATTGCCGCCTAATCACCCTCTTATGTTGATGGATAGGTTTTTAAGCTTGGTACGTCAATGAAGGCCATGATCCTGGCCGCAGGCAAAGGAACTCGGGTGCAGCCGATCACGCATGTGATCCCGAAACCAATGATTCCAATCCTGCAGAAACCGGTGATGGAGTTCCTGCTGGAGCTTCTCAAAGAGCATGGTTTCACTGAGGTCATGGTCAACGTGTCTCACCTGGCCGAGGAAATCGAAAACTATTTCCGCGACGGCCAGCGTTTCGGTGTCGAAATTGCTTACAGCTTCGAGGGCAGCATTCAGGACGGCGAACTGATCGGAGACGCCCTGGGTTCTGCGGGTGGTCTCAAAAAAATCCAAGATTTCCAGACTTTTTTTGACGACACCTTCGTGGTGTTGTGTGGTGATGCCCTGATCGACCTCGACCTGACAGAGGCCGTCAAGCGCCATCGCGCCAAGGGAGCCCTGGCCAGTCTTGTCACCAAAACGGTCCCAAAGGATCAGGTGAGCAGCTATGGCGTGGTGGTGAGCGATGACGACGGCAAAATCCAAGCCTTCCAAGAGAAACCCAGTGTTGAGGAAGCTTTAAGCGACACTATTAACACTGGCATCTATCTCTTCGAGCCTGAGATTTTCAAGCACATTCCCTCTGGGACATCCTTCGACATCGGTGCCGATCTCTTCCCAACATTGGTGAAGGAAGGAGCTCCTTTTTATGCCCTACCCATGGATTTTGAATGGGTCGATATCGGCAAAGTGCCTGACTACTGGCAAGCCATTCGCAGCGTTCTCCAAGGAGAAGTTCGCCAAGTTGGCGTCCCTGGGAAAGAGGTCAAGCCAGGAGTGTTTACGGGTCTAAATGTGGCGGCCAATTGGGACAAAATCGACGTTGAAGGCCCTGTCTACGTGGGAGGGATGACCAAAATCGAGGATGGTGCCACGTTGATCGGTCCAACGATGATTGGCCCAAGCTGCTACATCTGCGAAGGCGCAACCATCGACAACTCGATCATTTTTGATTACTCAAGGATCGGAGCGGGCGTGCAGCTGGTCGAAAAATTGGTGTTCGGCCGCTACTGCGTCGACAAAGAAGGCGATCACATCGATCTCCAAGAGGCGTCCCTCGATTGGTTGATCACAGATGCACGCCGCCAGGATTTGGTGGAGCCATCGCCTCAACAGAAAGCGATGGCAGAACTCTTGGGGACCGATCTCACGCAGGCAAGCTGACGCCTGCTCGCTGCAAAATCGCGGGAATGCGTTCCTCTGCTTTGATTGCCATCAAATGCACTCCCTGAGCTACCCCTAGGTATTGCTTGACCTGTTCAGAGGCGATTTGAATACCCTCTGCAGCAGGGTTTGGCGCGGCCTCCAAGCGGGCAATCAGGCTGTCGGGGATGCAAGCACCAGGCACCATCCGATTAATAAAAGCTGCGTTGCGCGCCGACTTAAGCAAGAACACACCCGCAAGGACCGGAAGCTCCATGGGCTCGGCGATCTCACGGCAAAACCGTTCCAACACAGCAACATCCATCACCATCTGGGTCTGAATAAAACGTGCGCCTGCGGTTTTTTTTCGCTCCGTGCGGCGCACCAAGCCTGACCAGCTTGCACACTGAGGGTCAGCCGCCGCTCCAGCGAAGATATCGGTAGGGCCATCGGCAAGATCACCCTTCACCGGATCATCACCCCGATTGAAGTCCGTGACCTGCTGGAGCAGACGCACAGATTCCAGTTCATTCACAGGACGGGCTTTGGGCTGGTCACCAGCACGAACGGGATCACCTGTGAGGCAAAGAAGATTGCGGATCCCCAAAGCATGGGCACCCAAGAGATCCGCTTGAATCGCAATGCGATTGCGATCGCGACAGGCCATCTGCAGCACG
>QCUZ01000083.1:0-6693 GCA_003210555.1 Synechococcus sp. AG-683-A03 | reverse complement strand
TCCCGCCATTGGGGAACGAGCTGCCATCTGGCTCTCCCTGAATCAGGAGTTTGCCTGAAAATTCATGAATGGCTTGGCCATCCTTTTGCGGGCTGATAAAACCGTCGTGCTTCTCAGCCGTTGAGTTTGTGAGGGGATAGAAAACGTGTGCGTAATAGTGAGCTCCGTTGCTGACGGCCCAATCCCTCATCGCCTGAGCAACCGCGTCTGCCACCTCCAAGTTCAATTTGCCTCCGTCACGGATCACGCGACGTACAACCTTGAATGCTTCTTTAGGCAAGGCATTTTTCATCCGCGCCAGAGTGAAGACATCACTGGCCCAGATCTCTTCCAGGGAAGGAGTTCTGTCGCAAACCATTGGCTTGCGTTGTTGAATGGCCTGCAGGGCAGCAAGACGAGAGGGGTGGGGCATCGTTTATGGGCCTCAGGCGCGTATTTTTGCCAACCAAACTAGGCCCTCTTATGGGGTTCTCCCCTTCGCTGCTTGAGTTCCATGACATCTGTCTTTGTGGTGCACAGTGCCTTTACGGAGCTGTGAAACGCTAGAAATCGCCTTCTTAGACCTTTTCAATCTCAAGACTTGGGACTTCAGGGGTTGCAATCCAAGCTTCGTTGCACAGCTCTTCCACCTGAATTTCTCCATCCAGTGACTTGATTCAAGACAGATTGGCCGGTAAAGACTGCTTACTAAGGGAGGCATACTGACAAAGCGGCGTTTAGTCTATTGTTTTGTCTTTCGTATTCTATTCCTTCCTGTTGAGTAAATAATTTGTTGATTTTGTTGATTAACGACAATAGTGATGACTTCATCTGCTGATCACAATCGTCTCTACTTTCCGGCAACGGAGCGCAACCGAGCTTCTATCGGAGATGCTCTTTCTGCAATGTTGCCTGAACAAGGTGCTGTCCTTGAAGTTGCCAGTGGAAGTGGTGAACACGCCGTTACATTTCAGCGCCGATTTCCTGGTGTTTTGTGGCAAGCGAGTGACCCTGATCCGACCCATTGCCAAAGTATCAATGCCTGGATTGCCCATGAGTGTCTTGGTGATCAGATGCCGCCAGCGTTACAACTTGATGTTTTAGACCAGCCTTGGCTCATTCCTGAAAAAATAAGTGTTGAATTAAAAGTTGTTATTGCGATTAATCTGATTCATATTGCTCCTTGGAGCTGTTGTCAATCATTGGTTGAGAAGGCATCTGAATACCTCCCGACTGGGGGTCGTTTAATTCTTTATGGACCTTATCGGCGGAACCGATCACATACAAGTATGAGCAACGAAAGTTTTGATCAGTCGTTACGGGAGCGAAATCCCGCTTGGGGAGTGCGAGATCTTGAAGATGTTGAGACACTCTGTAGAGATGTTGGCCTCGGAAACATGCATATTGTTCAACTACCCGCCAATAATCTTATTATTAGTGTTTCTAAGGCTGCACAAAATGATCGTTAAAGTATTTCTTATGTGTGATGCTTGATGATCTTATCCTATTTGTTTCACCTTTAATCGTCTTGTTGCGTGTGCTTTGTGATGCGTTTATTGCTTCTATATAAATCCTGTTTGCCATGTCCTTTATCAATTTAGTTTTAATGTTATTTGGGAATTATTATCTTAGACTTTGCGAACAAGAGATTATCGTTAATAAGTTTTTTCAATAGATAAAGATCTTTGTTTGGGATGGGTGGGCAGTACTACTAATTATTAATCGTAGTGCGTGCTTGCTTGTAATTGCGCATTAAATATTTTCTGTTTTAAAGCTTGTCTTTGCCATGAACCTCCCAGGTTGGTGACAGTGGAATCGTTGTTCCTTCACAATTAAAAATCCCCTCGATAGGAGGGAGGGTTCACTGGAATGATCCCCATCACCCAGCCCATCAAAGGATAGGTCCATTCCAAGCCTGTAGATCAGCTGTTCTCCACGACTTTGATCTAGCCCTCCACAGATCAGCGGCGGCCAACTACTTTTTCCCACATGCTGTGGAGAAAGTTTCGCACGGAGTGCTGAATGGCTGATTTTGTGGAAAACGAGCCAAAGTGTGTCATGCTTATGGTTCCCCATCACCCGCCCCGCCTAGCTCAGCTAAGCGGGGTTTTTGTTGTGCGCAGCACAAAAAACAGCCAGCCTGTTAGTACGCATGAGCCACAATGAGTTTGGTTGATGAAGCTGGTTTTATTGATAGATGCGTTTGTGATACTTAAGATCAGAACACTTCCACTTGAAAAACAACATTTTTAGTAAAATTTAAAAATGTAGAGAAAATATTTCTATGGTTTTTCAAAACGACCTGTTTAATCGTAAAATAAAATAATTAATTTGATTAAAGTGATGAATCAGGTTGCTAAGAATGAGACTTAGCCTTAGCTGATAGGTTACAGAGTCTGATTCAGGCTTTTGGTTCTGTATATCTCTGTTCAGTTTATCCGAGGTTAATCTTTTGCCCATCTCTGGTTGCAGCGACTGCTGCATTTCATCTCTGCATCTGGGTAGTCAAATCCAGCTCTTCTCGCATTTTTTTCGACCTCTGCTGGATTTGATCCACTGAAGTTGCGTGTGGTTTTGGCTTGTGCAGGGTTGAAGTTCTGCATACCAAGCGTGAATGCTAAAAATATCAAAGTTAAAAGATGAGATTTTTTCATGAACTAATGATTGATTAAAAAGTAGCGTACTCGTTAATACGCGCTTTTACTTAATAATTTATGATTTGGAATGATTTGGAATGATTTGGTTTTGAATTCGTTAAGCATCCAAGGACTGTAATTCAGGTGTTGAGGCTATCGCCAATCATCTGTTAAGTAGAGAACTGATAATGAATGATTTCTGACTGTGATTGTTGTTTCAATCCTGTAATTTGAACCTCTTGCTAGATGGTAGAAGATCCCCGAAACGGTTTTATCTCAGAGTCTCGAGGAGCTAGCCGTCAGCTGTCGTCAGACCGACACAGTTTTCTCAATTTTGGTTTCTCCCATCACTTCTGAGCTTGCGTTGATCCAGATTATGCCCTGTTGTCGTACTAAACAGATCAAATCGTTGTTTCGTAGAACTCTATAGGTGGAGGGTTCTTCCTTGCAAAGTTCTTTCGCATGACTGACAGCAGCATGAATATCTTCCTGACACGCACTTGGCTTCCATCCATCAGGGGTAAGTCGCTCAATATCAATCATGAGTAATTTTACTTATTGACCGTATCTTCTCGCACTTTGCTTGCCGTAGGCAAGCAAAGTGTTCACATCAAAACCGACTGATGAGTAACGGTGTAGAAGGAATTTACCCAATGGTTTGATTTGATACGTCTGTATGAGTTTATTTGTGTTCAAGTTTACACTTTTTGTATGTTTTCAGTTGCTAATGGGGTTTAGTTGTTAGCCGTTTGCAAATTATTTGCATTAGTGTATTGTCTAGGGCTTTTATTGTCTTCCTGGTTCTAGGCATGGATTTGGATAAAGCACCTCTCTTCTGGTATGTGAGTATTTTGGTGTATTTGTCTTATTGTAGATTCAAAATAAACGATTCTTCCAGATGTTTGTTAAATATTTTTAGCCATTCTTTGTGGGGCCCATGTAAGATTTGCTTGATGGCGATACTATGCATTTCTTGTTGAGTAGGTAAATTGTATTAGACAGTCAAGCTTATCTGGCTTTATACCCCATGAAGTCCCCGATCTTATCGGGATTATCTTAACTTCGATTAAATCAGTGTGATGTGACTCTAAGGTCATTCATGCTTGTCGACGTTTAGTCAAGATCCGTGGCGATGTAGCAGCGTCTGCGTAGCTGATCAACAAAAGCCCTGGCATCCGTTCCTCTGTATTTTTCCTTGAGTTGATCAACGATTCCGCCTTGTTCCAGGTTCCTGCCATAAGCATCAACGACAAGATCTAGCGCAAAATCTATCAGTTCTGCCTCTTCCGCGCTGAGTCGTACATCGACAAAATTTTCCATTCGATCCAGTTCCTTTGAGTTGGCTCAATACGATTCTGGAGCACAGCCCCTCGTTGACGTGTGTGATGTGAAGTTATTCTCTTCTAACTCGTGGATTAGGTTTTTAGGAACGCAGGTACGAATCGAAGCAACTTGGTAGGATCCTCAAAATACGACTTTGTTTGTACTGATTCTGAATATTAGGTTTTGTAAGTACAACTTGGAAACTGATCGCCTATTGACACACTATCAGTTTATGCATTCAGTCAACCTTTCGAATCTTAAAAATTTCCAATGTCTCTAGTTTTGTGTCAATCACTACTTGCCTGTGTAAGTTGTTCCAGCTAGCAATGAATTAGTCAAATCAAGCAACGCTATGACTGTTCTTATCGCGCTTCCTAAAACTCAGTCGATCTACCGTCGCTATTGGGCTTCCACCTCCAAGTAGGTCTCTGCGACATCTCGTTGACCTTTGATGCTTAAACCCTGTCATGCAATGGTGGCTTGATATCGATCTTGGGATCAAGGTTCAGGCCATCGATTGACAAGTTCAGCGCAAGGTAGATTATTTTCTAACATCATGATGTGAAGTCAGCGTTCTTGGTGAGAATGGTTTTATGGCCATATTGCTTCCATTCGTCATCTCACTACTGTCGCTTCACGCTGGCGCTACAAGAGCTAGTGACCAAAGCCTGCCTCTCGTTCGTTTTCAGGGGTGTTACGACGGGGACACGTGTACGACCACTGACGCTGAAAAAGTCAGGTTGGCTTGTATTGATGCTCCTGAAATAAAAAATCATCCTCGCTTGAGGGCCACCAAGATGCGTCCTACTGCTTATGACAACTCCTCTTCCGAGCGATCCGCTGAAAATTTGAGGGCTTTAGTTTTAGGCCGATTAGTTGGTATTCGCCGTATTACTACGGATCGATATGGTCGAACCATCGCGGAGCTTTTCGTTGACAACAGGAACGTTGGGCAGCAGCAAGTTGCCAATGGCCACGCATTGATCTCTCAGCGATACTCCTCACTATGCGCGTGGACTGCGCGCTTCTGACGATTCACTCTTCTTTTATTGGACCAAAGCAAACCGTAGATGCTTTGAGTCTTTCTAACCTTCGTAAGCAGCTTGGCACTTATCGACTCATTCAATCTTGTGCCAGTCAATCAAGTGTTGACGATCACTGGCACAGTGCCAGCTGAGAAGCACAATGAATATGTGAGGAGGGCTTCTTCACGGAGTGGCAACTAGGTAACACTCCCAAAAAGAAGTCAAGAAACCCTGACTTTGGCGGGGTTTTCTTTTGTTTGACAACTCTTTCCTTCTATTGGTTTCTCGCATCCTTTGCAAAGCAATGGCTTTTCAGTCCATGGATGGACAGGATCACTTCACGCAGTCCAGCTGATTTCATGCTGGAATCATGTTCGTCAATGACCGTATGTGGTTTTGATTCGAGCCTTGTGGTGAGAATGGTCGTAACCGAATCCCCCATTCATGTCCCAAGCACGCGAGATGATTAACGCTCACCTGTTCCCTGTTTTGGCTGTTGTTGCAACAGTGAGTTCTGTTTCAGTTGCGATATCTCTTCGACCTATCGCTCAGCATTCGGCACGTTGGAACACCTGCTATACGGACAGCCTTGCCTGGTATCAAGCCAACAAACCCGACTGGACGATTCAAGATAAAGAAGTTTTTGCTTCTAATTTCTGTAATGGTGGAACTCCTGTCGCTCCAGGACCAGGCTTTAAACCTGCCAACAGATCCTGATCAGCGAATCAGGTTCTAGCCAGAGTTTCCAAAATCTATCTGTTCAGTCCTGTTAAGCGAAATGCATTGGTCTAAATAAATGTTTAATTCATTAAAAGTTGGCTATGTATTCCTAAATGAGTTTTGTTGTGACGATAAATTTTTTAGTGCTTGGTTGAAGGCTCTTGTTTTTCCTCTTTTTGGTCTTTCAAGGGGTTAGCATCTGACCTATTATTCTCCAGTTGTTGGTAATTTGCCTTGGGGTATTTCTCCGCTTAAAAGTACAGCTGTGCCACTGAGGGACACCATCATCATGCCTCCCTCCCCGAATACCTCGTAATCAATATCAACCCCGATCACTGCATTGGCTTTCATTATTGTTGCTCTTTCCACCATTTCATCTGTTGCTACTTGCCGTGCTTTCTCCAGCGCTTGCTCATACGCTCGAGACCGACCACCAATGATGTCTCTCATACTTGCAAGCATGTCTCGAAAAATATTGGCACCGATGATTGCTTCCCCCGTTACAAGACCCCGGTAGTGAATGATGTTTCTCCCTTCCACTGTGGGTGTTGTTGTAATAAGCATTAGGAGTCATGAAGGTGTCAATGGCTAAAATTTTAGAGGTCAGTGGGTCAGCGTCTTAGTCATCGGTTCTCCGCATACTCTCTATGTAATGATTCTGATTTTTTTATTTGAGTGTTGTCTGTAATTTGAGGTTTTTTGGTTGACTAGGAATTTATAACCTTCTTGCACCATATTTCAAGGAATAGAGGAGAACTGTATCTTCACTCTGATCGCTCCCCCTAGCTGCGAATGTCTATCAATTACGTCTTTCTTCCCTTTGCAAGGCCTTGATTCCACCGCTTTACAGCTCTGTGCTGATTGTGTGTCGCTTCATCCCTTGGCTTCTGCAATTGCATATGACCCAATGGCTACATCATCGATGAAAAAGATGTCCCTTCTTGCCTATGCCTAGCTGTTGTGAAACACAAGTGAAGTCAAAGTTTCTCTGGATTAAGCAAGTAGCCCAT
>QCUZ01000082.1:0-6751 GCA_003210555.1 Synechococcus sp. AG-683-A03 | reverse complement strand
CCATAGAATTTACCCTCAAACTCGATGAGATCGACTGGTTCGCGAAGCCCTATCTCGCTGATACTTCTCATTAGTTCAGCCACTTTGTCTTCGTCGATCACGCTCTCGTGAGGACGATTAATAGCATCAATCGGTACAGCAACTCTCTTTTTCATAGTTCAGCACTTGGTGGCATTGAAGCGCTCCGAGACGCATAGAGGAAGGAACCCGGCCAGAAGATGGACGTTGCCATCGATGAGGGGCATTAGCGCCAAGATCGAACTAGTCCAAATAGGTTGCGGGCCTGTTTCAGCAACTGCTGAAGAAGGCTGCGCTGATGAGGCCCGATAGGTCGTTGCAAGACAATGGCCTCCGGCACTGGCCCTGCGGACTTGAAACCATCGAAGGCCCTTACGACTGATCCCACCCCTTCCAGGTCATTTTGAAGGATACGTTGACTGACCTTAGGGCTAACTTGTGACTGTGAGCGGTTGCGAGCGGAAGACATTCTCTGCTCCTGAACTGACTCCTTTCTGATGCAATGGCAAGGGAACGACAAGAGGAAAGAGATTCTTCTTCAGGTCAAATGCATTCACCATGCGCAATCGGCACTCATCAACCGTTTCGAGTGGGCGGCCTTATTGGCTAAGACCTAGTACCTAATGCACTACAAATTCGTAGAAAGCTTGATCCCTAGGGGCATGGCAACGTGATCTGAAAACACCCCTTATTCTCCTTCAACACGAGTTCTCGACCTCACCTCAGCCCTGCACCACGAGCTGCGAGCAGAAAACGTCCATTGGTGACAGCAAGGTTATGGGGTTTCGCGCTATGAAAAATTATGACTGGTGTTGTACTAAAAAAATGATGGTCTTGAAAGTTTTTGGATATTCAGCTGTAGCCGCTCTGCTTCTTGCAACCAATGCTCTGGCAATGCCCAAGCCAGTGATTGAAGAGCTTTTCAAGGCTAATCGGACGCTCGGGGGAAGAGTTGTTGCGTACCCCGAGGGAACGCCAGAGATGCGGGTTTATCGGATCACCCTTCCTGTTGGGGCCAAGATTCCATTGCACATCCATCCTTCACCAGTAGTGGTGGTGGTTGAGCAAGGAAGACTCACCAACGTGCGCATGATTGATGAGGCGGAGGAAAGCAACATCATTGAGGCAGGGGATGGCTTTCTAGAAGGGCACCCCAAAGAGCCTCACTACGTGATCAACGAAGGGCCAGAAACAGCGGTAAGCATCGTCACTTTTGCCAGCGTAGAAAACATGCCAAATACGATACTTGTTGAGTAATCAGGCCCAGCACTAAAGCCGGGTGCACATGCACGAAGGATGAATACTTCTGTATGCCTTGAATCGATTAATCAAACAAATTCAATCATAAGGGATCGAATGTCCATCACAAGAAATTAAATCGAAGAATTTTTCATTAGTCAGTCTTACTCCATAGCCAGAAGGCAGGATTTCACCGTAGACACTGTAACAACACAAACAATCAAAGCATGGGCTTAGATGGTTTAATAGATGTGCACTAAGCCACTACGATGGAAACCACAATCTGGACTTTTAGCCTGAGCGTTCCTTTCTCAGAGTGGGCTGCAATTTATGACAGCGAAGGAGTAACCAAGATGCATGAGGCCGTTGGCTTAAAATCACTCTTTCGTGGAATTAGCAAAGAAGATCCATCAAAGGTCTGCGCCATTCAGCAAGCACCTGTTGGTATCGCCCAGAAGATCTTTGAGGACAACAAAGAGATGATTCGAGGCGCTGGGCACGTCATTGAAAGCACAGTGATCAGCGCTTATTCTGACCACTGATTTGGCGAGATTAACGTAGACTTATTGTAACTAACACTTAGAACGAGGATCACACCACTGCTGATACCCCATAGGAAGACAAACAGGAAATTCGATTGCAGGCAATGAACAGCCATTGGGATACTCCATCACCTTAAAGAAAACAGTGATGCCCCCCAACATTGCAGAAACAGATCGAGAAAAGGAGTTAAAGTGAACTTACATCAAAAGAGAATTGGAGAATAGTGAAATCCAGTATTCGCCTTATGGCTGATTAACGCGACTCAATCACAAATCCCTTGGGGTTCAGCGAAAGGGATTAAATGAAGCCGGAAAAAGCAACAACGGCCACAAGCAGACGATACAGCACTGAATTTCATGGCTGAAAACAATTAAGCATTCACAGCAAAACTCATTTTGTAAAATAGTCGGGTTGCTTGGTTTTAAGCTGTGGTTTGTCAGCCTTTATGCTTATATCCATAGCATTTCCAATCAGCATAAGCAATATATTGCGATTGGAAGTAATCTTCTCTCCCAGCAATCTATGAGAAGCAAGAAACTCGCTACAGCCATTCTCTTCAATCAATCCGTCAAGGCTCTTATTCAGCCTTTCCGTTGCCTCAAGCGCAATTACCAAATCACGCGAAATGGCTTCCTGATACGTGGGAACGGGCGTAATCGTTGGTTTCGCAGCGTAGAACTTGTTGTGGCTTTCTACTCCCGTTCGGCGTATAGGCCTGTGGGCTCTTGGTGTCGTCGTCATTTGTTTTTTAAAATTAATTTAAATCGTATCCACAACTAGGCATTGACATGGGTAATCACTAATACAAAACGGGGAATCACTTCGTTCGGCAATCATAAAATATCTTGACTATGGTCTTCAAGAAGCATCGCAATTCCGTTGAAGTGCGAGCATAGCTCTCCCCTCATTTGAGCGTAGTAGACGAGCTTGTCGGTATCATTTGTTTCATCAATCAACTCCCCGAGGTTGTCCGTTATGCGGTCTAGAGCCTCATAAGCGATGACTAAATCCTCAGATAACATTTCCTTTTTCGCGGATGAAGCCATTTTGGGGTTGGCATCAATAAGTTGTTTGCGGAACACCTCTATTTCCATTACTGCTCTCCTCTCGAATATTACTCTCAATCTACTGCTAATTCAAAGCAAATACGTAGTCTTTAATACAGAAAGGGTTGTCATCCATCATCTTTTGCTTGATTTGATAGAGCCAAGTCGCCAACACGGCATTCTTTAACCCAAGCAGTCATCTTTACGAAATCCTTATGCTCCAAGAATTCCATTAGGGGGGTAACACGACGGCGGCGATCAACAACATGTCATAGCATTGTTGAGCATTTCCTTCATTCGCGCGCGAAAGCTCTTTTCTGCTGACATTTTCCACCAGCTTAATATCCTTGCTACAGCACAAGTCAGCGAATCAGTGTGGGAATGAACTCGTTATCGATGCAGCTTAACGGAGTCAAATCATTAATAACTAACAACTAAAAGACCGACACGGGCTGCATTGCTTTAGGAGACCTGTGAGCAAGATCACAGCACCGCTTGAGCTGGGTCATCACGTCAGCCATTGAATCCGGAGATGGTGTGTTCATCGGGGGAAACAACACCCCAACCACTCACTCCTCTTTCAACGAAGACTGCCACCAAAGCCTTCTCGATCACCGCTGCTTCCCTCGCCGCTGGACTCTCCCTTCTCTCTGTTTCAGGTAACGCTACTCAGGCCAACCCCTACAACACCTTCGGCGAAGCTGGTGGCTGAGATTCCTATGCACTAGGCGGCCGCTATGCAAACTGTGGTGGGTTTGTCAGAGGACACAGCTGCGAAGATCACCGCGATTGGGCCTCGGACGAGGCTCGCCGCGACCGCCGCTATTCCACACAGTCCCAACTCATCGGACTCGGTGGTGGACTCATCGGTCACATCACTAACAACAGCCAACAGAGGAAGCAACAGCAACCTGCACGCCCTTCCGCTGATCTAGCCCTTATCCGGCAGCAGCACGAAATCGAACTGCTCAAGATGAAACTCCAATTGCAACAGCAAAAGCAGAGCCCCTTCGGCTATTGCACCGTGAGCAATACCTATCCACCGGTTGTTCAGCCTGTCTACCACCAGGCCGGATACAGACAAGTACAGCAAATCTCCTACCAGCGCCCTGCCTATCCACAACTTGTCTACCACCAGCCACAGCCGTGTTATCACTACTGATCTCCGCAGCAAATCACTCTCAAACCATCCCCCTCAATAGCCACCAAACCCCACCAATAGGTGGGGTTTTTTTAAAGCAGGGAATACTTGATGCAGTTGCCACTGAATAAGAAACATCGACATAGAGATGACGCTTGCTCTACTTCGGCAGCTGCTTATGGAAGTTCGAACGAATGACGTTGATGCTTTCAAGTCTTGGCTGACACCTGGGATCGAAGAGCTGGGAGGGGATGAAGAAGCAGAAGCTATCGAATAATCCGATCAGGCATCGATCGTCTCACCCCCCCCCTTAAGCATAAAAAAAGAACGATCCTATTCTCAAGACCGCTCCTTTTCCAAAGAAACCGAAACTCCCCAGTCGTGGCTTCAATACAAAGATGACAAATGAATTGAAGAGTGTCAGTAGAGATACATACTCATTTTTCAACAATCATAAAAAACAGTCGTCATCTGCCAACTGTCCCCTTCAGCGGGCCGGGGGATGCCGTTGCCTTACTATTAGTTTCGGCACGAAACATGCAAGCATCAGCAATAAAAGAGCCTTCACTATCGGAGGTCACTTTTTTGCTCAATTAAATCAGCATCCTTCTCCACCGTAGACAGGAATACTCCATAGCCTCACTCCATCTTCCGAAATTGAATAGAGCTCGCCATAGCCAATACCTGCCTCCCAACCACTTGATTCAATATTAAATTGAATAAAAACTGATGCATTATCTTCCATCTTCCAAGAAAGCCAACTGTTGATTTGTGGATTGCGAGTGTATGGATACGACCCAATAGAACCATTTTTCGAGACAAAAACCCCGCCCATAGCAGTTGAATTCCCAAAATTCCAGCGTGCATAAATATTTTTTACTGGCTGCGCACTGTTTATTGATGGTTTAAAATTTTTCAAAGGGCCAGCATATCCATTGCAACCTCGTATTTCGGTCTTATCCTCATCAAAAATTTCAAGCCTGTTGGCTGAATAAGCTGGATGTGTCGTAAAAGCTTTTGCCCTTGTCGAAGCATCCCCAATCGACACTATTGAAAACAATAGGACCTAGGAAAATGCCGACTTCATGCTCTTTCTGCTTGATTTTTAGTTTAACCTTACTACTCCTCTGACTCAGAATGTTTTGCCTGCAATCGGCATTGAAGAGCCGTGAAGAGATGGAGCTGCTGCAGGAAAGCAGGGGGAATCTGAATATGACGGAAATTGGTTCACGGAGATTGCATAAAACATTCCCCACCAACACAAAAAACCCGCTTGTGGAGGGTGGTTGGCCTTCACTGGCCCCACCAAGCAGGTTCGAACATCCAGCCTTCAGAGGTCCATAACCAGTCAGACCAACAGCTCATGAAATCTATTAAACCGATTTAGGCATCAATTCAGAGACGGTTGGCATCGGGTCCTGCTTCCCATCAGCAATGGCTCGGGCACGGAGATAAAACCAACTTTCGGTATCTCCACTCGCTTCCATTTTTTCTGCAATTGTTTTCCAATTGTTGATTTCAGCTTGATCCATAGAAATATTTCAATCCAAATAATTCTGGAAATAGGGCGATGTTCCCGCGACTGAGAGCAGTCGTGATGACCGTCCCCCCGCACGAATCGAGTCAAGCTGTCAGTCCTGCAATTTCAGGGCTCGTGAGCTCCACCACGAACATTGAGCATCACTCCCCTATCGAAAGGGCAAAGAGCCCCACTCCAACAACGAGAAAAAGGCCGAGCGCAACAAACATTCCCTTGAGGCGACTGAATGAGTTCTAAGTAGAAACACTTACCCACCGTGAGCATTGTCTTGAGAGTGATGTTTATGCTTACGCTCCTGAAACGCAAAGAAGAAGACCGCTTGCCTGGTGGAAAAACGGCTTAACTCGCTCGTTCATGCATGGCTCAACCCATTACGACAGGAAAGATGAGGGTCGAGCTTCTGGCTAGAGGCGCCCTGACGAGTTCTTACCATCGGCCAAATCGCGCATTGCTTTCCATAGCAAAACCTCCAATAGTGAAAATAGTGTGCTCAAGCCTGGGCCTAGTGCAGGGCACAACTGATACAGCATCAATCCACTGCGATTGCGCTGGCGGCTCTGATGATGCTGGGAGCTTCGGCACTGGAGTGCAGCTGACTTGATCTGACACCAGCTCAGCAAAAGCTGGTGTCACCGTCACTCCAATACATGTAATTGATGTTCTATCCCCAGTGCGACAGCAATGATGGGCGCAAGTTTTTCTATTGCCATGACAACCAGTCGTATCAAGTCCTCCAGCGTGAGAGTTAATGGGTTGTATTCCTAGAGCAGCCAGCGACCCTAATGCAGTGAGTTTCTTGAGCCTAATTATTCAAGAGCGACAGAAATCGCGAGCTTATGTCAATAGAGATTTTTCAATTACTTATGCCAAGCCGAACCTTGCCAGCGCACAAGTGCTACCTATTAGTCACTCACGCTTGTCTCTAGGCAAGAAAGCTAGATCATCCATTCATTGTGTGTAGATTAATGGGGTCAAGTGATGCCCGATCTTTCTCGGGAATAGGCTTAGGCGAATCGAATAAAACGTATGCTTGTTATTGCCATTTTAATTATCATCGGCCTAGGAATCCAGACATTTCGCCTTAAAGCCCAAAGAGATAACAAACACTTTCTCGCCTGTAGATACAAAGAGCTTTGCATCTACGCTGTAGAAAACTCTACAAATAAGCACTCTATACTCGACTACTATGCAGGATGTGTTGAAGATGAGAATCTTCCCCCTTTC
>QCUZ01000081.1:0-6881 GCA_003210555.1 Synechococcus sp. AG-683-A03 | reverse complement strand
CTGAGCGGATCCGCCCAGGCCAACACGTGCAGTTTCAACTCCGAGAAGCGCAGTCATCCAGACAGGAAGCACGCCAGCTGCTGCAGGCCAGCCAAGAGCGATGTCCCTTACCGCCTCCCCTTTGTGGTCTGTTGTTTGCCTGCCTCGGTCGAGGGAGCGGGCTATTCGGAGAAGCCAACGGTGATGTTTCGATCGCGCGCGAGGTGATACCCGATCTTCCAATCACCGGAGCGTTCTGCAATGGAGAGATCGGCCCCTTGAGCAACACCACCTACCTGCATGGGTACACCGCGTGCTGGGGCTTACTCCGTCACGATCCGCTTGATGCGTCAGCAGAGGACTGATGCGCCAGCACGTCAATCCCCTCAGCCGCTTCTTTCAGTTGCCGCTGGAACTCCCGGCGCCGCAGGAGCTGTTTGAGCATCCCCACCTGCCGATCCATCTTGATATTGGTTGCGCTCGAGGTTTTTTTCTGTTGGAGCTGGCGGCGATGCAGCCCGAGCGAAACCATCTCGGTGTTGAGATCCGCAGGCCCCTAGTGCAAGCCGCCCAACGCGATCGCGACCGGCAGCAGCAGCACAACCTTCATTTTTTATTTTGCAACGCCAATATCAGCCTCGAGGCTTGGATGGCAGCGTTGCCACCAGACCAGTTGCAGCTGGTCAGCATCCAGTTTCCAGACCCCTGGTTCAAACAACGCCATCGCAAGCGACGCGTGCTGCAACCCGCCCTATTGCTCGCCATTGCCTCAGCACTCCATCCCGGCCGCCAACTGTTTTTGCAAAGTGATGTGTTGGCCGTGATCGAACCGATGGTGGCCCTCGTGGAACTCTCCAACTGCTTTGTACGCCCCATAGACGACCAACGGCCATGGCGACCCAGCAACCCATTGCCGGTGGCAACGGAACGGGAGCGCTATGTCGAGGAGCAAGGACAGCCCACCTATCGGGTGCTGTTTGAGCGCACGGATGCCGCGCTTCCAGCATTGCGGGATCTGGAGATTGCATGGCAACAGGTTGATAATTCCAAAGACACCGCACCCACTCCCCATGGCTGAGGCTCCGGCCCCACCCCCCCTGTTGCTGCGCTGGCAAGGTGTCTTGCCGGCTAAAGAGCAGGAGCGCCGGCGCCTGAGCTGGTTGGCCAGCATCCTGGTCATGGTTCTGCTCGCTGGACTGCCCTTCCTCACCCGAACCGGGCTGGGGCTTGTGGTTTTGGCTTGCGGAGCGCTGTGGATTCTCTGGTCCAGCGTGAGCCAACCGCAGCGCATCGGTGCCATCAGCGCCTGGGTGCTCATATTTCTCGGCATCGCCGTGTTGGCAACGGGGTTCTCCCCTGTTCCGGCCGCAGCCGTGAAAGGGCTGATCAAACTTCTTAGCTACCTCGGCGTCTACGCCCTGATGCGCCAGCTGCTGGCCGAGCGGCCCGAGTGGTGGGACCGGCTCGTAGCCGCGATGTTGGGCGGCGAATTGCTCACCAGTGTGATGGCCTTGCGCCAGCTCTACGGACCCACCGAGGAGCTCGCACGCTGGGCCGATCCCAACTCCGTCGCCGCTGGCACGATCAGGATCTACGGCCCCCTCGGCAACCCCAATCTGCTGGCGGGCTATCTGGTGCCAATCCTGCCGTTGGCGCTTATTGCCTTGATCCGCTGGAGGAGCTGGGGGTCACGTTGCTACGCCGCTGTTGCGCTGGTGTTGGGGGCAACGGCCACCTTGTTCAGCTACAGCCGCGGGGGCTGGCTGGGCATGCTCGCGGCCCTTGGTGTACTGGTGCTGCTGCTCGTGTTGCGCGCGATTCGCAGCTGGCCAAAATTGTGGCGACGTCTCTTCCCCATCGCCCTGCTGGTGCTTGCTGGTGTGGCCTTAGCAATCGCGGTCACGCAAGTGGATCCGATCCGCACGCGAGTCGCCAGCCTGCTGGCTGGACGAGGCGATAGCTCCAACAATTTCCGCATCAACGTGTGGTTGGCCGCCGTGGAGATGATTCAAGACCGCCCCTGGCTGGGCATCGGACCTGGCAACGCAGCATTTAATGCCATTTATCCCCTCTATCAACAGCCCAAGTTCAATGCCCTAAGCGCCTATTCCGTGCCCCTGGAGCTCCTTGTTGAAACGGGTATTCCAGGCCTGATCGCCGCGCTTGGATTGGCGGGAGCCAGTCTTCGCAACGGCCTTAGGGCGCTGCGCTCAACGGCTGACCTGGCGTTGCCCTGGCTGGGCTGCCTCGCCGCCATCGCCGGGCTGGTCGTCCAAGGTGCCACGGACACCATTTTCTTCCGACCAGAAGTGCAAATCATCGGTTGGTTTTGCCTGGCAACGCTGAGTCAGGCCCACCAAGCCACCCAGACAGACCCATGAGCGACGCCCTGATTTTGGCTGGTTTAGATGCTGGCCAAACCCATTGCCGCTGCAAGCTGAGTCGCTGGCACAACGGAACCTGGCAAGCGCTAGGCGAAGGCCAGGGCAGTGGCGTCAGCCATCTACAAGCCAGCGAGGGAGAAACACGCTTCATGGAGGCGATTCGCAGCAGCCTGCATGCCGCCAATCCCAGCGGAATGGAGATCAACGCTGCAGCGGTTGGAGCCAGCGGAGTGGAGCAGGGCACGGCGCTTCAGGACCGCGCCAGCGAGCTGCTTGCAGCCAGCCTCGGGTTACCGATTGAACACTGCATCGCCACTGGCGACGAACGCACCGCCCTGCGTGGAGCCTTCCCCAACGATGCCGGAATCGTGCTGATCAGTGGCACGGGAATGATCGTGGTTGGACGCAACACCAGCGGCCTTGAACAGCGTTGTGGGGGATGGGGGTGGCAACTAGATGGAGCAGGCGCTGCCTTTGATCTCGGCCATCAGGGGCTGCAGCTCAGCCTGCGCATGGCCGATGGCCGACTCCCAGACGGACCACTCCGCAACCAGCTATGGAAAGGTCTCGGTTGCCGCACAGCCGCAGAGATCAAGGCCTTCGTTGTGCAGCCCAGCTACCAACCAGCCCAGCTCGCCCAATTGGCCCCCCTCGTCTCCGCCGCCGCTGAAGCAGGCAATGTTCAGGCCGCGGCTATTCTCGAGCGCTCCGGCGATGCCCTTGCCGAGGCCGTTCAAGCCGTGGCGTCATCCCTGGGGCTCACCCAGCCAGTGCTCTGTGCCAGAGGCGGAGCACTGCTGAATCTGGCGCCCCTTCAACGGGCCGTTGACGCGTCTCTACATCGTCGCAAGATTGATGCACGCTGGGACGACCGGAGTGGTGACGCCTGCGATGGAGCACTCACGCTGGCTCTTGAATGCTGCTGAACAAGAGGCGCTGATCAAGAGGCGTTGAGATGCTTCTCTGCTGCTGCGGCCAAGCGGGAGGTCCAGTGATCGACCACCGCTTGATCGGCAGCCTCAACCATGACGCGCAGCAGTGGTTCTGTCCCACTCGCTCGCACCAGCACACGTCCGTCTTCAGCCATCGAGGCCTCTGCCTCTTGAACCAGGGAATGGAGAGGTGCACAGTCCGCCCAACCCTTTCTGCGCTCGCGATTCTCGACGCGCACATTCACCAGTTTTTGGGGATAGGCCTGAAAGCTCTGATCCACCCACTCGGCCAAGGAGAGCTGCTGCGCATGGCAGAGGCTCGCGATCTGAAGAGCGGTCAAGACACCATCACCTGACAAACCATGGGCGGAAGACAGGATGTGACCTGATTGCTCGCCGCCTAGGGCTGCCCCCGTGCGGACCATCTCGGCATGCACATGCTGGTCTCCCACCGCTGTCCTGTCCAACCGTCCTCCACGCGCCTGCCAAGCCCTCTCAAAGCCCAAATTCGACATCACTGTTGCCACCAAGCGCTGATCAGGAAGCTGTCTCTGCTCCTGCAAAACCGACCCCCATAGAAAGAGGACATGGTCGCCATCCACCACCCGTCCTCGGCCATCAATCGCCAACATCCGATCGGCATCCCCATCGAAGCCAAAGCCCATGGCGGCGCCCTTCTCGATCACCGCACGGCGTAAAGCCTCAAGGTGGGTGGATCCGCAATTCACATTGATCCTGGTTCCATCCGGATCACCGTGCAACACCGTGAGATCAGCGCCAAGGTCAGAAAACACCTCGGCGCCGCAGGCTGTTGCCGACCCCCAGCAGAGATCCAGCACGATGGGCACACCATCGAGTCGATGCTGCCCAACACTGGACAACAAGCTCGCGCGGTAGTCGTCAAGAAGTTCGGGGCGATGGCGTGCGGCTCCTGATGCCGCTAAAGCCAACCCAGAGCCATCTCCACCGCAAAGACCAGCTTCAATCGCCTGCTGACGTTCAGGAGATAGCTTGCTGCCAGTTGCTCCAAATACCTTGATGCCGTTGTCTTCCGGAGGGTTGTGACTCGCCGAGACCATCAAGCCTCCGGCGGCTGAATAGCGGCGAATCAAACCGGGCACCGCTGGCGTGGGACACAGCCCCAAGGTCCACACCTCGCGGCCTGAAGCCGTCAGGCCTGCGGTGAGTGCCGCGACCAACATGCTGCCGCTACTACGCGAATCCATGCCAATCAGCACCGGCCCCTCGGCTTGAAGCACGCGTCCACACCAGTACCCCACCTGAAGGGCCAAAGCCGGGGTGAGCATGGTGTCCACCCGACCACGCAAGCCGTCGGTCCCAAAGCTGATCTGCGATGGCTTTGGGAGGTGCCCCAAAGGATGGATGGCAGCTTCAGCCATGGAAACTCAATTCTGGACTCAATCTTAAGCCGGGCCTCTGGTTCTAACGCCAACGACGCGGAGCCAGCAATAGCGCCGCTACTTCCAGCAACGCCCAAGCCAAAAGCCCTGCCACCAACCAGCCGGGCACAAATTGCAGGGGCCAAAGCCAACGCAATCCCCAAACCAGCAAAGCCAGACCAGTGGCAATCGCACAGCGGCGCCGTTGCTCATGACCTGGGCGCCGCGGCCCTTGCCCCTTTGCCATCCCAATGCCGTGCGCTGGGAACAGAATGCCACCAGATTCCGGCCGAGGCTTGACCGTTCAACACTCCCGTGGCCTTCTGCTTCTCGCTGGAACTCCACTCCTCACCATTGCCTTAGTCCTCGGCGGACAAACGGTCTTGCGCCGTCTGCACACTCCACTGACTCCATCCCTTTCAAGCGCTGATCTCTGGACTCGTTACCGCTGGTCGATCAATCCCAGTGAACGCAGGGAAGCAGCTCTTTCTCTCGCGGCGCGCAGCGCCGATTCAGCGGAGAGATCCCAGCGGTTGCTGGCCAATCAGGGCTGGGGCAACGATCCCATCGCTGCCGTCACGCTGAAACAGCAGGCGTTAATCGCAGCAAAACTCGGCCAACCGTCAGAAGAACAGAAACGTTGGCAAGACTTGCTTCAACGCTTCCCTGACAGTGCCGCCAGTGCTGATGCCCGTTATCAATTAGGGCAAACCAACCCAACGCTTCACACAGATCTGTTCCGGCAACAACCAGGCCATCCAGCCGCCCTAGCGGCAGCAGCAGAAACCAAAACAGAATCCCCCAAGCAAGCCCTCGCGGCCTTGCATCTAGCCCGATGGGGCGCCCGATGGCCAGGAGCTGCCTCGCAGCTCAGGGAAGCCTGCAACAGGATTAGCGGCGATGGCTTGAACCAAGACGATCGGCTGACGCTCGCCCAAGGGCTGGCGTCCCTTGGTGATGGGAGTGCAGCAGAAGCCTGCCTCCAGGGCACGCCCACCACTCCAGCCAGCGCCTTGGCCATTGGTCGGGTCCTGCTCCGAGGCACCGCCGAACAGCAGGAGCGTGGAACGCAGCACTTGCTCGAGCTCGCCATCAACCACCCCGATGATCCGGCGGCGCTCGAGGCAGCGGCGCTACTGAGCGAGCCGCTCAAACCCGATCCCTCTTTGTTGGATGCACTGCCGCAGGCATTGCAACAACGTTCCGCTGATGTTGCAGCAGCCCGGGTGCGGCTTGGTGACGGGGCGAACGGTGACTGGGCAAATGCCATGTCCGTTCTGAAGCGCTGGCCTACCAACCCAGCCGCCTGGCAACTGCAGTGGGACTTGGCCCGCGAGGCCCTTTTAAAAGACCAATGGACCAAAGCAGAAGCACTTCTAGAGGCCATTCCGAGCTCAAGCCTTCCGGAACCATTGGCCGCAAGGCAGCAGTTCTGGCTGGGCTTCACACTGTCGAAGCAAGACCAAACAACCAAAGCTCAGCAGGTCTGGGAGCACTTGGTCAAAACCCATCCAAGGAGTTATTACACCTGGCGCGCCGAGGTGAGACTGGGGCGGGGAGACCTTCCCATTCTCGATCAAGCATCAGCCTCTCGCTCTGCAGATCTCGGCGATTCTTTTCAACAGCATTGGGAGCCTCTCCAAAGTGGTGATCCATTTGTTGATCGTCTCTGGCGACTCGGCCAAACCCAGGAAGCATGGGAAACCTGGCGGAGCCAACAACCCCCATCCGATCAGCCCAGCAATCCAGAGCAAAAGCTCGTGGAAGGGCGTCTGCGTGTTGCCGTTGGAGACTCATGGACAGGTCTGAGTCGTCTTTGGCGCGCCAGTTTGAGGCTCGTGAATCAATCCTGCGAGGAGCGTCAGCTCCTCCATCGGAGCCAGCATCCGCGTTTGCTCTCACAGGTGTTTGAGACCGCATCAGAACAGGAGGCGGTGCGGAATGAACTGCTGATGGCGATCGCCAAGCAAGAATCACGCTTCTCCCCAGGTGTCAGCTCACCAGTCGGAGCGATTGGATTGCTACAGCTGATGCCAGCCACAGCAGAAGAACTTGCCGGCGGGGCATTGACAAGCGACGAGCTGCGCGAGCCGACACGCAATGCACGGCTCGGTGCGCGCTACCTCGGTCAATTGCTGAAGCAATGGGAAGGCAACATTGTGCTGGCCGTTGCGAGCTACAACGCA
>QCUZ01000080.1:0-6955 GCA_003210555.1 Synechococcus sp. AG-683-A03 | reverse complement strand
TTCCTCAGCTTCTGGGAGGTCAAAAGGCAGCCGCTCACATTCCGCAAGCGCACAGATCCAGAAAATCAGGAAGCCAACGGGCTGGCGCCAGATGTTCCAACTCAGAACCCCAGCGCCAGTTTGTTGATTAACGATATCGACGGTGCTTAAAGAATTGCTCATCATCACGACGGCGAGTACGGCCAACGCGAGAGGGATCTCATAACTGATCGACTGGGCTGCGGCACGCAGACCTCCCAACAACGAATATTTGTTGTTCGAGGCGTAACCACTCATCAGAAGCCCAATGGGCTGGACGCTGCTGAGCGAGATCCAAAGAAAAATTCCAACTCCCACATCGCTGATCAACAGGTTCTGACCGAAGGGCACGATCAACCAGGACAAAATGACCGGAACCACCACCAGCACAGGGCCGAGAGTGAAAAGAATGCTGTCTGCACGATCCGGAATGATGTCTTCCTTGACGAGCAGCTTGAGCCCATCGGCAAGAGGTTGAAGAACGCCCAGAGCGCCCGCATATTCAGGGCCGACCCTTTGTTGCACGGCTGCAGAGATTTTTCTTTCAAGCCAAACCGTGACCAGAACTCCTACAACGGCGGCCACAAGGACCAGCAACATCGGGAAGGGAAGCCAGAGCATGCGTGCAGCCTGGGCCGAGAGCCCAAGCCCTTCCAGTGCCTGACTGAAGCTCTGCTCAAGATCAAGACCCGGGCTCACCAGAGCCGGCGCGGTGGTGGCGAGGGTGGTCACCATGGTCGGAGAACAGATAGGTGCAACTTAAGCGCCCGCGGCATTCACCCGCTCGTCCGCAGGGACCCAATGCCGCATGGATGTGCCGGTATAAATCTGAGAGGGGCGGAAAATTCGATTGGCACCGAGCTGCTCCCTCCAGTGAGCGAGCCAACCAGCGACGCGCGAAATCGCGAACACAGGGGTGAACAGATCTCTTGGAATCCCAAGTTTCCTGTACACAAGCCCTGAATAAAAATCCACGTTGGGATAAATCCCCTTAGGCCCGAGCCGCGTGGCGGCAGCCGTCTCAAGGGCATGGGCCACGTCATAGAGCTCGTCGTGACCAAACCGAGCAAACAACTCCTCAGCCAATGACTGAAGGATCACCGCCCGCGGGTCTTTGACTTTGTACTCACGATGGCCAAAACCCATCACTTTGCGTTTGCTCGCCACGGCTGACTCGAGGTAGAAATCGGCCTGTTCCGGAGTCCCAATTTCCTCCAACATCGCAAGCACATCTTCGTTAGCTCCGCCATGGAGAGGGCCTGCCAAGGTTCCTACTGCTGATGCCACGACGGCGTAGGGGTCAGTCAACGTGCTTGCCGTCACCCTGGCGCTGAAGGTGCTGGCGTTCAGGCTGTGCTCAGCGTGAAGGATCAAGCAGCGATCAAAGATCCGAGAAGCGAGAGGATCGGGCTCCTGCTCCGTGAGCATGTACAAAAAGTTGGCCGAGTAAGCCAAGTCGTCGCGGGGCTGGATTGGATCCTGGCCTTTACGAATCAACTGAAAGGCCGCCACCATTGTTGGAATCTTGGCAATCAGCCTGACAACAGCGTCGTAGATGTATTGAGGATCATCAATGGCCCGACGGGAATAAAAGAGTCCCAATGAGGCCGCGCTCGACTGCAGAGCATCCATGGGATGCCCATTGGCAGGAAAGCACTTCATCATGTCGCGCACCCGAAAACTGACGCGACGATGCATTTGCACTTCGTGTTCGAAATCACGAAATTGCTGAGGTGTAGGTAACTCACCCCAGATCAACAGATAGGTGGTCTCCAGGAAACTGCTGTGGACCGCGAGGTCATCGAGGGAGTAGCCCCGATAGGAGAGACGCCCCTGCAGACCGTCAATGTCACAAATTGAGGATTGGGTGGCAGGAACCCCCTCCAGACCGGGTCTGAACACCAGCCCAGTGCGTTCATGCCGAATTTCGCTACTGCCGGTCTGACTCACCACCACCCACTACTACAACTCATCAACGCAACTTAAACGCAGCCCGGCAACAACAGACGTGGCCTTAGCAACCCCTGCAGCTGCGCGACGCCGCGTGGATCTTGATGGAGTTCGTCCCAGCGGAGATGGCAAAGCCCTGCCTTGCGCAAACGCAGACCACCAGATCGAGCACCGATCAACTCCGCAGCCAGCAAGCTCAAATCAGGTTCGTGCCCCACAAGCAGACACGAGCCTTTCAAGCGCTGAACCAAGGACCATGGATCCCCGCCAGGCTTAAGACAACTGGCGAGCTCAACCTCAGGAGCCATGCCACTTTTCACGGCCAGCTCAGCCGTTTCATGCGCTCGGCGATAAGGACTGCTGTACAAGCGATCGGAGCTGAATCCGAGCTCGCGCAGACGGCAGCACACCTTGAATGTGCGCTCGAGCCCCAAAGGCGTGAGGCAGCGATCCGGATCATCTACCCCTTGGTGGCGATCAGCCGCGATGCCGTGACGTAGAAGCAGGAGGTCAACCAAACCGGAGTTGAGCGCGGACTCGCAAGCGGTTAGAGCCTGCTTGATCCGCTCCATCCTCTTGGTCAGTACCGGCCGCCAAAGCAAGCTCCTGAACCGCCGGAAGCAGGGGCCGGCCAGCCACGGACTGAATCAAACTCCAGGGTCTCCACTTTTGGAGCTGAGCTCGACTGGGCTCGGTCGCCAATGCCAACTGCTGTGCCAGAGGCGCCGTCCCCTCGTCCTGCAAGGCCTTGAGTTGATCCAAACGAGGATCAAGGGCTGAGTGATCTTGACGCGTTGTTAGCGCATCCAGTGTCTGCCCCCACCAGTCTTGGTCGGATTCGCGTTCTAAGGCCACTGCAAGCTCGGCCTGTAAGGAGGCTTTACCGCGCTGCCGCTGCCTAGCTAGCCGGGTCCACACCTCAAGCGCTGAACCATCAGAAGGCAGGACCGAGCGCACAAGCCCCTTGGCCTGGAGCTCCTTATCCACGGCCTCCAAACCAGGCGCAGCATGGGTTGTTCCCAACAGCCAACCCGCTTCGCCCTGCTTCCAAAGCAATGGGCCCGTATCCAACCCCACCACAGCCGAAGCCCCCTCGGATCCCAATTTTTGGAGCGTGTCCTTGAGAACAGGCGCCAACCATTGGGCGACAGGGTCCTGACTGTTTGGACTTAAAAGACCGGCAGGATCCGAAAGAACAGCCAACGCAGATGCTGACCCTCCAGCTGAACGCAACAAAGACTGCGACAGCGTTACCCCGTTCCCTGAACTCCCAAGCGGCTGACGAAAACGCAACACAGCATCCAAATTGAGGGCTGTCCCTTTGGGTTCCAGAGCTGCCACTAGGCCAACAAGGTCATCGTGATCAGAGATGGCGTTCGGCATTCCAAGCCACGTCGCCATTGCAACGGGATCGGCGGTCAGCAGAGCCGCACCCCGACCCAGCTGCTGCAAATCCGCGACAAGAGCTTGGTCTCCAAGTTGATGCAGAGCATCCAACTGAGACACATCCAGGGACTGCTCCAGCACACCACGACTGGAGGCGATCAGAAGCAGGTCATCGTCGATTAAGGCTGTAGCGATGGGCTGTGGGTCTCGTCCGAGCAGCGCTCCGCGACCACTAATCACCCCCATTCCCCGGTAACGGCTGATTTGCAGATCAGTGCCAGCCAAACTGCGCGTTTGCCAAAAACGCTGGAGGAAGCGCTTGGCACCGTCTTGATCAAGGCTGGTGAGAGCTAGGACCCAGCCAGCCGGTGCATCGGCGACTGGTGCAAACAAAGACAAGCTGACCTGGGGACCGATCCAATCCGCGAGTTCTCCCGAAAAGTCCAAGCCCGCCAGCGCAAAGGCTCCATCCCGCAGTTGCTGCGTACTGTCCCGCGCTTGGCGTCGGCGTGACACGGGAGCCACCGCCTGGGCATACGCAGGCATGCGCACAGGATCAGAGAGCCAATGCAAACTGAGCGATGCTTCTCTCGGTACAAACCGAGCGGCTCGTGGCAACACGAGAGGTTGCCCGACAAGTTTGAGGGGACTCTGCTTTGCCATCGCCCACCAGAAGCCCAATGCGGTGGTTAGCAGCAACAACACTGCTGCAGCGACAGCTAAAAGGAAGGAACGCGCCTTCATGAAGCAGCAGGCGTGGGACTGGCCTCATCTTTATTCATGATGAATCCCATGACATCCTCTTCACCCCAATCCATCAGCGCCAAAGGCCTTCATGAGTGGCTATCAAGCGGCACTTCCCTTCAGCTCGTTGATGTTCGGGAGCACTCAGAAGTGGAGATCGCTCCCTTCCCCGGACAGGTGAAACATTTACCGCTGAGCGAATCCAATCTCTGGCTTTCCGATCTGCCCGAAAGGCTGACAACCACCGAGCCCATCGTGGTGATTTGTCATGCAGGGATCCGCAGCCGGAACTTTGGCTGCTGGCTCTTAGAGCAGGGAAAGGACTACGACGTTTGGAACTTAGAAGGTGGCATTCATGCTTGGAGTGTGGAGGTTGACCCCAACGTTCCTCGTTACTGAGCAGCGGTTCATGACAACGCCACCAATCGGAGAGAAAACCTCCGTACGATCACAACGCTGATTGTGTGCCTGTGCAGCCGCTGCCCCGCCGACAACAGGAGGTGCTCAGGGCCACGGTGCATCACTATGTCGACACGATTGAACCAGTGGGGAGCCGCACCCTGGTTCAAAGGTTCGATCTCCAAGCCAGTTCTGCCACGGTGCGTTCAGCCATGGGGGCTCTGGAGCAACGGGGTCTTCTAACCCAACCACACACATCCGCGGGACGGGTTCCAAGTCCAAGTGGATACCGCCACTACGTGGATTGCTTGCTCCCAAGGCCCGGAGCGATCGCCCAACATCTCGATCAGGAGCTCACCCAACTCAGCCTTCGCTGGGCAGCTCTGGATGACCTGCTTCAAAACATGGCGAGGAGGCTCACAGACTTCACGGGATTGATGAGCCTGATCACTCACCCCACCCAGAGGCAACCCGCACTGGAAGCCATCCGACTGGTTCGCAGCGAGGAGCGCTTGCTTGTGATGTTGGTGAAGAATTCCAGCCAAGCCAGTCACCTCAACCTGCGGCTGCCCCACGGCAGTGAGCATCAAATCGAAGCGATGGATCAGTGGGCGCGCCGGCAGCTCGACGGCAATGGCAGTTTGAATTGGAATGCACTTCCAAGAGAACTGCAGGCCTGCGGCAGAGCCCTCCGGGATGCCATCGACAGCCATCAGACCCTGGAAACCACGCAAGAGACCAAGGCCTTATTTCACGGAGTGTCTCGTCTCGTCGCCGAGCCGGAATTCAGCCAAAGCGCCAAGCTCAGACCACTCCTGGAATTGATGGATCAAAGTCCCGCAGCCCTGACCCTCTCCGCTCCCGGTCCTGGCTGCGGCGTTTGGATTGGCCAAGAACATCCCGAACAAGCTCTTCACCACTGCTCAGTGGTTCAAGCCACCTACACGAGCGCCACAGATGGAGTGGGGCATGTGGCACTTGTGGGTCCGATGCGCATGGCCTACGCCACTGCCCTCGCTGCAGTGAAGAGTGCTGCTCATCGTCTCGACTATCTCTTGAACTGACATGGCGTTCCAAGGGAGAACATTAAAAACACGCCTCGCAATCGTCCTCGGACTCGGCATGGCGGGGGGCTTATTTGCCATTTGGAGCGGTGTCAATCTGACAACAAAACAGGTTGATTTTGGGACCGCAAAGACCACCACGATTGTCTCCAACAATGCAGATCAAAGTGTTTCTAGTGAGAATCTTGATTCACTTCTGGACGAAAAACCTCGCCCTTGGTTACTGGCACAATCACTGCCCCTAAAAGGCCCCTCAGGGAACATCGGAGAGCGATTCGCCCTTGGAATCGACACCGTTCTACGGGACTTAAATAACCGCGGTGGCATCGCCGGACGACCCGTAAAAGTTTGGCGAATCGATGATGGCTATGAGCCAGAAAATACGCTGAGGAATACCCGCTCGTTTGCCGAGGAACCCGATGTCTTGGCCCTGTTTGGCTTTTTTGGCACCCCCACGAGCAAGGCAGCTTTACCGATTGCCAAGGAGGCGGGACTCACGCTCGTTGCACCTCTCACAGGCGCTAGTGCCCTACGGACAGAAGGCCAAACAGGGATTTTGCATTTTCGCGCAAGCTATCGGGAAGAAGCCCAGCGAATCGTTAATCACCTGGTCAACGACGGCTTCGTGAGAATTGCCGTGGCGTATCAGAACGACGCCTATGGGAAAGACGTGCTTGCCAGCACAGTGGAGGCTTTGCAGACCCACGATCTCCGCGCTGTCAGCACGGCTGCTCTTCCACGAAACTCAACGGAAACAAAGCAAGCCTCCGAGACGATCGTCAAATCGAAGCCTGATGCCCTCATCGTGATCTCGCTCAGCAAAACGATGGCCTCGCTCGTGAACAACGTGCATCGAAATGGCAGTCGTCCACAATTAATGACGATTTCTCCAACGGGGACCAAAGCACTCTTTCGCGATCTGCCCCAAGCAGCAGCCTTTGGCGTAGGAGTCACGCAAGTGGTGCCATTCCCATGGGATGCACGACACCCAGATGTTGCAAGCTATCAACGACTTTTACGTCAACAACAGCAAGATCTTGAGATTGAGGTTGACTTCGATTTCTACAGCCTAGAAGGCTTCATGGCAGCACAATGGCTCGTCCAGGCAATGGAAACGATCGCTCCAGAGATCACCCGAGACCGCCTGATGAATGAACTGAAACGCACCACTCCGGAGCTCCATCGCAGCATTGATCTGGTGTTCCTTGGCAGTGATCCCTGGGAACCTTGAACGAAAATCATTAAATCAATAACCAGCTGGCTGCTGATAACAACACCATCACGAGAAGGGAGATTGGAGGCCAGGATTGCTCGTAGATGTGAATACGGTTCAAAATCAAGTTTCGGCGATCACCCTGCTCTAAAGTCGCTCTTCTTTTAAGACTTTCAAGATA
>QCUZ01000079.1:0-7016 GCA_003210555.1 Synechococcus sp. AG-683-A03 | reverse complement strand
TTCGCCGCCATTGGCTTCCAGACCAGCCACGAGTTTTTCAGCGATTACACCCACGCCGCCTTTCGGATAGTTGATGCCACCGGCATGCCGATCGGAAAACACCATGCCTGCATTGATCATGGGTGTGCGATCTGCTGGCATCACGGACCAACAAAAACATTCCATGTCGATCAGACGTAAAAGATCCTCATCCTTAATGTGCTTTTTAGCCACATCTCCAACATTGAAAGGCAGCCACCGAGCCAGTCCAAGGCAGGCAAGTGGAGCCTTAAAAAATACTTTTGCGAGATAGGCCGGATCCTCCAAAGAGAGCAAAGGCATCGCGTCTAAACAACGAAACACCTGCCAGCAAGTCTCATAAAAAGCACTAATCCCCTTGGCTTCATGGGGAAAGCGAGCACTCATTCGCGTAATGAAGTCGTCATAGTCCCTGTCCACGGCCATCGTGAGGCCGTCTGGCAGGTGATATTCAAGCTGCACAGCATCAGGCACCGTCGCGCAGTGTTGGCCCACATCGGCCAGGGCTCTGGTGAGCAGGTTGGTATGCCCCTTCTCTCCAAATCCGAAAATCATCGAAGCGCCAACATCGAAGGTGTATCCCTCCCGTCGAAAGCTGCCTCCAGATCCCCCAGGAATCAGATAGCGCTCAAGGACCAGGGTCTTCGCTCCCTTTGCGGCCAGTTGTGATGCTGTGACCAGGCCACCGATGCCGGATCCGATGACAATTACATCCCAGTCAGGCATCGGAGCGACGATTCATCCTTCGAATTAGACCCTAGGAGGCTCCGGTCGTGGAAAAGGGAGGGGTGGCGGTCAAAATCACTTCTGATCGAACCGGCATGGCCAAGAGCTCGCAGCAGCGCTCCTCAATACGTTCTCGAATCAGATCAATGGCTGCACCATCCATCGGTTGATTGGGATTGAGATACACCACCACAAAAGCCGTGCGCCCTACCTGCATCACGGTGAGCTCCAGCAGCCAACACGACAACCCGGCCAGCAAGTCTTCCAGAGCGAGGCGAGTGCTGCGAACGATCTCCGTTTCTGCTGATGCGCCAGCAGCTTGTCCAAGCGCATTCAGAAAAGTCTGCAAAGGGTCTTTGAGGATGATGATGCTGACCAATAACACCAACAGCGAATCGATGATGGGGCTGAGGGCTGCCAAAGGCGTTCCCTTCAGCAGCGGTGCGCCCAGCAAAGCAATGCCGGTCAGCCCACTAATTAAGGCATCAATTCTCGCGGCCCTTGCTTCCGTCAAAAGCAATTGAGACTGACGGCCGGAGCGATTCCAATCTTGGTCATGGCGCCATGCCAGACCCCAGCAAATCGCCACCATCGAGGTGGAATAAAACGCCACGGGGCCAAGGGTGACCACGGGAATGGAACCTCCTCTGGCGTAATCAATCAACGTGCTCAGGCCACTGATCGCAGCAAAGCTGAGAACGCCAATCAGCACGAGTGAACGGAAGAGGACGTACAACGCTTCTTGACCGTCATAGCCGTAGGGATAGGCCCGATCGGGAGGACGCACCACATTGCGACTAATCCTCGAAGCGACAAGACCTGAACCCACCATCACCGCCGAATAAAGACCATCGAGGAGAAGGGCATACGACCCGGAAAGCACATGCACACAAATGCCGGCAACGGCCATACAGGCACTGGCATAAATGCCAATGCGCAGCGAGCGGATTTCGATTTGACGCGCGTCAAGCGGTGCAAGCGACATGGGCAACCTGACTCTCTTCGACGGTTCGCTGAAGATCCGCCAAGGCTCTGTCGCGATACGCGCCATAACGCGCACGCTTGTCTTTGATGCGCTCCTGCAGCTCAGGCATCAAGCCGAAATTGGGAGGCATTGGTTGGAATTTGCCCGACGGTGCCTCACTGATGAAATGGGTGAGTGCCCCAATCATCGTGGTGTGCGGCAACTGAATCGGTTCTTGACCATGAACCAACCGTGCTGCATTTGTGCCTGCCAACCAGCCCCCTGCAACAGCGGCTGCATATCCCTCGGTGCCTGTGATTTGGCCGGCAGCAAGTAGATGGAGGCGGCGGCGAAACTGAAGGGTCGGCTCCAACAGTTCTGGTGCCTCCAAAAAGGTGTTGCGATGCATCACCCCAAATCGAACGAAATCAGCCTGCTCCAAGCCAGGGATCAACCGCAGCACCCGTTTCTGTTCACCCCATTTGAGATTGGTCTGGAAACCCACGAGATTCCAGAGTCGACCGTCTTTATCTTCCTGACGCAATTGCACGACGGCGTAGGCCCGTTTTGCGCGGCGCACATCACGGTCATTCACATCTCCCCAGCGAGGATCCCATAAACCGATTGGCTTAAGAGGTCCATAACGCATCGTGTCCTCTCCACGTCGGGCCAACTCTTCGATCGGCAAGCAGCCCTCAAAAAAAGTGGCGCTGCTTTGGTCAAAGTCCTTCAGTTCGGCTTGTTCGGCCTCCAGCAGGGCCGTTCGAAACGCCAGAAACTGGTCCCGATCCATCGGGCAATTGATGTAGTCGGCATCGCCCTTGTCGTAACGACTGGCCCGAAAAGCCCTGGTCATATCGATACTTTCACCCTCAACGATCGGGCTGGCCGCGTCGAAGAAATGGCAATCCTCTCGGCCGGTAAAAGCGCGTAGGTCATCAGCCAACGCTTCACTGGTCAGAGGACCTGTGGCCAGCACGGTGATCTGATCAGGATCAGGCAGAGTTAGCTGCTCTTCTCGACGAATCGTCACCAAGGGGTGATCGTCCAAAGCAGATGTCAGTGCTGCGCTATAGCGGCCTCGATCAACAGCAAGAGCTCCGCCGGCAGGGACGGAATGATCATCAGCCGTGTGGATCACAAGTGATCCAAGACGCCTTAATTCTTCCTGCAACAAGCCCGCTGCGCGGTCACTGCTGAGAGCTCCAAAGCTGTTGCTGCAAACAAGCTCAGCAAACTCAGAGCTGTGATGAGCAGGCGATCGCTTGATAGGGCGCATTTCCCAGAGCGTGACGGGTACGCCTGCTTTCGCAACCTGCCAAGCAGCTTCTGTACCGGCAAGGCCGGCACCAATCACAACAACCGAAGACTGTTCGCTCAAGGACGATGGAATCGAGAACTCAGCTCAACCCTATCGATCACCATCAAGCACGGCTTCGCTTGATCATCAGCTGAAGCTGCCCAACAGCAGCACGACCGATGTTGAACCCAGCCCAGGCAAGTGCCAGAAGGATCGGAGAAGCCACGAGCACGAGCCGAAGGTCCATGAGTTGATGCACAAAAACCTTTGGAGTTTAAGGACAGTCGGGAGAAGCCGGGATCAACAGTGGGCAGTCCGTTTGGTTTTGCAGCAATTGAGACCACTGCTCAGCCAGCTCGGCGTAATGATCTGCGTGAAGCCACTGATCCTTGATTTCTTCCTGACTCAGCTCACGTTTCACCTTGGCAGGCACACCTGCCACAAGCGTTTGGGCTGGGACATCCTTGGTGACCACAGACCCAGCGGCAACAAGAGCCCCTCGCCCAACGGTGACGCCATTGAGCACAACGGCACCGATACCAATCAGACAGCCAGCCTCAAGCAAAGCACCATGAACAACGGCTCGATGTCCAATCGTCACGTGTTCACCAATGTGAACAGGAAATCCTGGATCGCCGTGCAAAACAGCGCCCTCCTGAACGTTGCTGCAAGTACCGATATGAATGGGTGCCATGTCGCCACGCGCAACGGCCGTTGGCCAAATGCTTGCCCCTGAGCTCACAGTCACATCGGCCATCAGCACAGCTCCAGGTGCAATAAAGGCATCCGAAGCAATGCAGGGCTGGGAGCAGAGGTTGTTCATTCCTAACTCGGAGATCAGTACAGGGAGGAAATATCTTGCGGGAGGATCGTTGAGTGATAACCTCCATGAGTGCCTGATTGGCATGCCCATGCGGCGGGTCGCTAGCTCAGCGGTAGAGCACTCGGCTTTTAACCGATTGGTCCTGAGTTCGAATCTCAGGCGACCCATTTGTTCAAAGCTACACCTTTTTCCATTCTTTCTTAATGGTTTCAGGCAAAAGCTCCTTGGATTGGGAAAATCATGAAATCCGTCGCGATAGTTGACGATGATCCACGATTACGAGAACTAATACGAGACGAATTAATTGACGAAGGGGTAGAGCCTTTTGTTTGCTCAGATGGGGAAGCTTTGTTGGAGCTACTAGATCAACGCAAAATAGATTTAATTTTGCTGGATTTAATGATGCCAAAGATGGACGGAATGACATGCCTACAACGGCTGAGCGAGCGTTCCAATACTGTTCCAGTTTTGGTCGTTACTGCATTTAATGAAGACCACAAACGCATCAAAGCGAAGGCTCTCGGCGCTAGCGATTTTATTCTCAAACCAGACTTATTCGAACTGCTACCTGAATTACTAGAGCGTTATCTCTAAGCAGAATTTGTCACCCCGGCAGATAACCTTGGGCGTGGAAATCGCAATGTAACGACAAGACCATGACAGCCTGAGTTGGCAGGTGATTGAGGAGACGAGCAACTAGCTGAACCTCCCATTCCTTCCATCAGGCTTTTCACCAAAGGAAGCCCTAGTCCTCCTCCATCAGTCATCTCGGCATTTCGATGATCCTCAATACGGGTAAATCTGTCAAACACTGCAGCACATTGCTCTTCATTTTGGAGACCAGGACCATCGTCAATGAATTGCAGCTCAATGAAGGATTTTGATTGGATCAGTAGGATCTGAATTGATGGCTTAGAAGAGGAAAATCGACAACTATTATCAAGAAGGTTATCAAGAATTAGATGGAAAGCATCCCGATCAACCTGAACTTGATAGTCAACAGCTTCATTGTCAACATTAACCTGAAGACAGTCTCTTAAATCAACGCTAAGCTTGGCAGCCCAATGATCAACAAAAGCCCGTAAATCATCAATTTGCAACTTCCAACGGCGATAATCAGTATCTAATTCAGAAAGCAATAAAAGATTATCAACAAGAGTTGCCATCCTATGAGTTTCCGCAGTGGCATCAGAGAGGGATTGGCGAATATTGTCAGAAAACTGTTCTTTGCGCTTAAGGCGATGCAGATTTCCAGTAATAATTGCAATTGGAGTTCTTAATTCGTGAGCCAGATTATCGATAAATTGTCGTTGCCTCGCCAAGGCTTTCTCCAATGGATCGAGATCGCGAAATATCAGCAAAATAAAGCTCTGATTCATTTGAATAATCAGACGCCAACTCACCGATCGCCTAATCAGTCCTGACTTTTCAAGATCATTAGCAGGAGTAGAGAGTGCTTGTATTAGATAGGAATTACGGCCCTCACCAGATAGGGCTTTTTGCAAAGGGTGACTGGGCTCATCATCACCCAAGGGGCTCCGATCAAGATGATAAAACTGCAGCAAAGCTGACAATGGTCTTCCAACCATCTGCAATGTGATTCCGCCTCCCCAAAGATCTGCGGCTTGCTGGTTTGCCCAGCGCACAGCAGAAGATTCGTCAACAATCAGCATCGCCTCACCAGTCGAGTCAAATGCAACTCGTAGCAATCCGAGCGACTGACTCATCTGCTGTATCAGAGATCTGGACTCTGCCGACCCTGAAAAGCTGTCTTCAGCAAGCATGGGGGCCCTCCAGGGGCCTCAGCGTTGCCGCAAAGCTCCATCCACCAGCATCGCTGCGTTCAGCAACGATGAAATGTTCACTTCGAATCTCAGCTCCGTCACTACAAACCGTCGCCAACTCGAGAGGGTGATTCACAAGCTTTGAGGTCTCTGTGAGCTTGAAACGAGAGAAGCCTGCGTGATGGAGCTCGCGGAACGATGAGGGCAGGATCATCCCAATGGTTTGCCCCACTAAGCGTTCGTCCCAGCCATAAATCAGGCGAAAGCGGTCATTGAACTCAACCACCTGACCCTGGGCATCCGTTCGAACGAAAGGGAGATTGTGTTGCTGCCTTAACGCATCAACTGCGCCAGGAGTCCAGGAATTTGACATGCCCGGAAAAGCTTTTTGTCAGCTTAGACACGCATCTACAGGATCAAGAGAACCCATTCCTTTAAAGTAGAAGAGCTACGGGGTGTAGCGCAGTTTGGTAGCGCGCCTGCTTTGGGAGCAGGATGTCGCAGGTTCGAATCCTGTCACCCCGACTGCAAAACAAGTCAGTCCAGCACTGACATCTGAGCCGCCCACCCAAGGCGGCTTTTTTATTGCTTACTGACAATCAGCAAAGCTGAAACTGCCTACTGCGGCTGGCATAAGCAGCACAAGCAGTGCACCCTTAGTTCCTCTCACAAAGCCCCCATGCTGCGTCGTCTCTCACTGGGGCTTTTGGCTTCTGCCATCTCGATTGCTTCTCTTCCCGCCATTGCTCAAGAGGACGGCAGTGCTGATGACCTGGGGGTGATGAGCATCAGCCTGAAGGATGTCGTTAAACCCACCTTTGGTTTTCAAGGTGCACTGCAAGGAGCTGGAACACCTAACCAAGCAGGTATTGGTGGGTTCTTGCCTCTCTCTGTTGGCGACAACAGCGTTTGGTTCGTTGATGTCCTCGCTAACGCTAATTTCGCTGATTACGAGAACAACAGCAGCATCATCAACACCACTGTTGCTGGCGCCACCATCTCAACCTCATCAAGGCTTGGTTACCGCTGGCTGAATGGTGACCGCTCTTGGATGTATGGGCTGAATGCTGGTTATGACAGCCGCCCGATGAATACAGGTGGAACCGATACCGGCATTAATGTGAGCGGCACGGAGAAGAGTGCATTCTTCCAGCAGGTGGCTGTCAATGCGGAAGCGGTTTCCAATGATTGGAACCTCAACGCTTATGCCTTAATTCCGATTGGTGATACCGAGCAAGATCTCAACTTCTTTTACCAAGGAGGTGCACTCAACACCTATGGACTGGATGTTGGTTATTTCATCACTCCAGTCGTGAATGCTTCCGTTGGTTACTACTACCAGGATGGTGACCTTGGATCTGCTGATGGTTCTGGTGTGCTTGGACGAGTTGCCTACGACAT
>QCUZ01000078.1:0-7134 GCA_003210555.1 Synechococcus sp. AG-683-A03 | reverse complement strand
CACTGCTTCAGAAACATCGAGAGCGTTGCTCGAAGGGGTTTGATAAATAGCAACAGTGAGAGCTTCTCTTCCGTTTTTATCAACGCCTTGTACTGTGAAAGTGTTGGTGCCATATCGGACTTCGCCGACATCCTTCAGTTTGAGAAGATTGCCGGAAGGCGAGCGGTTGAGGATGAGGTTGTTGAAGTCATCGATCGAAATCAGGTTGCCGTTGTTTTCCACCACAATTGGATAGGTGTAAGCCTGATCGCCTGAGGCGGGAGGCCCTCCAACAAGGCCTCCAACAGCAACACTGTTTTGCGACTGCACTGCATTGATTACGTCTTCTGAAGTGAGTTTGTTGGCTGCAAGTTTGTTGGGATCAACAAACAACCAAAAGGCTGGATTGGCTCCTCCGATAATAGTAACGGTGGCAACGCCTTCCACTCGCGATAGTGGGTAATAGAGCTCTTCGTAAATGAGTCCGTTTAAATAAGAAGCATCGAATTGTCCTTCACTGGAACTAATCTCATAGGCAAGCAGGATTGAAGGATTGCTTTGCTTAACGGATACACCTGTTTCGCTTACCTGTTCTGGGAGCTGGGTATTCGCCAGAGTCACACGGTTCTGGACATTCACCTGATCAATATCAATGTCTGTTGTCTGGTCGAAATAAACATTGACGGTGCTGACGCCTGTCATGTCGGTGTTCGAAGAGATGTAGCTCACCCCTGGAACGCCATTGATCTGTTGCTCCAACGGATTTGTGACAGCTTGCTCTGTCACCTCCGCGTTGGCGCCTCCATAGGTTGCGCTGACCTGGATCAGAGGATTGGCAATATTTGGCAGGTAGGCAATCGGCAGCATTGGGATCGAGATCAGCCCGACAAGCAGAATCAAAATGCTGCAGACCGTGGTCAGGACCGGTCGCTTAATGAAATTGTCAGAGAAGGCCATCGGTTCAGTTGGCTCCTGCTGAAACCTTCACAGGCATGCCACTGCGAAGGCGACTTGTGTTGCTAACAGCCACTTTGTCCCCAGCTTTGAGTCCAGAGATCACGGGATAAAGGTTGTTCTGCAGATCTCCGAGCTGCACTTTTGTTTGAATCACGATGGGTGTATTGCCTGGAAGTTTTTCCAGTGTTTTCAGCGCTTTGGCTGTTGTATTGGGTGAGCGTTTGATGTTCGGTAGAGCTTTGCTGATGGGTATGACTTCATAAACGAAAGGCTGTTGGGCTTGCATCATCACGGCCTCAACGGGTACGGCAAGTTGCTCGCGCGATCCGGTAATGATTTGGGAGGTAACGTATTGGCCTGTTTTTAATTGCCCGGTGAGGTTGGGAAACTCCGCCTTCACCATCAGCGTGTTGGGTGGGTTGCCAGCTTTGGGAATGGCGTAATAGGGCGATACAAATGTGATTTTCCCTTCACCAGTGACCTGCGGTGCGGATTGAGACGCGAGTCGCACCAGTTGTCCCACTTTGACTTGGGAGGCCTGCGATGCGGGGATTTCCATCAAGGTCCAGAGGGTTGAGTTGTCCACAATCCCTGTGATGATGTCTCCCGTTTTGACGTAATCGCCAATTTTTACGGTGTCCAAGTCACCGATCACACCATTAATGGGGGAGCGAACAAATTTATAATTAAGGTTGGCCTTATCGGCGATGGCCTGATCTCTTGATTCAATGGCCTTGGTGGCATAGGAATCACGACGTTTAGCCGATGCAGCGCCTTGTTCGAAAAGGTATTGGTATCGCTCAGCATTAACCCTGTCGAAGCGCGCTTGTGCTTTAGACGCATCGAGCTGAGCGCTCAGTTGCGTGTTGTCGAGCACAAGAATCACCTGACCGGCCTTAACTTGATCCCCTTCCCTGACAAGTTTTTTGATCACCCGACCATCTGTTTCAGGGCTGAGCGTCACGTTGGTGGTGGATTCAAGCGGGCTTACGGCTTGAATGCCTGGCTTGAAGCTGCCCTGGGAGATCGTTGCGGTGTTGATGGATAAAAGGGTGGGGCCAGATTTCTTGCTCTGCCCGCATGCTGCAAGCGCAACTGAGAGAGTCAGTACAACAACAAGTGGGCGTCGCACAATGCAGCCGATGAGTTGCGCGGACCATACCTGTTATTGGCGACAGATGACGTCGATGGCGCCTTGAATTTTCATTCAGCTTCGAGCGGGCAAGTTCGACATCGTGTCAGCGGGTGCTTGTTGCTTGCCATTGGCCAAAGCCTTTGGTTGGGTTCATGACCTGAGGAGCGCTGAGTGAAGGCGTAAACCACGGGATTCTGGGCGCCGATCACAGAAGGCTGGCAGATGCAATGTTTCGAATGTTCCGATCACCGAGTCGTTTCGATTTCCCGCTTTTCCGCAAGCGCTATCCAGTGCTTGATCCACGCTATTTCGATGACCCCGTGGCGATGCGAACGGGCTGGGCGCCGATGTCTTCAGGGGTGTATCCCTACACCTTGCATCGCCTATCTGAGATTGCCCCACGAGTGCTGAGCTTCCAATCGACGGCCTATCGCTAATACCATCGTTGGTCTACTTGGGGTCGTTGCTGGCTTTCGGGAATGTCTTAATTGCCAGCCTTCTGCGCAATGAGCTCAATATCAATCGTCATGATCATTGGTGGGTGATTCTGGTGTTGGTGCAGATTTTGGTGGGGTGCTGCGTCACATTGTTTCTGCTTAACCGCTCCATCGTGATTGATGGAAAGACAGCAGAAGTCCGTTTAGATCTGGTCTGCCGTTCCGTGCCTTTTCTGAGGTTCACAGCATTCAGCTGATGGATGAGGAAGTTCGAGAACATCGTCAGCCAATGTTTTGGAGCTACGAACTCAATTTGGTGCTCCGCAACGGTAAACGTATCAACCTTATTGACCATGGAAATCAAAGGGATATCCGTTGGGATGCTGGTAATCTGTCGCGGATGATAGGTGTTCCTATTTGGGACTTTATTGGCTATCGGCAACCTGCGGATGCGTTAGATCCCAATGAGATCAAGGCCAGGATCCTCCAAAATATTTTTTAAGAAACAAAGCGCGGTTAGCTAGTTGAATGGCATCAAGTGCCAACAAGGCGAGCGATCAGGACTCACTGCGAGATCTCAGTGCATGGCCCCCTGAATTGAGCCGCGCCTTGTTGGCCTGGTGGGAGAAGCATGGTCGCTGGGATCCTGAACAGAAACCATGGATGTTCACTGCTGATCAAACCTGGCCACTGCCTGCCGAAATGTTGTCTCCTTATGGCGCTTGGATCGCCGAGGTGATGCTGTGCTCTGCGGCATAGGTGACTAGCTTGTCTGTGTCGGACGAGCCTCTCCATGGCGCTGGCTTATTCCTATCGCCGCGTTTCCAGTGGTGGCCAGGCACAAGGCGAAAAGTCAGGTCTGAAGCGCCAGGAGCACGCTCTGAAGGATTGGATGCGCAGGCATCCCGATTTTCGTCTTGCTGAGGAATTTCTCGATCCAGGCGTCAGCGCTTACACCGGCCGGAACCGCATCCAAGGGGCGCTGGGGCGGTTTCTAGCGGCAGCTCGCTCTGGTTGGATCCCGAAGGGATCCGTGCTGGTCGTAGAGGATCACAGGCGCTTCTCCAGGCAAGAGCCTCTGGATGCACTGGAGTCTCTGATCCGGGATGTCTGGGGGCAGGGGCTTGGGTTTGCGGTCTGCAACTATCAGGCTGGCTCTCCTTTGTTCAGGGAGACGACTGGGGCCCAAGACCTCGCCATGTTGTCTTTTCTCTTCGCCCAGGCTCATGCCGAGAGCGACGAGAAGTCGAAATGGTCTCGTGGTGGGTGGCGCAAGATCTACGACGCTCAGGACCGTGGTGAGAGACCACGGCATCGCAACCCTTACTGGATTGACCGGGATGAGTCGTTGCCTGAGAGCCCATTTCGCTTGAACGGTCATGCCAAGTCGATCGAGACCATGTTCAAGATGTGCCTGGCGGGGATGGGCCAGACGCAGATTGCCGACGAGCTGAATGCGGAGGGCTATGCAGCTCCTCCAGCCTCTAAGGACGGTCGTTGGAACCGTGGTCAGGTGAGTCAACGGTTAAGGGATCCCGCCGTCACCGGCTTGTTGCAGCGAAGAAACAGTCATGACATTCCGGGTTATTACCCCTCTGTTGTTGACCGGGAGATCTTCACAAGAGCGCAAAGGGCGAAGGCAACGCGTGATCGGAAGCGTTCAACGACCAAGGCGCGGAAAGTTCATTTCTTGTTCAGTGGTTTGGTCCGTTGTGGGGGTTGTGGGTCTCTGTTGACTTACAGGGCGGCCGGTCGATACGCCAGACCCGGGCATCCCGGTTATGTCACCTGTTCTGACAGTGCTGGTGCGGTCGCAAAGCAGGGTGCGACGCGATGTCGTGAGCAGCTTGGTGCTTGGCGGAAGACGCCGACCATCAATCTTCCTTTGGATGAGGCGGAGGCGATGCTGATGGCGACCTTGTCGTTGGCTGACTGGCAGAACCTTTTCCCGATTCAGACGGGGCCGGAAGTGGAGGATTTGAGCAGGCAGATCCGTACCGCAAACGATCAGCTTCAGGAGCTCAGTGGAAGGATTCAGCGCGGTGAACATCGTCTTGCTGAAGAGCTGACGAAGGAGCAGCCCAATGAGATTCAGGTCTCTGTTCTGACTGGTGCCATTGCTCAGGCTCGTGAGCAAGTTCCAGAGCTCGAGCGTGAGATTTCTGAGTTGAACTACAGGCTCAGCGAGTTACGTCCTCAGGACCCTGTGCTGAAGGCGCAGGACACAGTCGAGATCGTGTCCCAATTTCTTCAGCATGGGCTTCAAGAGATTCCCAAACGGATGCAGTTCAATTCTTGGCTTCAGCAGCTCGGGATTTCGTGGGTCATGAGTGGAGACTCGATTCAGCTTCACTACAACCGGCTTGGTCCCAATGGGTGTCCGACGGATTCCTGGGGGACTGCGCTTGGGGAGTTGCATGCCCTGCGAGCGATGGGTTACGAGCGCGGCTTTGCCTTCTTGTTTGCTGGCAAGACTTGGTTCAATCAACTCGTGACAGGACGAGGAGGGGTGATGAAGGAGCCTGGCAAGTTTCCGCGGCCTGTCTTCCCCCCAGAGGTTGTGGCTGGTCTCCAAGAGATTGCTCGCTTCCGTGCATCAGAGCTGGGATACGAACTTGATCCTGCAGGTGACAGAAGTGAGGGACGACAATGAAAACAAGCGTGAGCTTCAGCAGGTCCCTTAACGCGCTGTGTTTGAGCTATTAACAGTCCTCTTTGCTTTGAGCTGAGTGTGGCGAGGATATGGACTGGAAAGATGCTGGATGTTGCCCCATTCTTGTAGTGGGGTGTGTGGATCTATCTACCCCACTACAAGAACGGGGACAGCTCCAACGCGACCACCTCAAAGCGGTAGGTACGGACGCCATCAACCCGGAACCTCTGCCTCTGGGTGGTGAACCCCGCCACCTTGAGCAACGCTTTGGCGAACGTTGCGGGGACGTCGTCGTCTGGTCCAGGGATGGTGACGCGGCCACCGAGGACGTCTCGCAGCTGCCGTGCCTGGTGCTTGTCGAGGCTCTGCACCTCTGCTGCCATCGCGCGGAACTCAGCGCTATCGACAGTGAATGACCCTGCAGCGACCAGGTCATGCACCCTGACGCGCAGTAGCCACTCATAGGCATTGCTGGGGTCTACTGCTCCCAGGTCGACCCAGGTGCCTTCCTTGGTTTCCCTGTTGGCCTCTGAGCTGGCCTGGTCAATTGTCTTCTGACCAGTCATGACCTCATGGATCAGCTGTGTCCGACGGCTCAGTTCAGCCTGTCTTGTCTGTTTATCCCGCTGAGCCTTCGGAATGACAACGGCGTTATCGCTGACCAGCTCATCGAACGACCGGAGCGTGTAGCCCTGGTCCTTCAAGCGAGAGGCGAGGACGTGATCGTTATGGATGGCCTCGTAATTGACTCGAGCTTCAAGAGCGACTGAATAGCGCACGGTCGCCGGGTCAACGCTCGATAGGTGCTCCCGGTACAGCTCCTGCATCGTCGGATCGATCGCAGCGAACCTGGCACGACTGACCTCTTCTGGTGATGTCCGCCCAGTTCCAGTGGTCGCCTTCGGTGTCCTGACAGGCGACAGCATGATGCGCCGCTCTGCGCTGCGTGCCCTGGCGACGGCCTGCATGGCGTCCTGAGGGCCCATCGCGAACTGCTGCACACATGCAGCGATGCCAACGGTTGAGGCCTCGTATGAGATGCCAGACACCACGGACGGGCTGTATCCGACCAGGGAGAACTGATCTGCGACGGAATTGGTGTTGGACATCAACTCAGCGACTTCCAGTGTCTTGGAGTTCTCGCCATGGATCAGGAAGCTGCGAGGGAAAGGAGCACTGAATTTCTTCAGTGATTCGGCCTCTCCCATCGAGAGCCAGACCTGTTGCCCTCGATCGATGGTCTGTCCGCACAGCTGTTGGAGCTTGTCGATGTTGTCGGCAGTGGCGTCGCCACAGAAGAGCTCGGACCGCCGGCGGAAGGTCGTGTTGATGACGTGGGGTTGCACGCCAGACAGCGCCTGCAGCCATTCCAGCTCGATGTCGCCGATACCAGCCTCAGCAGCGATGACGGTGACCTCTGGGTTGCGGATCAACCGTTCAATGGCCTTGATGGCCTCGCGTCTCACCTTCGTCATGGCGTCGGTGCCGGCCAGCAACAGGTGGAAAGCCGCCTGGGTGAGCTCATCAAGGAACAGCACGGCTGGCCTGAGGTTCTCCTCCAGCTCATGACTCCACTTCAAGAGGTCCCATTCGCCGCTGTCCTTCTTGATGGATTCACAGCAACAGAACAGACCGTCCCTTAGTGCGCCCCGTTCACGTTCAAACGTGCCGATGGGCGAGCTGAGATCCCTGACACCGAACTCACTAGAGCCTTTATGAACCAGCGACGCGCGGTGATATAGGCCCATCACGATGACCTTGCGCCCAAGGGCCTGCTCCATCAGGGCGATGGCACCAACTGAGGCCTTCGTCTTCCCGGTCCCTGTGGGTCCCTCAAGGGCGATCACACGGCTTTTCTTCTGTGCCCTGACCTGGTCCATAGGTTCGAACTCGCGATCGATGGTGGTTGTGCGCCAGCTGCCTTTGAGCCGCGCGTAGTGGCCCTTCTCGTCCTCGTTCGGATTGAAACTGTC
>QCUZ01000077.1:0-7212 GCA_003210555.1 Synechococcus sp. AG-683-A03 | reverse complement strand
GCTCATGGAGGAATGAATCAAACATTGTCTAAATGTCCTTATAAAGGATTGGTTTGAGCGAACGTTTTGGCTTGATTGGCAATTTTCTCAATATCAGCTTTGCTTGGGCATCGAAATTCCGTGCAGTAGGTGGTCATTGCGGCACCATTTAAAAACTGAACTGAACTCACCCGCATTCTGATTTGATCGTTGACAAACCAGCAGCGTTCGATTCCAAAATTTGTGTCATATCTGGTTTTGATTGTGAGTACTCCATCAGGAGTGAATTCGTACGTGCTAAGAGCGGGTTTTTTCTCTACGTAACCAATATCTCTTAAAAGATATCCTTGCTCGGGATGTTTCGGCTTTGGTACATCGATAACAATCGCGGCGTAGTCGTCATTGCGTTTTTCGGCCAGAAGGTTGCTCTCCCACCAAAACCTTGCTCCACCATTGGCTTCTTTGGCTTCTATGCCAAAGACCTTGCAAACTTTTTCTACTGCGTCGTCAGATGCATTGAAGGGTTCAATCACTAAGTTCGAGTCGGCCGCTTCATCGTCTTGGCTATCAAGATGATGAACAACTCGTCTGTTAAGCCATAGTCCGCGGCTGGCTTCGAAAAAGTCCTCCATTGTGACCGGAGGATTGTCCATCAAAGTCATGTTTGACTCTCTTGCGTATCTCGTTGAAGTTTTAGTTGGGTGAGAATTTCATCAATCCGAGTGAGTTCAGGATGCTCTTTGATTGTTGCATCAATTTTCTTTTGGGATAAACGAAGCTTTTTACCCAGGCCCACAACATCATCAAACAGTCGTTCTCTATAAGCAGTCAATTCTGTAATTGTTTCGATCAGCTCTTCAAGTGAAGGTGCCTGACTTGTTTGTTCCGTCATGTCGACCTGTGATTTGCAGCAAACACTCCTCGTAACCATACCTCCTGGAATCAAGCGACAATTGTTGTATCAAGTGTTTGTTGCCCAGTCTTGCTGAGGGCGTGAGTGCCTCTAAACAGATGGCCACGATCGGCTCTAAAGGGCTTTGGTACTCCTGTTTCGTCGATCACTTGCCATCAAGGTGACGAACTCTTGCGTGATCAGCCGATACTGGGTCACTCATCGGGTATTTAGGCTTAGGTTTGATGAGTGCTTCACCTGAAAAGGCTAGTTCTGACAACGGATTCCTCTCTAGAGCGGAGTCTTCAGGCTTAGCCTTCGCGGGATTCGAGAAGCCTCTTCCCTCCAAATTTGTCTGGCCCACATGCTCGACGCATTCTCACGTTCGGTCGTCAGTGCCGACGCTAAAACAGCTCCCGTTGGTGGTAGTGACCTCGCCGGTCTCCGCTCCTACGTTCGTGACGGCAATAAGCGTCTCGATGCCGTCAACGCCATCACCTCAAACGCCTCCTGCATCGTTTCTGATGCTGTTACGGGCATGATTTGTGAAAACACAGGTCTGATCCAGGCAGGTGGCAATTGCTATCCCAACCGTCGTATGGCAGCTTGCCTGCGCGATGGTGAGATCGTTCTCCGCTACATCAGCTATGCCCTTTTGGCAGGTGATGCATCCGTTCTCGATGATCGTTGCCTGAATGGTCTGAAGGAAACCTACATTGCATTGGGCGTTCCTACCCAGTCTGCAGGTCGTGCCGTGGCCATCATGAAGGCCTCTGCAACTGCTCTCATCGGCGAAACCAACTCTCCTGCTTCAGGTGGAAAGCGTTTCCGTAAAATGGAAACCACTCAGGGTGACTGTGCCGCTCTGGTCGCAGAAGCAGGTGCTTATTTCGATCGCGTCGTTGGCGCCATTTCCTGATCTGGAATAAAGGCCTACTTTCTCCGTTCTCAGACACTATTCATCTCTAGGAATCCTCAATGAAGTCCGTCGTGACAACCGTCGTGACTGCTGCTGACGCAGCCGGTCGCTTCCCTTCTCAAAACGATCTTGAAGCCGTCCAGGGCAATATTCAGCGAGCTGCCGCTCGTCTTGAAGCTGCTGAAAAGTTGGCTGCTGGCCTTGACGCTGTGACGCGTGAAGCTGGTGATGCCTGCTTTAACAAGTACTCCTACTTGAAGCAGCCCGGTGAAGCTGGCGATAGCCAAGTAAAGGTTGACAAGTGCTACAGGGATCTCGGTCACTATCTGCGCCTGATCAACTATTGCTTGGTTGTTGGTGGCACTGGTCCTTTGGACGAGTGGGGTATTGCAGGTGCGCGTGAGGTTTACCGTAGCCTTTCCCTTCCAACAGGACCTTATGTTGAGGCTCTGACTTATACCCGCGATCGTGCTTGTGCACCTCGCGATATGAGCCCTCAGGCTCTTAACGAGTTCAAGAGCTATTTGGACTACCTGATCAACGCTCTCTCCTGAGAAGCATTTTCATTGACGCAAGGAGAGCATAAGCTCTCCTTTTTTTTGCCAAATTTAATTGTTAGTCGTTTTATTGATTTGATTAATGGCTAGCTCTAAAACATTCAAGACAATCTTATCCTCTTCTTTGTCAATCCTGTCCTGAAGTGCTTTGATCGAACTTGTCGCGCGAAGCTTCATCAATGACAGTGCACTATTCTTTCTTACCCAGGCATCAGGATCGGAAAGTAGAGGTATTAGAAGTGGGGCATCTCGAGTGGTATCGCCAATTTGGCCTAGGAATGTTGCTGCTTCCGCGCGAATTTCAGCACAAGAGTCAGATAAAGCATTGATCAATATTTTCCTATCTTCTTCTATCTCTAACGTTTGAATTTGGCTGCTTAAGGCAAGTATTGACGCTTTTCGAACATTCAAATTCTCTGAATTGGCAGCCTTGCGCAGTTCGCTTGGTGCTCGATCTCCTATTAAAGTAAGTGCCCAATTTGCGAGGCCAATCTGCATTTCCGTGCTGTCTGGATTCCCAACAACACTCATAATCACTGTGATTGATTTCTCACCCATCGCAGCCATGGCACCCATGGTTGAACCTTGAACAACTGAGTCTTCGTCTGAAAGAAAAGCTGATAGTAAGTCAGGCAGACTGGCAGGATCTGCAATCAGAATAAGAGTTTTGGCCGCTGCCCTTCTTACTGTGACTTGACTACTATGTTTCATTGCCTGACATAAGGCCGGTACAGCAGCTTTGCCAACTGATCCAAGGCTTTCAGAGAAACTGCGACGTAACAACCCTCGAGGGTCACCGAGTCCAGCTATCATGGTATTAATTGATTCAGGATCAGAATCAATCGGCAAACCTGCCGTAAGTTTCTCTTTGAGATGCGTGGCTAGATCAAGGGCTTCCTGATCGCTTAGCTGTATTTCAGCAGAACCACTATCTTCGGGGATGTCTGTTTGATTCAACTTCCGAGAAAGGCCATCCGTCTCCATAATCCCCAGCTTTAACTCTATCCAATCTCCCCTGACAATAGTCGAAACCATGACCACTTTCGTTTTATCGCATAATCTACAAATCAATTCCGAATCTACGCCGCCTTTCTCTGGGGAAGTTTTGGCTTCTGGTCTAGTCGGTAGCTCATCAGTCCTTAAATCTGCGGTTGCTTTGAATCATTCGCATTGGCTAGTAAGGATTGAATCTGATCTGTCTCCAGAAGATATGGCAAGTGAACTCGTTAAATCTTGGAAGATTTTTAGACTTGATCAAGGGCATTCAGTTGATCATTCATGGATTGCTTTAGGAGGACGAAAAGATTCCGCAGCAATGACAAGTTCTGCTCCCTTGCAAGAAGGCTGTTGGGGGGTTGATGTTGTGGAATGCACGAATCCAGATGCATTTCTTGAGAGTATCAATTGGGATGCTCTCAAGTCAGGTCGTCCAGAAGATGCTGTATTTGAATACAGAGGTTAGTGTTTATTGGTACACGTCAGCTCTTTTTTCTGGATCTGCGTGTGGTTGCTTTTCTCTCTCTTCTGGATTCTGATTTCAACACAGTTTCTTTGGTGCTAACTCTTTCCATTTCACGCTTTGATTGTTTTGGATCTGAGGGATTTGCTTTTTTACTTCCAGTTTGATTGCTTCCTTCTCTGGAAGTGGAATTGCTAATAGAGGTCACTGAAATACCAGCCTTACGCATTGCTTGAATGCTTTGACTCAGTAAGTTAAAAGGGACTTGAATGCTTGTGGATGTTGTTGGTCTGGATCCGTTATAGGCAATTGTCTTGACAAAAAATGAGTTGCTTGAAAAGGGTCCCATCGATTCAATCTTGACTGGCCTAACATTATGGCCTTATCATCATTTCTGCAAGGCTTCTGAATATACCTTTTCGATGACAGAGAATTGGTAAAAGTTTTATGAAGAAGTGCTAGTATCATTTCATTGTCCATGTTCTTGTTTTGCATACGTCCGCAAGATTTGACAACATCCATCCAGGCTTGACCTGTGAGCATGCACGATATTTGCTGACGAAATCTGTCAGCGAACAAGAATCGGATAGTGATTTTTATATGGCAGCAGCACACTTAATCAATTGCCCGTGCTTAGAAACTGAACAAGCATTGGTTGAATTTCTGCAAAATCGTTTGTCTTCTTGCCAATCAATTAAAATTACTAAACGCAAAATTGTTGAGGTTTTGGCGCGTCTGGGGTGTGTTGATTCAATTGCTGTAATTGGCAAGTGCTTATGGTCCGACGATGTCTATTTGGTAGAAAATACAGTTTGGTCATTGCAAATATTGAATTGTCAAGAACAAGTATTTATTGAGAAAATGGTCGATATCCTTCAAGCTGATGTAGCCAATCAGAGAGTAATTATTCAGTGTTTGGCTACCTTAGAAGTTCCTCAAGCAATTGATATTATTCATTCTTTTCAGGTTAATTCTGTGCCTGGAATCAAAGGGGCGGCAATTGCTGCTATTGCGAAGTTGACTAGTGATTGCGAAAGAGTTTCTGATATTTCTCTGAATTTATTTTTGCCTAATCAAATGGACAGGCATTTTGCAATCCAAGACCTAATCGATGCTAATGCTATCGATCAAACTGCTGAAATTTTTTCTGCTCCTGTTTCGCCTGTTTTTAAACTGCGTGCTGTTCGTAAGCTGTATGGTGATAAATTAGTTGATCGTGTTGATTCCTGTTTGCTTGCCTCTCTGGATTCACTTCTTTCCTGCGAATTGTCTTTGATCAATTGTGTTCATCAATATGATGAGATTCCCTCCGGTGATCATCTGATTAGAGATTTGTATAATACTGACTTTAGTCGATGTTACTTAGCGCTCGATTGTCTATGTAGATGTCCTGCTTCTGAGATCTTCCCGCTGTTGAAGGACTCATGGATTCGGGAAGCGCATAATGATTATGGCGCTCATTATTGCTTTGTTTCTCTTTTTGGTATGATTCCAGATTGGCCTACGGAGGCTGAGCCTTGGATTATTGAAGTTCTTCTTTCGTCAATTTTCAACATGAGGCCACAATTTCAGAAGAGTAGATCTACAGCTGTATTGGCACTTGCTAAGCAGAATCCGAAGGTTCTTTGTGAGTATATGGAAGAGATTTTGTCTTCTCGAGATTCAATGTCTTGGGATATGCGCTATGCATTAATACAAGCTATAGATAATTATGTAGACATAGATCTGGCATCCAAAAGTAATTGGTTTTTAAAAATTTCGGATAATGATGAGGATCTTTTTGTTCAGGCTAGAGCGCGCACCGCACTAGCGTTATAGGTCTCCTGCTAAACTTTTGAAATCTTCCTCTTATGTTGTGTCTTCAATACTATCACTTGATGATCTGTTTTTAGACTTATCACATCCGAATCCCAATATAAGAATGGACGCATGTGTAGTAATGTCAGAGAATTATTTTGATGAGGCATTGCCTCGCCTTCTCGATCTATTAAATGATCCAGATCCTGCGACCTATCGAACCGCCGTTAAAGGTTTAGGTGTGTTTGGTCATCGTGTTGTACATCCCCTGCTAGATCTTTATAAAACAACCAGCAATTGTACGGTTAAAGCCTGCTGCATTAAGGCTTTTGTTCAAGTTGCTGTAAATTTTCCAGAAGTGGCTTTCCCCAATGAAGCCATCACTGTATTAGAGAGTGCCCTAGATGACGCTAATCCTGTTGTGTCTCAATCTGCATTGATGACTCTTGGGCATTTTGCAAAACAAGAGTATGAGAAGGAACGTGTTGTCCCAATTTTAATTAAAGCATGTAATAGTGCAAACATAGCTCATGTTCAATCAGCGGTGATGTCTCTTGCTGAAGTGAACTCTTCTGATGTAGATCAATGTTTTGCGAGTTTGATCAAAACTGAGTCTACGGATCCCTTGATCAAGGACATTCTGGATTCCAGTATGTCTCGGCGCCAAACTCTTTTTGACAATTAGTTTGTGTCTAGTCGGTTGATTAGCTGATTCCTGGCAACGATGAATACTCCTTTAACTTGGTCGTCAGATTCTTTGTGAATTGCTTTTTCGATGCAATCAATTGAAATCACTGATTCCATTTTCATGAGTGACAATGCAGTGTTTTTGCGTACCTGATCATTTTCATCTCGTAATAATTCGTGGAGTTGATTGGCAGCTTCTTCTTGATCCATTGATTTCCCTACGATTGTTGCGGCTTCTGCACGTACCTCGCTATCTGGATCTTTTAGCGCATTCAGTATTAATAATCGAACTTCGACATTCTCTTGTTTTTGAGCTTGTTCAGCTAAAGCACTTAGTGCAGCTATCCTTATCTCCGGATTTGTAGAACTTACCGCCGAATGAAAGGCCATAGGGCTCTTAGAACCTATGAAACCTAATGCAAGATTAATTAATCCTATTTGAAATGCTGTGCACTTTGTTTCAGTTAAAATCTTCAGTAAAGGCTGAATCGATGGTTCCCCTATGGTGGCCATTGCCCCAGCGGATGAACCTTGCACGACAGGATCATCATCTGTCTCAAATGCTTCGATGAGGTTTGGGAGTGCTTTCTTATTCCCAATAATATTTAGTGTTTTAGCTGAGGCTCTTCTAATAATGACATTAGAGCTGTTTTTTAATGCTGTACATAATATTGGAATGGCTTCTTCTCCAACTGAGCCGAGGCTTTTAGCAAAGGTTAATCTCAGCTCTCCTCTGTTGTCACCTAATCCAGCAACCATTCTGTTTATGGATTCAAGATCTGAGTTTGGTAGTTCTCCATCGCTTAACTTTTGTTTTAAGGCAGTAGCCAGTTCCAGTGCTTCTTCCTGCGTCAGAGTCTCGCTTTTCATCGCTTCTTGCTGTGATTGGACTCCTGTCATCTTTAAGCTAGTGCGTCCTTAT
>QCUZ01000076.1:0-7297 GCA_003210555.1 Synechococcus sp. AG-683-A03 | reverse complement strand
TTTTTATTTCTTTAATCACTGCCTTATTACACCTAAATGCCATCCAATGCCTGGCACTAATTAATACTTAACCCCGCCACGAGCGGGTTTTTATTGCAGCGGGGAATGCTTTAAGCAGTTGCTTACAACCAATGACCCTCGAAACTCAAATGACACTGGCTCTTCTTCAAGAGCTGCTGATGGCACTGAGGGCTAATGACGCTGATGGCTTCAAGTCTTGGCTGGCACTGTGGATTCAAAAACTTGGAAGGGATGTAGCCGCAGAGGTCGAATCTGACTGAATGGTGCCTCTGCTGGTGGAAGCAGAGAGAGACAGGTTGATCGCTTGGCAGCTGGGGGTGAGCCTTTAGTTTTTTTTCGGGGTTGAGGCGGCAGAGAAGATAACCATGAATGATGGTTCAGTGATTTTTCTTTGATGATCCCTAAGCTTGATAAAACAGCTCAGACAACCAAATGTCCGAACACACTTCCAAGCACTTCACGCTACTAAAACTGGAGGATGCTTGGATGCTGAAATCTTCCCATGTCACCAAAGACCAAGATGGAGACTGGATGGTTACCAATAGTGAATTGCATGAATTGCTAAAACTGCTGCAATCGGCAGAGAATGAATTTTAATAAACCGATTCTGTGCTAGCTCATTGTTAGTAAGCCGCTGAAAGTTAGCTAATTCCATCGATACAGTCTTAAAGCTGGTGAAGCCTGAAGCCTGAAGCCTTATGGCTGAGAGCTGTACAACACCCGCAAGGGAAAAGGCAGGGGGCGTGTGTGTCGCTATCGATCTCCCGACTGAAGATTCACCAGTCCCACCACCAGCGGGGCTAAGTATTTATTAGTTGGCTATTTTTACTAAGTAGCTCGTACAATTAAGGTATGCATTATTGCCATTTTGGAACTCAGGTAGCTAACGGAGTGTCCTTCCATAAGCAAAACCCAGCCCAGACACGGATACCATCTCAACTTTGACGGGAGTAGCCTTGAATCAATACGTAGGCAACCTAGATCAGAGAGTTGCCACTGGATAGATTGCGATGTACCGAGAACATTCTTCTTACGCTGAGGCGGATGCAGGAGTTTGTCTCAAAACACCACCAAATCCGATGACTGCAACGCAGGGAACTAATGCAAAAGCGATTCCCATAAACCCAGTTAGAGAATAGGCAGATTGCCAAATCAAATGACCTGCAATATAAGCAAAAACCGTGGTGAGCAGAACAATTAAAGAGCCCGCTTCAGCTCCTGCAACCTTGACTGATTTAATGCTAAATAATGTATATAGATTTCCTGTTATACCCATTAGGACAAGAAGAATTGATGTCTTCCAGCTAATTAAATTTCCTAGCATTGTTGCATCTCCACTAATCGAAAGAAAGATCATTGACACAATCAACATGATCGAAGTGTAGTGAAATGTCATCCAGCTTTCACTATGCTTTTGGCAATAGTTAATGGTAATTGTTGAGCCTGCACCGAGAATGCCAAGAGCAGCTGCAATTGCAATGAATCCAGGGCTATCTGATAGTCGACTCCCTTCCATTAGGGCCACCCCTAATACACCCACCATGGCAAGAGGCCAGAACATAAGCTTGACCTTATTTTGACCGAGCAAGAGGCAAATAGCAGCTACCCAGATCGGCCTCATGCTTACGAGAGCAAATGCATTGCCCGGGCTAATGATCTGCAATGCGTAGTAAAGCACTCCAAGAAATGCAACAGCCAGTAAGCTCCTGAACATAAGAGCTGGGGCAAAGAAATCTGCCGCTCTACATTCCTGTTTTTTCAACCCGTTGACAGCGAAAGGAAACCCAAATAATGCCCTAGCAAATAAAGCAAGGTCCCACGAATCCCCTCTTAATCCATGCACAGATAAGCCCGAAATGGCGTAGGCAGCAGCAGCTATTAGCATGCACTTGATCACGCTAAGTTGTAGGTTGCTTAGTTTCTTTATCACTAACGGGCTCAGGGATAAGCCCATTGTATCAACTTTTTGCTTCAAGGACATCTTGATTATAGGCACAAATGAAGGCAGGTAGCGACTACTGGCTTGAGGACTTGATTTAATCCTTGGGGCGTAAAATCAACTCTGACTTGATAAGCTCCTGTCACCACATGGGTTTTTTGTTTCATCAGTCATTCCCAAAGGTTCACAAATCAGCTTCCAATGCCTGGCACGATTGAGCAGAAATTAGATAAAACGAGATCGCTAAAATAAGGGTGTCAGCTAGGGACATTGCAGCCGTCACGAGCGGGGTTTTTTATTACCTGCTGAATAGCAGCAAAGCTGAAACTGCCTACTGCAGCGGGCATCAGCAGTAAAAGAGTGGGATCCTGCACTCTATAGATTCTTTGAGATGCAGCGTTCACTGCGCCTGTCCTTAACGCTGAGTGGTGTTGCTGCACTCGCACTCTCCAATGGGGCTGTGTTGTCTGCTGCTGCTCAAGACGTTGGCAGCGCCGATGATCTCGGGGTGATGAGCATCAGTCTTAAGAATGTGGTTAAACCGACCTTTGGTTTTCAGGGCGCACTACAAGGAGCAGGAACACCAAACCAAGCAGGCATCGGCGGCTTCCTGCCTTTGTCGGTTGGAGAGAACAGTGTCTTCTTTGCTGATGTGCTGCTCAACGCCAACTTTGCTGATTACGGCAATGACAGCAGCATCATCAATACAGAAGTTGCTGGCACCACCATCAGCACCTCATCAAGGCTTGGTTATCGCTGGCTGAATAGTGATCGCTCCTGGATGTATGGGCTGAATGGCGGTTATGACAGCCGCCCCCTCACTTCAGGTGATGCTGATACAGGAGTGAACGTCAGCAATAAAAGGACTGCTTTCTTCCAGCAGATCGCACTCAATGCAGAAGCGGTCTCCAACAGCTGGACATTGAACGGCTATGGACTGATCCCTGTAGGTGATATCGAGCAGAAGATCAATAGCGTTTACGAAGCTGGTGCGTTGAACACCTACGGCTTGGATGCTGGATATTTCATCACTCCAGTATTGAAAGCATCAGCTGGTTATTACTACCAACACCGCGATCAAGAAGAAGTTGATGGTTCTGGTGTGCGTGGACGCTTGGCTTATGAGATCAGCAGTGGCTTAACAGCAGGAGTAAACATCTCCTACGACGAAGCATTCGACACCAGAGTTTTAGCTGATATAAAAGTTCGCTTTGGTGGTGCAAGTACAATAGACCAGCGCAAAGAAATTCAACAGCTACCTGTAATTAATGCATTAACATCAACACCAAGCGAACGGGATGTACGTTTGCATGACTGTTCAGAGTGGGATGGTAATTTTCATTGTTCTTTCGATGAAATTCAGTGATGCCGATACCGGCGTCTATGAAGCAATGCATTGAGTGGATTTTGTCCAAGTTATTTGTATGGTGGTACTATTTGAGACATTCATGTTGCAGGCCCTAACCCAAAGCCCTTGCAATTGCAGGGGCTTTTTCTTTCTTCAACCAACACCATAAACCCTTAAATCAGCCTCTAATATCTGGCACGATTAAGCAGAAATTAGATAAAACGAGATCGCTAAAATAAGGGTGTCAGCTAGGGACATTGCAGCCCCGCCACGAGCAGGGTTTTTTATTGACAATTCATGAGATCGATTACTGCGAAGAGCGCAACTAAGCAAAGCCCGGCATCATGCACGGACTGACGACTGATCCAATGCTTCGCCGCCTCTCGATTGGATTGCTGGCATCAGCTCTTTCAAATGCATTCGTTCAGGCACGGCCTGTCCAGGCAACCATCTCCTGCGCTGCTCCTGTAACAGGTCAATATCTGATCGTTAGTCAGGGTCTGCGTGGTCAGCAACCAATGGGCAGCCTTCAGCTAGAAACGTGGTTGCCCGATGGGTCCGTCAACGGAATCCGTTTTTTGCGGGTTGGTCGCAGCTACAGCGAAACGAAATACCAAGGTCGCTGGGAGTCAGAAAGCGACTGTGGATTGACCGTGACTAGAGATCAAGCAGGTCAAGAAAGCAAGGTTTTGCTAACTGCGCAGGGGCTGCCTCGATTTGGACTCAGCAATCGAATTGGCGACGTTGTAAGAGAACAATGGATGGCGCAGCCGGATCGTCGCTGTGAACCAGAGAGCATGAACGGCAGCTTCCTGAGCCAACAAAGAGGTAGCAGCTTTGCTTCTTCATCATGGAAGGCCAATGCCGTGATTCAGCGGGAGAGCTGGACCGAATGGCAGATGGTTGGTCTCGCGGTCTCCTCATACGACGGCGCTGGTGAGGTGGCTGGTTATCAGGGCCGATTCATTCAGGATGAGAATTGCATCGGTCGGATTCGTCAACAAGATGATCGGGGTGTGACCTACTCCTACGCCGCAATACTGCGCTCAGATGGATCGGGCTACGCCTATCTGCAGACTCAAGGTGATGACCTGACCGTTGCTTTGGTTGAAAAGTCGGAGTCTTAACTCTGTATGCGCTGCGGAATCATCGGGATCTATCGGTATAGCTGCGGGCACAACTAAGCAAAGCCCGGCATCATGCGCGGACTGACGTCAATCCAATGCTTCGCCGCTTCTCCGTTGGACTCCTGGCTTCCGCTGTTGCCATTGCCCCAATGCCTTTGAAGGCACAGGAAGGCAGTGCTGATGACCTTGGTGTGATGAGCATCAGCCTCAAGGATGTCGTCAAACCCACGATCGGCTTCCAGGGCGCACTGCAAGGAGCCGGAACACCCAACCAAGCAGGCATTGGCGGATTCTTGCCACTTTCTGTTGGCGACAACAGCGTCTGGTTTATTGATGTTCTCGCTAACGCAAATTTCGCCGATTACGAAAACAACAGCAGCATCATCAATACCGATGTTGCTGGTACCACGATCAGCACCTCATCACGGCTTGGCTACCGCTGGCTGAATGGTGACCGTTCTTGGATGTATGGGTTGAATGCTGGTTATGATAGCCGCCCGATGAATACAGGCGGAACCGATACAGGCATCAATGTGAGCGGCACAGAGAAGAGTGCTTTCTTCCAGCAAGTGGCCGTCAATGCAGAAGCAGTTTCAAACAGCTGGATATTGAACGGCTATGGACTAATCCCTGTGGGTGATGTTGAGCAAAAGCTCAATAGCGTTTATCAAGGCGGCGCGTTGAACACCTATGGATTAGATGCTGGGTATTTCATCACTCCAGTCTTGAAAGCATCAGCTGGTTATTACTACCAACACCGTGATCAAGAACATGTTGATGGTTCTGGTGTGCGTGGACGCTTGGCTTATGAAATGACAAGTGGCGTCACCGCAGGAGTGAACATCTCCTATGACGAAGCATTCGATACGCGGGTTTCTGCAGACCTTAAAGTTCGCTTTGGTGGTGCTTCTACAACAGCGAAGCGCAAAAATGTTCAACAATTACCTGTAATTAATGCTTTAACGGCATCACCAAGTAATCGGGACGTGAGAGTACACGATGCAGAGGAGTGTCCTAAACGAACGGCCATGATAGATAAGTTGCCTTATGCTGTTCGCGCACAGCAAATTGCAATTGCCAAGCAATTCAATAGATGGGATTGTAAATATTGGTAGTGACTATATGGCTTTCTGAGAAGCCCCTAGTCCTCAAAGCCCCTGCCAGCACAGGGGCTTTTTATTTTTTTAATTACTGCCTAATCACGCCTAAATGCCATCCAATACCTAGCAAGATTGAGCAGAAATTAGATAGAACGAGTTCGCTCAAATAAGGGTGTCAGCTAGGGACATTGCAGCCTTACTTGATTGAGGCTTTCTGAAGCAGGGAATGCTTCAAGCAGTTGCCCTCAACGAATGACACTCGACACACAGATGACGCTTGCTCTGCTTCAGGAGCTGCTGATAGCACTCAGGGCTAATGACACTGATGGGTACAAGTCCTGGCTGGCACTCGGCATTGAACAACTTGGAAGGGATGTAGCTGGTGAGGTCGAATCTGACTGGATGGTGCCCCTGTTGGTCGAGGAGGAAAGGGACAGGCTGGTTGCTTGGCAGCTGGGTGTGAGCCTTTAGTCCTTTTGGGGGATAGGTCTGCGGCGAAGACACAACGAGAAGGTTGCCCTGAGTCCGATTGAGGCGACATAAAGCTCAGTGATTGCAATGGTTTTCAGCCTTCACCTGAAATTCACCAGATCTCCACCAGGTTTCCACCAGGTTTCCACCAGGAAATCACCAGAAGCGCAGTCATCTTCAAGTCATCGGGGGGCTCAACCCTCTCTCACTCTTCGCTCTTTAAAGCAATGACAAAATCATCACCCCAAGCTTTCGTAAAGTATGACTGGAACCTTAGTTTCGATGAAACAAAAGAATTTTTCAAGGAAACTGGTGTACTCGTAATCTCCACAAGTGAGCTGTACGGAGGCTTTGCTAATCTGTTGTTTGAAATCTATGGATCAGATATTATTATACCTGAGGGTATTGTCACTATTGGAGAAAATGCATTCGACGGGCTACCTATAACAAGTATTAAGCTTCCTAATTCTGTAAAATATATCAATGAATTCGCATTTAGAAATACAAACTTGACCGAAGTCGACCTTTCAAGCGTAACACGCATCTATGAATATGCCTTTACTAAAACACCAATTACCAGCATCAAGCTTTCGCCAAATCTATATGATTTAGAACCGGGAGCCTTTTCTGATACAGAACTGCAAAGCGTTGTTGTGTCGTCGACGCATGCACCTAGGACAAATCAATACTATCCTCCCGATTACTGTATAGATGAAGCGTTCGACAAAAACACAGTACTAATTTTAGATGGAATAATTACAAGAGATATAGCAGAGCAATTAGTAGGCAGATCAGGATCGAATTTAATTATTCCAGAGGGAGTAGTAAGTATCGAAGAATGTGCATTTGAAGGCATGTCAATCGATACAGTTATTCTCCCTAATTCCTTGAAAACCATTGGAAGCTATGCTTTCGCTGAAACGGGTCTCGAGAATGTGGAAATACCCGAAAATGTGATCGAGGTTGGCTCAAATGCGTTTCCAGATACGACCAATCCAGAACCTGCGCTAGTTAATCCAGTTGAAATGGATGCCCTTCAGGCTGATTCAGATCAGGGAACTTCAGAACCAGTGCTGCCAGATCTAGTCACTGAATTTGATGACCCACAAATCGTTTCAGAGCCAGTTCTGCCGGAACCCGTCTTTGAATTCCATGACCCATTGACAGGTTCAGAGCCAATACAGATTGAGGGTGCAAGGGAAACTTTTGACCCTCTGACTAATCCGAATCAGATATCCGGGGGTACGGTTTCTGAATTCATTGAAACTGATGCCTTCGGTATTAGTGGGAC
>QCUZ01000075.1:0-7530 GCA_003210555.1 Synechococcus sp. AG-683-A03 | reverse complement strand
AAGGATTACTTAGCTAGGCGGTGTGCAGCGTTGCCAGCCGATCTTCTGCATATTGATCCACAACGCTGATGCCTGCCAGTTCAGCTCCGGCGGACTGGCCGAACAGATGTAGCAACAGGCCCGCTCGGCCGTTGTTTTTCCGAATCACCTTGATGCCATCCGCGGCTTTGATGCGCCTAAATATCGTGCTGATGGCCGGCCGCCGCTCACCCTCGCCGGTGATCGCTTCTGCGCCCTCATGGGCGCCAGCCTTTGCAACGCCGTACATCAACCGCAGTTGATCACCACAACGCCAGAGGCTTATCAACAGAAAGCGATTGAGCTGGCCACCACCCCAGGTGCCACCGATCAGCTCAAAGAGGAGCTGCGGAACTCCCCACAGCAGCTTCTTCTGTATCAACAGCGGCGCTGGGTCAGCAGCCTGGTCGCTGCTCTGAATGGATGACGACTTCGCACATTTCGTGCTTTGACCTGGAGCAACAGGGCAAACAAAACAGCATGATGCTTACTGCACCACAAATACGAATTTTGAGTAAAATACAAGTTAGATAATAAAAAAGCTTATGTTCAAGAGCTTTTCACTGGTGAACATAAGTGATCCTTGCTGTTACACCACAGCCAAAGCTGGTGAACTAATTGTTGCGGATAGCGCGTGCCCGCAAATCCGTGAACTGCTCACGGCAGCAGAAGCACTGGTGATCTGGCTCGATGACCAGGAGCCGCCCCTAGTAACCGTGAGCCGCGCTCTGACCGAGCGCCGAACGCTGGGCCAGCCGGTGGACACCCTGCACTGGGTGAGTCATGGCAGCCCAGGCCAGCTCCACCTGGGCACCACACGGATCCACAGCAGCACACTGCTGGCCAACGCACAGAGCCTCGCCAGCTGGGGCCTCAGCAACCTGGCCCTATGGAGTTGCCGCGCTGGCGCTGATCACAACTTCATCGCCCTTTTAGAAGAGCTCAGCGGAGCCACAATTTGGAGCACAGCCAGTGCGCTCGGTCGCCTAGAGGATGGCAGCTCACACTGGACGCTTGCATCGGATGGTGCAACAGCTGCAGTGGTGCCGCCCTCGCTGCCTGTTGCGGCAGCACAACGCCAGGCCTGGTCCGCTCAGCTCAATGACGCACCAGTAGCCAGCGGCAGCACATCCCTCGCCGGAGTTGTAGAAGACAGTACTAACCCCGTAGGAGAAACTGTTGAGAATCTGTTTGGACCATTCTTCGATAATAACGTAGGGGAAGATATACTGGGTGTGATAATTACATCCAACGCAAGCGATCAATTAACTCAGGGTGTATGGCAATTCTCAAGCAATAATGGTATCAGTTGGTCAAGTATTGACAATAGTGGGCTGTCTGAATCTTCGGGCATTTACATTGAAGGTTCGGCATTAATAAGATTCTTACCAGTAAACAATTATCACGGTGAACCGGGATCATTGCAAGCTCATTCCATAAGCAGTACATATCTGATTCCAGAAAATGAAAGGGCAATAAGTTTCGGTAGTGCAATTAGTAACCCCTTCGGAATAGAAGAGCCTTTCAGGTCTTACGACAACTTTTTTGGCGGCTATAGTGGCTCCAAATCAGTTCCAGCAGTTGGAGACATTGACGCAGATGGTGATCTTGATCTGTTAATAGGACATGAGGATGGCCATTCATATCTGTTTCTCAATGAGGGCACACCAACATCACCTTCTTTTGGCGATGCAATTAAAGACCCTTATGGACTTACCGATGTCGGACACCTTGCTGCTCCAGCACTAACTGACATCGATTTAGATGGTGATATAGATGTTTTTATTGGACGCAGAACCGACGGTAATACCATCTTCTTTGAAAATATTGGAGAACCAACATCTCCTTCATTTACTGGAGCAGTCACCAACCCCTTCGGCATTGGAAGCGTGACCCGATGGGCTGTTCCAACATTTGTTGATATTGATAATGATAACGACCAAGATCTTTTCATTGGGAACGACGAAGGAATAACGAAATTCTTTGAAAATATAGGAACACCACTTGAGCCATCTTTCGCAGCTGGCATCAACCATCCATTCGGGATTGGAGATGTTGGCTTAATCAATGCACCTGGCTTTGCTGATATTGATAACGATGGAGACCAAGATGCATTTATTGGTGAGTATTATGGTGAGATATTTTATTTTCAGAATAACGGTACATCCAGCAATCCATCCTTTAGTTCCATGGGCACAAGACCCTTTGGCATTGCAAATGTTGGCTATGCAGCCGCACCAATTTTTGCTGATTTGGATTCAGATGAGGATTTAGATATCTTGATAGGTGAACGCTATGGAAATACCAGATATATAGAAAACACAACACAAACTTTGCCTGGCAGCGGGGACAGGTTTGATATTGCTTCGCCACACAACTCAAATCATGTATCAGCAGATCAAGTTCTGCTGACAACAATTATTTCATCTGTCAACGATACCCCAACTGGTTCAATTGAAATAAGCGGAGACCCTTTAATTGCTACAACCTTATCAGCAATTCATACAATAAATGATCCAGACGGACTTGGGGACATTACCTATCAATGGAGAAGAGACGGAGATCCAATACAAGGAGAAACCAACAGCACGTATCTCATTACCAATTCTGATTTAAGTACAGAGCTATCTGTCAGCGCAAGTTACATAGATCAAGATGGTACAAATGAATTTCTTACATCTAGCCCTCGGCATATATCACTTGTTGAGAGCATAGAAGAAGACGATCTTGATCCGAGCGGTTCACAGATAACCGCTCTTTTCCCGGGCTCATATAGCCTAGCAATTTCTCAAGACAATGCTACAAATCTTGAAGGCAAATGGCAATTCTCCATGAATGGAGGATCAAGTTGGCAAAATATTGATCTCAATGAAGGAACAGCTCTTTTTCTCGAAAGCACAGATTTTCTAAGATTTATTCCAGAAGAAAACTATAATGGTGTTCCGGGGGCTCTAATAGCAAGTATTATTTATGATTCATACCAATTAGCTCCCGAAGATAGAAGCGTGAGCTTTGCAAGCGCGGTAAGCAATCCCTTCGGAATAGAAGAGCCTTTCAGGTCTTACGACAACTTTTTTGGCGGCTATAGTGGCTCCAAATCAGTTCCAGCAGTTGGAGACATTGACGCAGATGGTGATCTTGATCTGTTAATAGGACATGAGGATGGCCATTCATATCTGTTTCTCAATGAGGGCACACCAACATCACCTTCTTTTGGCGATGCAATTAAAGACCCTTATGGACTTACCGATGTCGGACACCTTGCTGCTCCAGCACTAACTGACATCGATTTAGATGGTGATATAGATGTTTTTATTGGACGCAGAACCGACGGTAATACCATCTTCTTTGAAAATATTGGAGAACCAACATCTCCTTCATTTACTGGAGCAGTCACCAACCCCTTCGGCATTGGAAGCGTGACCCGATGGGCTGTTCCAACATTTGTTGATATTGATAATGATAACGACCAAGATCTTTTCATTGGGAACGACGAAGGAATAACGAAATTCTTTGAAAATATAGGAACACCACTTGAGCCATCTTTCGCAGCTGGCATCAACCATCCATTCGGGATTGGAGATGTTGGCTTAATCAATGCACCTGGCTTTGCTGATATTGATAACGATGGAGACCAAGATGCATTTATAGGTGAGTATTATGGTGAGATATTTTATTTTCAGAATAACGGTACATCCAGCAATCCATCCTTTAGTTCCATGGGCACAAGACCCTTTGGCATTGCAAATGTTGGCTATGCAGCCGCACCAATTTTTGCTGATTTGGATTCAGATGAGGATTTAGATATCTTGATAGGTGAACGCTATGGAAATACCAGATATATAGAAAACACAACAAGCAAATTCCCTGTGAGCATGGAAATTATTGATTTATCTGATTTATACATACCAGACTCTGCTAGTGAGTCTCAAAGTATTAATGTGTTGATCAACTCAGTTGATGATCCAGCCACGATTACAGGCGATACCTCAGGTTCTGGATTAGAAGACACCTTCCCTATTGCAGGTACTCTTGCAACCACTGATGATGCTGATGGCCTCTCCAATGCTGCCATCTTTTCAATTGAAATAGCCAATGCGCCGGCCCATGGTACAGCTTCTATTCATCCCACATCGGGCGCCTGGTCTTATTTGCCGAGCACTGATTTCAACGGGACTGATCAATTTACCGTTACTATCACCGACGACGACAACAACACCGAAACGCAAGTCATATTCCTAACCGTTAACAGCACTGATGACATCTCCGCTGATTCCTTCTCTCTCAATGAGGACGCCACTCTCACCTACAACGTCTTCACCAACGATTCCTTTGATGGCACTCCTGTCATCACAGCTATCTCGCAAGGCTCCAATGGCTCCGTTGAAATCGTTGATGCCGATGCTGGCACGCTGAGTTACACACCCAGCGAACACTTCAACGGCTCTGATTCGTTCACCTACACCGTCACCTCCGGTGATGTCACTGAAATAGCCACCGTCAATGTCACCGTCAACCAGCTCAATGACGCACCAGTTGCCAGCGGCAGCCCATCCCTCGCCGCCATCTCAGAAGACAGCACTGAACCAGCTGGTGACACCGTTGCCAATCTGTTTGGCTCTTCCTTCTCGGATACAGATGGGGACACATTGCAAAGCGTTGCTATCACCGCCAATGCCGCTGATTCCTCAACAGAAGGCGCCTGGCAATACAGCACTGATAACGGCAGCAACTGGACTGCCATTGCCACCTCCGGTCTCTCAGATTTATCCGCCCTCTCTCTCATCAGCACAACTCTGCTGCGGTTTGTTCCAGTTGCCAATTACAACGGCACACCCGGTGATCTCACAGCAAGGGTTCTAGATAGCACTTACGTATTGCCGCCTGAAATAACCTTTGCAGCACCGATTGAAAATCCGTTTGGTTTCGTCGCCACGGCAGGTGCTAACGCCACACCTGCGCCAGAGTTTGGAGATCTTGACGATGACGGTGATCTCGATTTAGTAGTTGGAAATCCAAATATTGGGACATTGTACTGGAAAAATACAGGAGGTTCCACGAATCCCCAGTATGAAGAATCTACTGATATTTCATTTTCAGGATCAGAGGTTTGGGGATCACCGGAGTTGGTTGATATAGACAAAGATGGTGACCTAGACGTCTTTATTGGCACAAATCCCGGAGATACGGTCTTCTATGAAAATATCGGCACATCATCAGATCCATCGTTAGATGAAACGCCCTCCAACAATCCAGGCAATATTGAGTTCCGAGGCACACATGAATATGCAACGCCTGAATTCATGGATATTGATAATGATGGTGCCCTTGACCTATTTATTGGAAGCAATAGTGGCACGATTACACTTCAATATGGTACAAGTACAGAGGAGTTTTTACTTGGCGCAGCAACTAATACATCTTACGGTTCAGGATTAAGACACACTTCACCAGAAACTGTGGATATTGACAATGATGGTGATTTGGATTTATTTGTAGGTACTTTTGATGGAGAAATTTTATATTTCAAAAATATTGGTACAGCCGAAGCTCCTAATTTTGACTCTTCGATAACCAATCCGTTCAATTTACAAGATATAGGGGCATTCTCACGGCCTGATTTTGCAGACATCGATGGCGATGGCGACTTTGACGCAATTATTGGTGAACAATTAGGAAGCCTCTATTATTTTGAAAACACAACTGATATACAACCACTTATTAGTGGTACGTCAATTGATGCTAGCTCTAATGGCGGTGATCAAGCCATCTCATCTGCAGAACTAGCTCTCTCCACAACAGTAAGCTCTGTCAACGATGCGCCCGTAACTACCGATGCGAGCGGGACCCTTGGTTTCACAGAAGGTGATGACGCCACTGTTATTGATTCCAGCCTCTCCATCACTGATTCAGATGACACCAACATCGAATCGGCCACTGTCACCATCTTCTCCGGCTTCCAATCTGTAGAAGATGTTCTTGCATTTACAGATGCAAGTAACATTGAAGGCTCCTGGGATGCATCCACAGGGGTCCTGATACTCGAGGGGTCAGACACCATTGCCAACTACAAGGCAGCTCTCGAATCTGTCACCTACAACAACACATCCGATAATCCAAATACTGCTAATCGCACCATCTCCTGGGTTGTGAATGATGGAGATGGTGACTCCTCTGCTGTTACCTCCACCATCACCGTTGCAGCTGTCAACGACGCGCCCGTCACCGCAGGTGCCAGCAGCACCCTTGCTTTCACAGAAAACGATGGCGCCACCGTTATTGATAACAGTCTCACGATTACCGATGACGATGACACCAACATCGAATCGGCCACGATCACCATCTTCTCTGGATCTGCAGAAGATGTTCTTGCATTTACAAATGCATATAACATTGAAGGGTCCTGGAATGATTTCACGGGGGTCTTGACACTCGAGGGGTTAGACACTCTTGCCAACTACAAGGCAGCACTGGAATCTGTCACCTACAACAACACATCCGATAATCCAAATACTGCTAATCGCACCATCTCCTGGGTTGTGAATGACGGAGACGACGACTCCTCTGCTATGACCTCCACCATCACCGTTGCAGCTGTCAACGACGCACCGAGCGGTTCGGTAACGATCAGTGGAATGGCAACGCAAGGTGAAACATTAACGGCAGCGAATACCCTCGCTGATCTTGATGGTCTTGATTCGATTAGTTATCAGTGGAATCGAGATGGAGCTGAGATTTTTGGTGCAACATCATCAACCTATTTGCTTGGTCGGGCTGATGTCGGTTCAACGCTCACCGTCACTGCTAATTACACCGATGGGGGAGGAAAAGCTGAAAGCGTGACATCTATCAGCGCTACGCCTATGGTCGCTTCTCGTATCTACCATCTATCTAGTAGCGATTCGGTTGATGGCATCGCTAATAGCGGCATTATTGTTAAAAATAAAAGAGGAAAAACTTTTTCTGATACAAGTTCTTCTCGGTGGGACATTGTCAAAGCTGTAAAAGATGTAGATGACCAATGGAAGGTTCTACTAAGAGGAGATAATAGCTATAAAGGCAAGTGGTATTGCTGGAATGTAGATGAAACGGGTGTTATTACCAGCGGCTCAGGCTGGAAAAATACAGCTGATGCAATCAATGCTGGCTGGGATTCTATTTTTGGTAATAGCTTGAGTCCAAACACTGATACAAGCTTGTCTGTTTTAGACGTCAATGCTAATGGGATTGTTGATGATATAACCAATTACCACCTCACGAATGGCAGTACTTCCGTACGGTTGCATTCGACTGATCTTCAATCCTATTCTCATGAAAGATCCACGAACTGGGATGTATTTAAAGCAGTAGAAATCAACGATGCCTGGAAGATTCTTGTTAAGGGCGCCAATTCAATGGACGGGATGTGGTCTGTCTGGGATGCTGGAGTTTCAGGAACGGTCACGCAGGCATCTACTTGGATGTCAACTGCAGATTCACTCAAAGAAGGCTGGGAGCAAATCTTTGGTGACG
>QCUZ01000074.1:0-7663 GCA_003210555.1 Synechococcus sp. AG-683-A03 | reverse complement strand
TTTGGCAGGTTCCACAAGAGCTATATGGAACAACACAGATTCCAGTTGCTCCTTATCATATTACAGCGCAATTGAAACGCAGTTTGGACTCTGAATTCTTGCTGTTACAACCGCTTACTCCACTAGCACGTCCCAATCTTTCAGGTTTGTTGGCTGCAAGAAGCGATGCAGATCATTACGGAGAACTTGTTCTGATGCGGTTTCCTAGTGATGTGCCGATTTTTGGTCCAGAACAGGTCCAGGCTCTGATCAATCAAAACCCAACGATTAGCCAGCAGTTTGGGCTTTGGGACCGTGCTGGCTCTCAAGTTGTGCAAGGCAACCTTTTGGTGGTGCCACTTGGTAATGCCCTTCTTTATGTCGAGCCCATTTATCTAAGAGCACGTCGTGGAGGGTTGCCGACCTTAACGCGTGTTGTTGTAAGCGATGGTAGTCGTGTGGTAATGGCTGATGATTTAAGCACAGGTCTCGAAGTTCTTTTTCAAGGGAGTGCCTCTAAAGATGTTTTAGTTCAAGATCTTGAAAAGGTGTCTTGAGTTGCCTTTTTAATATTAAATAGACTTCTGTTTAATCTTTGTGCTTTTTACAATCTAAACCCTCATCATGATCAATTAGGGCTTCATCGTAATGATCTAGGTTATGGCATTACGAGGAACAATCACTCAAGGCTGTAGGTCTATCGTTTGTGCCCCTGGGTGCTCTGCTTTGAGCGATAGTTGAACACTCTCCTGTCCATCAGAGCTAAAGGATGAAGGCTGACGACAGTGTGATGTTATCGACACAATTTTCTTATTCTTGCAAGTTACAATAGTGACACGCTTAATGAAAGCCATGTTTCTTATACATAACACGACAGCGCAGGCACAAACTCTTGCATCAGCATTAGTCAGCGTTCACAGAGTTGATGGTGAATGGTATGCAGATTCGCAACGAGATTTGGCCCATACTCTTTTTCTAAAACTTCTTGATGTAGATATTGATTTTATAAACCATCCACCACTAAGTCCTGACCAAGTTGGTCAATACCTTAGTGGACACAACGAAAGACGGGAGCTCATTGAATTGTTGATCGCATTTGAAATGCTCTGCAGGCCAATTCCCAATCAACTTTGTATGGATATTGATTTATGGTCAAAACAGTTGTCGATCGAGACTGATCTATTGCAATTGTCAAGAGAACTTGCAAATAATGCAATTGCACAAGCAACATCAGACTTTTACCGATTGAATTGGATTGGTGAAGGTGACCACCAAGATGATCCTGCCTTTCAAGAGCTCGTCCGAAAGTATGGAGATCATTCCTACGGGTTGTGTGTAGAAGAAGATCCTGTCGAATACAAAAAGTGGGATGATCTCAAAAATTGCCCATCACATAGTCTCGGTAGAAACCTATGGGAGTTTTATAAATCAAGAGGATTCAAGTTGCCCGGTGAGTTGGGAGCAGGAAATTCAGCTCTTGCTCATCACGACTGGGTTCATCTGATTGCTGATTATGATACGACGCCTACTGGTGAACTTGAAGTAACCGCATTTATGGCTTCATCAAGTCAATCAAGTGGCGCCACTTTGGGATTCATTGGAGCTATTAGTATTCTAGAAACTGGTCTGCTTCAAAGCTTTTATGGTGCCGATAAGTTTGGCAACGCACTGTCTAGTGGAAATGGTATAGAACGCGTTGCACAAGCTATTGAACGAGGTAAAAGCTCTAATATTGATCCTCTGTTAGGTATTGATTACTTTAAGTACGCAAGTGAACCATTGTCTGATATAAGAAAGACTTGGTGGGCGTAATTTGTTGTAACCCCCCCCCCCCCCCCAGTAGCAATCTCATAGCGCCCACAAATCCGCACGTGCTTCCCTTTGACTCGTTTTTAGTCGTTCATCAGCCTTAGACATACGGTTGCTGCGACGACAACACAGCTGGCTACAACAATGAATCCCAAACCAATACACAAAGACCATCTCATCATTTGTCTTTGCATGCTTTTCGCCTGTCTCCGATGAGACTGAATCTTCAATTGAAAGCTCAAGTTATATTATTTCGTTGATCTCTTGTGCCATGGCATTCAGCCTGGATCCTTTTCTCCTCCTTCACCACACCGATTTAGCTGACGCTGTTGATGATTTCATCTACAAGCAGCAGTCACCGATTCGCTGCTTATGCATCGTTAGCCATTAAAAAAGGGACAGATCAGTGACCTGTCCCATGACCTAAAGGCTTAGGCCTGATCCGTTCAACACTTTCCAAGGACTGCTCCTTGAAAGTGACAATGGATGGATCAGCCGATGGCAGCAAAAAACTCTTTGCTGCCCTTTGGATCAGGCTTCATCGTCTTTTCTCCTGGTGTCCAGTTAGCAGGACAGACCTCGTCAGGATTGGACTGCACATACTGGAATGCTTGCAGCACACGCAGGGTCTCGTCAACATTCCGGCCGACGGGCAAGTTGTTGATCGTGGAGTGCATGATCACACCCTCAGGGTCGATGATGAACAAACCACGCAGTGCCACCCCTTCAGCGTCGTCGAGAACATTGTAAGCAGTGGCGATTTCCTTCTTCAGGTCTGAAACGAGTGGGTAGTTGATATCGCCGATGCCGCCTTGATTGCGTGCGGTCTGGATCCAGGCTAGATGGCTGAATTGGCTATCCACGGAGATGCCAAGCACTTCGGTGTTTTTGCTGGAGAAATCGGAGTAGCGATCGCTAAACGCTGTGATTTCAGTTGGGCAAACGAAGGTGAAGTCCAGTGGGTAGAAAAAAAGCACCACGTACTTGCCGCGGTACTGAGACAAGCTGATCTCCTTGAACTCCTGGTCAACTACAGCGGTAGCTGTGAAATCAGGGGCCTGTTGGCCCACGCGCAGGCAACCGTTGTCGGTCATGATGAAAGGTCGATGGGTATGTGACGGAAGCAGCAGACCAAACTCAATCCAAAGTCGGTCCGACTTCTAGTTACATCCCTTAATTTATCACGCTCTTGCCCAGTGTGCTGTTGCTTGAACTTGGTTGTACTCTCATCAGCTTTTTGTCCATGGAGTTCTAAAATTCTTCAATGATTGATCAACCCATGTCTTGGGATCAGGCCTTACTGAGGAAATTCAGCAGTACAGGTCACTTCCGTCTCTTAAATCAAGTTCGCAGCGAGCTCAAAAGTCAGCCATTGAATCGTGATGCGCAAACCAGAAAGCTCACGCTTCAGGCCCGGCCTCATCATGGCCAATCCGTACGACAACAGCGGAGGCCCAATCCAGTGCCAGACGATCAACCGATCTTGACGCTTGAAGAAACAACAAAAGACAACCCCACTTCATTCAGAGACAGGCTTAATGCTATTGAAATGAGATGATTTAGTCGTATTGAAACGATTAAATAACTTCAAAAAAGTGGCTCGGGGGAGACTTGAACTCCCGACCTTGGGGTTATGAATCCCACGCTCTAACCAGCTGAGCTACCGAGCCATAACCTCAATATTTTAGACGATCGTCTGAACGTCTTAGGCCCGATGGCGTGCTGGAAGCTTTGCCATTGGATCTAACGCTGAACCACCACGTTGGCGAATTTCAAAATGCAGATGAGGACCTGTGCTTCTTCCAGTACTTCCCATCAGTGAAATTTTCACTCCTTGGGGAATGATCTGACCTTTGCGAACGAGAAGGCGGCTGTTATGGGCATAACGCGTGGATGATCCGTCGGAGTGAGCCAATTCCACTAGGTAGCCGTATCCGCTACTCCATCCAGAAAATTTCACAATGCCATCTCTGGCAGCAACGATTGGTGTTCCCACGTTGTTTGCAATGTCAATTCCCTTGTGCATACGGCCCCACCGCCATCCAAAGCCAGAGGTGAATACCCCTTTTGTGGGCCACATGAAAGTTTGATTGCCTACTCCGTCATCTTCCATCCCTGGCAATGCGGGCAGAGCTGGGAAGCTGGCTCCACCAGAAACTGTTGGTCGAATTGCAAGCAGAGCTCGCGGAGAAGCCTTGGCAACACGCACTTCACTACCAATGGCCAATCGGGCAAGGTCAAGTCCTGGGTTCAGTGAGCGCAATTCACTTAAGCTGACGCCTTGATCACGAGAAAACGTTGATAAGGATTCGTTCGCTTTGATCCGCACAACGGCTTGCGGAGCAGGAGGTGATTGAAGCGGAGCTTTTCGCAGAATTTCCGATCTGTCGAGGCGACTTGCGTTGACGAGGCTTTCTTCTGCGTCGGCAGGCAAAACGATCCAAGCCCCAGCTTGGATCGTCTCAAACGATGACTGGTCGTTAAGAGCAGTTAAATCGGAGGGAGATAGGCCTAAATCTGCAGCTATACCTTTAAGAGTGCTTCTCGTCGAGACCTTCACCCAAATTCTGCTCTGAGGTGCTGGTGCCGATGCAAGCAGCAAAGGCGCCTGCACGTGGCCTGCATCCGCAAACCCTGGATGCTGAGACAAAACAGATAAAGACGTTCCTGATGCGATTGCCGTAACGAGAACGAGAAGGGGCTTCATCTGATTCAGCGATTGGTAACGCTCCTGGAGAAGCCGCCACAGCTCAGGAACGGGCTGAAAGTAGCGGTTGTAGGAGGTTGGCGCAAGAGCTGAAGTGTCAGCTTGGCAATTACCACAACTGAAGTTGTGCGCCGGCTTGGTGGCTGACGATGGCGCAAGCCACAGAAAGATTGAGACTTCTCACTCCCCCCTGGCCATCAGATCCAGCACTGCAGGGCATCGCAATGGTTGTGATTTGAGAGCAGCGGCTGCGTGTTGCTTCGGATAGGCCGGTGTCTTCACGACCGAACAACAACACATCTCCCCGTTGGAACTGCATGTCTTGAAGGAGAACTCCTCCACGCCGGCTACAACCAATCACCCTTGAGGGTTGCGCAAGTGATTCAAAAAACGCGTCGACGCTTTTATGGATGGTGAGGTCTACGTGGGGCCAATAATCAAGGCCAGCCCTTTTTAAGTAACGATCTTCGAGACTGAAGCCAAGTGGCTCGATTAAATCCAGAGGTAAACCAAAAGCTGCACAAGTACGCGCAATATTCCCTGTATTGGGAGGAATTCTTGGTTCAAACAGTGCCACCCTCAACGGTTTTTGAGTCAAAGATGGCTCATCTGATGATGGATTTGCTGATGGATGATTGATTGTTATTTTGTTCACGGGACGAGAATTCCTAATTGAGAGAGATTGACTGCTCTTCCCTGGATCACCAGCCAGCTATCGGCTGCGTGTTGTTCTAAGCGTTGGGCAAGCCAGCCTTGGCGGTCCCTAAACAATCCGCCAATCTTTGTGGCGGGGACGACTCCCCAACCTGTTTCTTCAACCACAATCACAGTGGGGCGTATTCGAGTTAGAAGACTGTGAATCAGTTCGTTGACCTTTTGTTCCCACTCAAGATCATTGCAATCGAGATGGACTGCCGTAAAACCTCCGAGTGCATCGATCAGTAGGGGTTGGCTGGCTTCTTCCTCTCGAATGCATTCGGCAAGCTTTGGTCCCGGTTCCCGTAGCTGCCAATGAGAGGGGCGTCGTTCTCGATGCAGTCGCATCCGCTCATCCCAGCTTGGATCATTTAAGCGATGTGCTGAGGTCGCTAAATAAGTCACTGTGTCTTGGGAACTCAGCAAATGTTCTGCCCAACGGCTTTTCCCCCCTCTGCTTGGTCCGCTCACAAGGATGAGTCCGTTGGGCACGACCGGACTCTGATGGTTCGGGCTAGCCAAAGCTTTATCCGCCTCCGTTCATGCCTCGCAATGTGGCGACAGAAGATGGACTGACACGGTTGAGATAGCGGAAGATCCAATATTTGAAAATTGTCGCTAAAATCACTGGAAATGTAGCGATGAAGAGAAGGATAAAGTTTTCACGTGCTGGAAATCCAAAATGATTGGCAATTCCATCAAGAAGCACAGTCCAACCTTCCGGACTGTGAAATCCAACAAAGATGTCGGTGAAGAGAATAATCGCAAAGGCCTTAGCTGAATCACTTAATCCGTAAACTGCCTCGTCAAAAAATCCTCGAAGAACTCTGAGCTCTTCACGACTAAACAAGCAGACGACAACAAATGCCAGCGTGGCTGAAACATCCGCTAAAACATTTTTTACAGCATGCGTACTTTCCGCATCAGCCTCTTCTTTGAGCTCAGCAGCTTTTTTGCCCAATTGCTGTTGCAGTTCTTCTTGGCTTGGAATTGAGTCCCCGCGAAGAAGAGCATCAAATTCAATTTCTGCTTTATAAACTCTCAACTTTTCTACAGCCTGCTCTTCGAGTTGTGGCTTTGGATAACTCAAAAAGGGTAAATCTGGAGCAAAGCGGTCTACAGCAGGACTAATGATGTAAGTGCGGCTTACTTGTTGGACTAACAAAGGCACAAGAATAAGCAGCAATAGAACTTTCAACGAGATCAGGGTTGAATCCCTGCGTCTCCGAAAGCCTGCGACTAACGTCGCTTCCCCAGCTGGATTGAGCTGTCGACGGACCTTGTCAAAGACCCCAAGTAAGGATCGCGGTAGCGGATCTGGATCGCGAGTCATGGTCGGAGCAGCCGAAGTCCGTTTAGGGCTGTACCGATTCACGACACTTTCGATGAGCTGAAGTTGACGCAGTTCCTGAGGATCCAGCTGAGCGCGCTGGTATTCCAGTTGATCCAGCGCCGAACGGCAAACATTGATGGCAACGCGAAACTTGCGCAGAACCGTTGCTTGGACCGATTTCGGAACAGAGAGCTCTAGTTCGGGCCGGATGGGTCGGTCGCCGTAATACTCCAGCTCCAAGCTCTGGATGAGTAAGGCCGCCTCGTAGCCCCGATCGAGATCGGAGTTGACATCAAGGGCGTTGGCCTTTCCAAAAGCTCCGATCCAATTGCGAAATGCCATAGCGGATTAGCGGGAGAAAACCCACCAGGTGGCCATCGGAACAATGGTTCCGACGACCAGAAGCACAATCACCCAGGTGAAGGCGTTGCTCTCACGCGTTTCCTCAACCGTGGGAACGTTTGTGGGAAGTGCGGTGCGTTCCATTTCGATCGGTGGGCCAGGATCTGCGCCCCCATCGAGAACCACAGCAATGCGTTCAATTCCATCCATCGAGGCCTTACGGAAACGCTCTCCATCTCGCATCGGCTGACTCATCGTGGTCCGAGCGGTACTACGGAGCAACTCTTCTGGTAATTGATCGCTCAGCTCAGCTGAGACAACAACTGCGGCTTGTTTGTTCTGAGTTTCTTCAAGGAAAAGAATTAGAGGACGTTCGCTTCTGTTCTCATCGTTTGACCAGCGTTCCACCAACTCCTCTCCAAATCCTGTGAGACTCAGCCCGTAATCCATTTTCCTCAGGGTGATTACCCTGGCATCCACCTTGGAAGACTGCAGTTGATTCAACCGAGTTTCGATTTCATTCTTTCCAGCCCGACTCAGTACATCAGCAGAATCAAGAACGGCTTCATCGGGGGGCTGAGCCGGCAGGTCTTGGGGAGATAAGGCAAAACCTGCTGGCACGGCCAAAAAGAAACAGAGACTTGCGGCGATGAGCAGCTGAAGAGACTTGAAGAGGCTTGGCATCATGAGGCGTTCGATGGGTGGAGTCTGCCGTCAGCTGGCAAGGCTGTCGTAATTCAAGGCCATGATCGCGTCCATCACGGCTTGAGCTTTGCCTTGAGGTAGGTCAACACTGT
>QCUZ01000073.1:0-7671 GCA_003210555.1 Synechococcus sp. AG-683-A03 | reverse complement strand
ACCAATGGCAGCCAGACCTACGGCCAGACCAGCAGCAACGACGGAGGCTGCAGAAGTGATGGAATCCATGTTGAGTGCGTTTGGGGGCGCGCCGGAAGGCGCTGAGAGTTATGAAGTGGGAGTTAGATCACCCTGCGCAGGGACACCGTCACTGAGGAAAGTGGGCCCGAATGTTGATGGTCGGACCTGCGCGCAGAATTTTCTAGCAGACGAGCCTTCGAAAAGGCCGTCGATCAACTAGTGCGCTTCGTGAAGACCTTCACCGATGTAGAAGGCCGCAAGAGTCGCAAAAATGAGAGCCTGAATTGCACTGGTGAAGAGGCCAAGCAACATCACAGGAAGGGGAACAATCAGGGGCACTAGATAAACAAGCACACCTACTGCCAGTTCATCAGCCAAAATGTTTCCGAAAAGACGGAAAGAAAGAGACAGAGGCTTTGTAAATTCCTCGATGATCTTGAACGGGAGCATGATCGGGGTCGGCTCCACGTATAGCTCGAAGAATCTCCAACCCTTCTTGCTCAAACCGGCGTAGAAGTAGGCAAGTGTCACCAGCAGAGCCATCGCCACCGTGGTGTTGATGTCTGCAGTTGGAGCACCAAGTTCGCCTTCGGGGAGTTCTATCACCTTCCAAGGAATCAGTGCGCCACCCCAGTTACTGACAAAGATGAACAGAAACAGGGTGCCAATGAAGGGGAGCCATTCGCGGTAATACTTCTCTCCGATCTGATCACGGGAGAGATCACGAATGTAATCCCACAAGAACTCAAGAAGGTTCTGCGCACCTTTGGGATCGCGACTAAGATTTTTGGTACCTACCAGCACAAATGCAAGAAGGGCGCCGATTAAAATCCAGGAGCTGAGGAAGATCTGGCCGTGCAGATTCAGATCACCGATCTGCCAATACAGATGATGACCGACCTCTAGTTCGGCGAACGGCAGTGTGAAAGGCAGCAAAGCCATGAATGCAGAAGAGGGATGCGCGAGATCAGCCGTCAAAAACGGTCTGAAGAATCAAGGCGGGCTTGTACAGGAGAAAACCTACAAATGCAGGTAAGAGATCGAGCTGGGGCAATCGAGCAGCTGCAACGATAAGAACAATCGGAACAACGAGCTGAAAACGACCAACTTGACGGGAACCTCCCCCGAGCCGGGCCACGCTGCGGGCGAGTAGACGCAAGTAAAAAAGACCTGCGACAGCTCCAACAAGCAGGCTTCTGGCAACAAAAAGATCGAAGTAAAACGATGCGAACAAAATCGCAACGGCAGACACGATCAATGTGGCCAGCATCAGACGCACTTGAAGCCGAGCGAAAGACTCCATTCCATTTTCAGCCGGGGTGTTCACCACAGCTGAATCTGAGGAGGGCAAGGCTTGCAAATTGCGCCTGAGAAAGCGGCCGGAATCTATCACGTGATTCCGCCGAGTAACGCAACATCCGCTTTCAGCAAGAGCAATTTTTTGCTCATGAGGCCTCTCGCCAAAGAAGCAGTTGTTTGGTCTCCACTGAGAATTCCTAATGGAACATCGGGGTTTTCATCGACGAGACGGAGCAGGCTCAATTCCTCATCTGAAATGGAGATAGGTTCAAAATCTGGGCCCAACATGCTTTTGGAGGGCCACCCCCACAGACATGACTGACGTCGACCACACGCTTGCAGCAGCATTTCCTCGTTTTCCCAGCAGAAAGAATGAACAGGTTGAGCGCTCACAAAAAACTCAAAGTGACTGATATCAGGGTCGAGCTGCTCTACAAGAGCCCATTGATCCGACGGCGGTAAAGATTGCGCTCGTGATAGCAAGTCACCCTTGAGCAATCGAGCGGGGTCCCAGACAGAAGGGTTGGAAAAGCCAGCAAAGTAAAGGCCTGACGACTCGATTAGAGCCATCAACCTTTCGAGGTCATAACTGGTTTCTTGAGGATGCAAATACATGTCGGCAAAGTTGGCATCCGCGTGGGTGTCAATCGCCCATCGTTGTTCGTGGGTGCGGCGCAAACGATTGGTCTCAGGCAACTCTGAAAACAGCTCACGCCCCAATCTCAAGCCGTCCGCACCGACCCCCGCTTCCAAAAGCTCCAGGACTTTCTGCGTACGGTGAATCTCCCAACGGCCAGCATCGGCGTACAAAAACAGGTGCAAAAGTCCGTGAGGAGCTAGACGCTGTCCAAGCGCTTTCAATCCCGCCAACGGGTCGCGCAGGTGATGCAAAACACCCACGGAGTTGATGTAATCAAAGCAACCTTCATCCTCAAGATCCAGCAGGCTTCGTTGTTCCTGACGAAGGGATTGGACCTGTTCAGCGCCCCCTGAACGACGCAAGCGCTCCCTTGCCACGTCGAGTGCTCCCGCACTGATGTCTACGGCTAAAACCTCTGCCCCTGGATTGAGATGGCAGAGATAGTCCGTACTGACGCCTGTGCCACATCCCGCATCAAGAATTCGAATCGAACCCGGGTTTGAGTCCCGCGATTTCAAGCCTCCTTGCACAAAAGCAAGCACGCTTTCGTGACACCAGCGCCAGTTGTATCCAGGGGGAGGGCCGTCTTGAAGGGGGTCTCCTGGATAGGGAAAGCGGTCATAAAAAGCGCTCACCACTGGGGTCGCAACATCCGAGGGAGGGGTGTTCATAAAGACGCCAATTCTGGAAGAAGTCGTTCAAGGGAGCATTTCACGGGAGCTCCCCCTTGCACCCAAAACCTCATCAGAGCTGCAAACATTTGTTCAAGGCTGCCCAGAACCCCGAGAGATGGGCCGTAACCTGACGCAATCCGGCTTGCTCTCGTTCATGACAGTGACCGCCAGTAGCGGCAGCCCAAGGGTTTCTCCTCAGCTGTACGACACCCTGCCGCTCTCCAGTGTCCGTCAGGCTGAGCAGCAGGACCGCTTCCCAGACGGTGGTGAGCTCGACACTCTGATCACGTTTTTCCGAAGCGGGAATGATCGACTTGACGCAGCGCGCCTCCTAGCAAGCAATGCAGAATCCATCGTTGCGCGTGCCGCCAATCGTATTTTTGTAGGCGGCACACCTCTCTCATTTTTGGAGGAGCCCCTCAGCACTGGTGAGGTGTCATCCAGGGACGCCACTCCATTAGCAGCTGATCAGGTTGCATTCCAAGACTCAATTCGAACCTTCACAGGCACTGAGTCCAGCGGCAACAAAGGAAATTTCCTCAGCAGACTGCTCCAGGGCAACGACGATGGTGATGTACGCATCGTTTTGCCGACAGGGTTTACAGCCATCAGTGTGGCGAAATACGGCCCAGGAAACATGCGCAAATCCGTGCGCGATCTTGGCTGGTTCCTTCGCTATGTGGGCTACGCCTTAGTAGCCGGAGACCCAAGCATTCTTGCTGTCAATACACGCGGGTTAAGAGACCTGCTTGAAAAGGGTTGCTCCCTTTTGGCCACGAACGTGGCCCTCCAAGAAATGCGTGCAGCGTCTGCCGCACTATTAAGAGATCGCCCTGAGGCCCGTCGTCTCACCGTCGAATGCTTTGACGTCTTGCTCAAAGAGCTCGCGGTCCCAACACCTTCGACGCGTCAGAAGTTAGGAAGTTCCGTACGCCAGGGGCTTCAACTCCCTGCGATCTATGCGTTGGCTTCCGAAACAGCTCAGCGTTTTGAAATGCGTTCAGGACTTTCCGGTGCTGAAAAAGCTGAGATTGTTCGCGCTGCCTACAGGCAGGTATTCGAACGAGATATTGCTAAGGGGTACTCCCAAACCCCTTGTGAAGTCGAAGCAAGCCAGCTCTTGCAGGGCAAATTATCCATGCGCGAATTCATTCGCGCACTCGGGAAAAGCAAGGAATACAGGACCCAGTTTTATGGCCGATTTGTCAACAGCAGAGTCGTAGAACTTGCTTACAGACATTTTCTTGGCCGTGGAATCAGTTCCCTCGAAGAATTTCGCAAGGCCTTCTCAATCGTTAGCAATCAAGGCCTCAATGGTCTTGTCGATGTCTTGATTAATGGTGCGGAATACGCCCAAACCTTCGGAGAAGAAACCGTTCCTTACCTCCGTGATCTCGGCGAAGAGGCGCAGGAAAGTGCTGGCTGGGGTTCAAACCGCCGCCTATTCCGATTCAGCGCTCCTTTTGAATCTGCACCTCAATACGTCACCCTTTATGCGGCCTACCGCCAGCCTTTAGGAGACCAGCACGTCTACGGCGGTGGGAATGATCCGATCGGCAATCAATACGGAGCGATTTTCCCGTCAGCGACTGCATCAATTTCCACACGCCCAGCCCCCTTCGGATATGACACCCGACGGTTACTGGTGAGTAATGGCCTGACCCAACCGGGACAAATGGACAGTCCCCAGTTCCGCAGTAGCCGACCTCGCCGACTTGGGCCCACGGTTGTGCGTCTGCAACAGATCGCAACGGGTGGAAACTCGATTCCACGCCGAGCTGGACAACCCAGCATCCGAGGGACTGAGTCAAGTACACAAGCAGTGATTAAAGCTGTTTATGTACAGGTTCTTGGAAATACCGGTTACGCCACCGAGAGAGTTGAAAGCGCCGAAAACAGACTTGAAAATGGTGATATCAATCTGCGTGAATTCATTCGCCTAGTTGCTCGGTCGAGTCCATTCCGTCGTCGCTACTGGGAAGGCCTTTACATCACCAAGGCCATCGAAGTCATGCACCGGCGTCTACTTGGCCGCCCCACATTTGGCCGCTGGGAAATCGACGCTTTATTCGACACCGCAGCGCGTCAGGGTTTCTATGGCGTAGTCGATGCTCTTATCAATAGTCCAGAGTTTTCAGAATGCTTCGGTGATGACACCGTTCCCTATGAACGCTTCATCACTCCAAAGGATCTCACCAGTCGACGTGCCCCGACATGGAAAGAGGAACTCAATCTTGAAGCCCAAATTGAGTTCAATCTAAGAACACGTCCTGAAATCAAATCAGGGAACAGCTTCAAGACTTCTGGTGACATAACCCCAAGAAATATTCAGTCCAAAGCAAACAGCTCGATTAACAACTGGGTGAGATCTGAACCACTCTCCAAATCTGACTCACGTGAATCGTCTATTGCACTGACCAAACCTGGCAGCACGACAACCAGTCAAAAGCAACCCACCTGGACAGCGAAAGTTAGTTTCAAAGGCTCTGCATCTCCAGAGGTACCAGGTGCACGCCTGAGTCGCGCCCTTGACAGTCAGGATGTAGCAGGCTTTGCCAGCAAAATAGGTACTTCGTCTTGGGTCGAGCTCAAGCCTCCATTTACTGAAGACGAATTAAAATATGTCATCGAAGAGACTTACCGACAATTACTTAATTTCATACCTTTTGAAGGCGACAGGCTTACAAGTGCTGAGTCAAAACTGCGCAACTTAGATATTAATTTGTCGGAATTCATAGAAGCCGTCGCAATGAGCGACAGTTTCCAACAAAGGCTCTCTCGAATTGCCCCCCTGCGGGTTGCGCCTGCAGCAAGTCTTGCCCTGCTTGGTCGAGCGGCTAACCCATCAGAGGTAGCAGAATTTCTGAAGACACGAGCGGAGGAAGGTCAACGTCAAGCCATCACCAACATGATGAAACGTCGTAACCCAGCAGATTGCAATCGCCTTCTCCAGATCAAGCTCAGCTCTTTCTCAGGACGGACGCCTTTCAGCAATTTGAAGAAGATGAGGGGAGATCAAATCCTTGCCCCCACACAACTGACTACTGGTTCGCAACTTGAACCCTTAGTTTTTCCCTCTACAGAAAGCCCAAGAACCAAATTTGGTTCGTCGACACGTCAATCCATCAGTGATCAAACATTTGCAGTTCCAACACAGGAAAGACAAAAGTCTGGTCTAGCAAATGCTCTTCAGACAAAAGACGCAAGTGGTTTCTCACGTCGAGGTGGAATCTCCTCAGCCATTCAACTTAAAGTCCCATTCACAGAGGAAGAGCTTCAAATTGCCATAAGTGAAACTTACAGACAACTCCTGAACCGCATACCTCTCGACAATGAGCGCTTGGGCACAGCCGAATCGCAATTGCGCAACATGGATGTTGACCTCTCAGGATTTGTGAAATCCATAGCGATGAGCGAGGCCTTTCAAAACCGCTTATTCAGCATGTCTCCTCTCCGCGCAGCTGCTGCAGCAGGGCTTGCATTACTCGGCCGCGCAAGCACACCGGCAGAAGTCTCAGAGTTTTTGATCACCCGCGCACGCGACGGTCAACAACAAGCAACTCTTTACTTCCTCAACAAAAGGAAGCAAGAGGAAGCCAATGATGTCCCACAAGTAAATGGCATGAGCACTACGCCAGGACAAGATCAAGCCACAGTTATTCGCACATCAATGCTTTACAGAGGAAATGCAGGGCTTAACCCACCCATGGATTCACCACTGTGAGCTTGAGTGAGCTTCATTCAACGATCTAGGGACATAACCACACAACAACCGAAGCTACTGACAATAAGTAAATTCAATGATTGATTAAATCCAAGCATGGAATCCTTTCCCATCCACAGAACAAAAACTCGTCCGCATATATCGACCCTCAACGAGGAAATTTACAAATTTTTACCCTTAACGAAAGTATCTTTGAATCAATATGATCGGCTGTCAAATGGAGAGCAAAGGGTTTCAAATACTCGACACAGCCTTTTGTCTTTCATGTTTTTGAATAGAAAAGTATCGCCTGAAAACTTCTTAATACGAGCGGCCTCGCAGCCAGTTCCGCAGCAATGAAGATCTGTTACCGACTGAGAAGCGATTCTTGCTGTTGAAGGAGAATAAAGAGGCGAAAGTTGGATACGGCTGCTGCCACTTCCAACTTCTTCGAGAAAGGTCAACAGATACAACATCTGCACCCTTTTCGGCCTGGATTCCCCGTCCAACCCCCAAGCAGCCCTTAAGCTGCTGACTGATCTCCTAGAGATCACCAAATTCACCCCACATTCACCGGCATATCGGCCTCCTTCGGGCGGCCGCTTGTTTCGAGGTAGAACTGCATGAGCATCGTCTCCAACTCGATCATCAACGCGGACGCCGAAGCCCGCTATCTAAATCCTGGCGAATTGGACCAGATTAAGTCCTTTGTCAGTGGCGGACAACGCCGTTTGCGTGTAGCTCAGGTTCTCAGCGAGAGCCGTGAGCGCATCGTTAAAACAGCAGGCGGTCAGCTGTTCCAGAAACGTCCCGATGTCATTTCCCCTGGTGGCAATGCCTACGGCCAAGAGATGACCGCAACTTGCTTGCGTGACATGGACTATTACCTCCGCCTTGTCACCTACGGGGTTGTTGCTGGCGATGTCACACCGATCGAAGAGATTGGCGTGATTGGTGCCCGTGAGCTCTATCGCTCTCTTGGAACACCTCTTGAAGCCATGGCTGAGTCCGTGCGCGAAATGAAATCAGTTGCCATGAGTATCCTCACAGGCTCAGATGCCGAAGAGGCTGGCTTCTATTTCGATTACGTGATCGGCGCTCTCGCCTGAATCATCGGAATCATCAATCTTCCACGCCACTTCATCTGATCCATGCAAGACGCGATCACCAACGTCATCAACAAATCGGACGTTCAAGGCCTGTATTTGGACACCACGTCCATGACCAGCCTCGAGCAGTATTTCACCAGTGGTGAACTGAGGGTCAAAGCTGCGGCAACGATTAGCGCCAATGCTTCTTCAATCATCAAAGAAGCTGTAGCTAAATCCCTGCTG
>QCUZ01000072.1:0-8110 GCA_003210555.1 Synechococcus sp. AG-683-A03 | reverse complement strand
GATTCCTTATTGCTTTGACAAGTTTTTGGTTTTTGCCTTTGCTTTCATCTCGCAATGCCTGCTTCGACCGATGCGAAATAATTCCCTTGTGTTCTCTCTCTCACTTCTTGTTTGGCTTGGATCTTGTGTCAATTTCAGCTGTAGCCACCTTTCCCTTGAAAGAATTGTTTAAAGCCTTAAGGTTAGATGTCTTGATACGGTCAAACATTTTTGGTTACTAAAGAGCGGATTGCTTCCTGGCTTTTCTGCTCGTGTGTTAGCACTGCAACCAAGCTTGTTTTGATTGAAATCGAAGCGGTATGACTCGAATCGGTATGCCACCTAGCCATGACTGAAGCAACAGTCACACCTCTCCAAGAAGCGTCTTTGCCCACTGCTGTGCTTGGTCGTCGTGGGATGGAGCGCCTCGATCTCCTCTTGCTCACTGTGGAGTCCTTGGATTTCAATGGTGGTGAGGCCATGCTCTGGGCTACCCAACAACTCGGATTCGAAAGTCTTTTCCCTAATCGGGTAGAGCTTTGGAAGCGTCGATGCCATAACCCGCTTCGACGCTCCACGCGTCGTGGACGACTTGGTTCGGCTGAAACAGAGGCTCTTATCAGGCTGCTTTGCGCTATGGCGGATCGGCTTTATCCGATGCTTCATCAACTTCTGTCGAGTCGTGAACCCGTCGACCTCAGCAAGGAGCGCTGGGCTTTGGTGGACCAACGCTTGAGTGATTTGATAGCCGAGCGTTTCAATCTTCGTCGGGGTGCAGTGCAACGCTTGCTCAGCACCGATCATTCCGCGTCGATTCAACGACAACTTGTTTTGACTTTGGCTCTGGCTGCAGGTCCTGGTGGAGTTGATCGACTTCGCGCCAGTCTTCTCGACCCAACACCCTGATGATCTCGATGCTCAAACTCTCTTATCGCTACGACCAAACGGCGGCCAGGCTTGAGGTGGATGGACTTCCTGACTTTTCGTCTGGGCATGGCGAGGGCGTGATTGGGATCCTGTCTGCTTGGCGTCTTCAATTGGTCGGTGCTCCAGAGCTGGAGGGGAAACGCGATCACCTCGAAGCATTGATGGCAGTTGTGTTTCCCTATGCACGCCATCAAATCTCTGGGGTTTCTAGGCCCGAAGGATGGTCTCACCACCCAGTGAGCATTCGCCCTGTGGATGGTGCGCATCAACTTGAACTCACGAGCAGCCAGCCCGACGTTCCACCTTTGACAATCAAATTGGACGATGCCGATCTCGCTGATCTTTTGCGCTGCCTCGATGCGCTTCGCTCTGACGATCGCGTCTCGATCTCTTGGCCCGAGATTGTTAATCACCCCTTGAGTCGGCGTGAATTGGTCGAGCGGGTTCCCTTGGTTCGACGTTTAGCCGCCCCTGTGTTTGGTGGTCTTGCACTGGTCGTGGTCGGAGTGATGGCGATGGTGGTTCCATTGCCCACCCAGGAGACCAAGACTCCTACTGATTCCACAGAGGCTCCTGGCCAAGACCCGGTTAGCGATCCTTCACAAGCAGATCCATCGCGTTGACCCTCTCGCGGTTTTCGCCCATATATTGGCGTTGATTGCATGCCTTTAATGTCCTCTAGTTGGTCCGATCTGAGACGTCGTGTCGCAAGGATTGGAGCTTCCTTGGATGTCGTTGTACGCAGTGATCCAGAGGTTTGTGGTTTGAGTGGTTCTGATTATCAACTCACACTTCATCACAGTGGTTATGGAGATTGCACGGTTGGCGATCTCAGTTTGATCGACTGCCCTAACGAGTTGGTTCTCATTGAATTTGAACGCTGGATGCGTCGCGCGAAGCTTTCGCTAGTGCCATGACTTCAAAAAATATCCCCCGTCTGCCACGCACTCAAAGAGAACGTCGCGTTTTCAGCCAACGCAAACGACAGTCCAAGCCCTTGCCAGTTTGGAGGATGTTGTTGGAATCACTTCTTCTGTTAATGCTTGGAATCGGCCTTCTCGCCGTTTTGAGTTGGTTGCCGACAAAGGTCGATGCAATCGTTGTTGTTAGTGAAGCGATTGCTGATTTAATCCGAGGCCTCAGTCAATTATTGGAAGCGTTTCTTGGTTTGTCGGCAGTGATTCTGATTGCTGCACTGCTGGTGTTGGGTCTGCTGGCGTTGATCTCAGGTTTAATTCGATTCGTACGCACGCTAGTTGTCGTTTTCAAATCATCAGCCCGCCGACAAGCGCTTCAATCCCATAACGCTCCGACACGAAGCTCTCGTTCGGCTCGCCGCCGCCGGCTTAGAAGAACTCGCTAACTAAGCTTTTTCTTAACGTCACCTGTTTCGCGGAGCGAGTGAACGCTGCATCATCCAAAGTTCATTCAAGGTCAGGCCGCCGTCACCATTGCGGTCCAAGCTTTCAAAATTGCGCTGAAGCCAGGGAAGGGATGCCACTTCCTTGCGATCCAATTGACCATCAAGATTCCGATCGGCTTGTTGAAAGCGTCGTTGCAAACGCAGTCCGCTTGGGTGTGATGCAGCTGGCCTGATGTCTTCTATTAACAAATAGTTTCGGCTTGGATGGCGTTGCAGTCGTCGTTCGAGGTAAGGCTGGCCACTGACTTCTTTGACTTCTAGACGTCCATCACGATTGGAATCCATCCGAACAAATAACGCCTCCATTCGGGTGCCGTAATGCCGCACAGGATTTGCTTGGACACCTTGGTCTGGCAGAAGGAGCCCAGCTCCCAGTGCAACGAGTGTGAAGGTGACCCATTTCTCCATCACAGAAGACTATGGAGTCTGATTGGTGAAGAGATGTCTGAGTGATGACAGATCGTCAATTAACTGTGACATGGTCCGCCTCAGCGAGACAGTTGGCTTGATGCTCCATACGATCGGAGCATTCAACTGACGTGGCGACAGTGGTGATGAGCTTTTTGTTGATTTGGAGGATGGGGCGATGACCCAGCCTTCTTCCACCGCTTCGAACTCCACTGCAAAGAAAGCTTCGATGATTTGGGTCGTGGATGACGATCCGGAGCTCCGTCAGATGGTGGGCACCTACTTGATCGATCAGGGGTATGACGTTCGCTGTTTGAGTGATGTCAAGCAGCTTGAGGCAAGGCTTGAATTTCAGCGCCCAGACTTAATCGTGCTCGATCTGATGATGCCTGGCGATGATGGCCTTACAGCTTTACGGCGCTTGCGAGATGCCAGTGACGATCTACCCGTGGTCATGTTGACGGCTAGAGGGGATGGCGTTGACCGGATCATTGGCCTAGAGCAAGGAGCTGATGACTATCTCGCGAAGCCGTTTCTTCCCCGTGAGTTGTCAGCACGCATTGAAGCAGTGCTTAGAAGGCGCAGTTCGATTCCTGCCGGCACTCCCCTGGCTGAAGGGGGTGATGTGACATTTGGAGAGAATCAATTTGATCTTTCCGCCAGAACGTTGTTTCGCGACGGTACGCCTGTCGTGATTACCAGTGGTGAGTTCAGCTTGTTGGCAGCCTTTGTGCAGCACCCCCATCGGCCTCTATCCAGAGAAAGGCTCATTGAGCTGGCTCGTGGACCAGGTTCTGATACGGATAGTCGCAGCATGGACGTACAGGTTTCGCGGGTGCGCAAACTGGTCGAACCGGATCCTGCGCGTCCTCGCTACATCCAAACGGTTTGGGGTTATGGCTATGTCTTCGTGCCTGATGGACAACCTCGTTCGCGTTGAGGGCTGAATGACCCCAAGGGTTTGGCAAGTTCGACTGAGATCTCTATTCGGTTGGAGCGGCCTTGCTCTGGGCAGTTGGGCGTTTTGCTTATTGGTTCTACAGGTGTTGTTTGGACAGCAGCTTGAGCAGTTACAGACGGTACAGCTGGGCCGTGACCTGGCGCTCAATGTAAGGCTCACGGAGTTGGCGCTAGAGCGCTACCCCCCCCATCTGGTGACCGAACTCACTGGTTTAGACCTCACTGTTGCGATCCATCCCAAGCCAGTTCAAAAACTTCCATCAGCAGGTTTTCAACGTCAGGCGAAAGCTCTGCAGACGCAGCTTTGTGAACGGCTCTCTCATTGCCCGATGGTCGTGGCGGATCGCGATCACGAGGGCGAACGCGGAATTTGGATTGAGTTGATTTCGCCGCTAGAACCCATTTGGCTGCGCGTAAACGTTCGTGCTCCGATGAGTTGGCCGCCCGAACCCACTCTGTTGGGTTTATCGCTGGTTGGCGCGGGAATGATTTGTGGCGGCCTGTTTCTCCTCATAGAGGTTGAGGCGCCTCTGCGTGGATTGGAAAAGGCCTTGTCCCGTGTTGGGGATGGAATCGATCCTGACGCTGTTCCTGCTCGTGGTGCTCCAGAGGTTCAGCGCCTTACGCGTCGCTTCAATGCCATGGTGCGACGTTTGGCGGCTAATCGGAATGAAAGGGCCACCATGCTCGCTGGAATCGCCCATGACTTACGAGCGCCTATCACTCGGCTGCAGTTTCGTTTGTCCTTGCCTCAACTCAGCTCAAAAGAACGCGAGCGGTGTGCAGGAGACTTGCAGTCTCTGGAACGGATCACAGGCCAGTTTTTGCTGTTCGCCGGTGGTGGTGATGAAGAACTCTCAGTGTCCGTTCCCTTGGACCAATTACTGGCTGAGGTAGCAAGTAGTCATCCTGCTGATCAATTGCAGCTTGAGTTGGACAACGTTGAGGTCATGGTGAAACCCGTTGCCCTGAGTCGTGCTGTTGCCAACTTGATTGACAACGCCTTCACCTATGGCCAAGCCCCAGTGGTGTTGCGGTTGCTGCGCACAGCAGACCAATGTTTGATTGAAGTCTGGGATCAGGGTGAAGGCATGCCCCAGCGTCAGTGGGAGCAGGCCCTTCAACCGTTTCACCGCCTCGACTCCTCGCGCGGCGGTCAGGGACACTGTGGATTGGGATTAGCCATTGTTGTGCATGTGGCGCGTCTTCATGGTGGCCATCTCGATTGCTGTTATGCGGAGAGTTTGAATGATGTGAAGGTTCCAGGATGCTTCGCTATTCGTTTGTCACTGCCCATGGAGCTCTTGGTGGAAAACGTTGCGAAAAGCTGATTTTTTAACCCCTTTTGGGATTTGTTAGGCACCAATGGGGGTGTTGGTGATCTCTCTGTTATGGGCCATAAGGAGAACAAAAAATCAAACCACAGCGGCAAAAGCAAAGAAACAGACAAATCCAAATCGTCTAACCCCGTATCTGATGCGCTGATGGATGAGCTTGATCGCAACCATGCCAACAGCGCGGCATCTTCTGAATTGCAGGGGGGTGGACTTGAACACTCACAACACAATGGTGAACGACTCAAGAAAAAGCTTTATGAGTCAGAACTGGAAAAGCTCCAGTCTCAACTCGTCAAAATGCAGTACTGGATCAAAGAAAAGGGCTTTCGCATGATCATCCTGTTTGAAGGACGGGATGCAGCTGGTAAGGGAGGCACGATTAAACGTTTAACTGAGCCTTTAAATCCGCGCGGAGCAAAAGTTGTTGCTTTGGGGACCCCTTCTGATCGTCAAAAAACGCAGTGGTATTTCCAGCGCTATGTGGAACATTTCCCTGCTGCAGGAGAAATTGTGGTTTTCGACCGTAGCTGGTATAACCGCGCTGGTGTGGAGAGAGTGATGGGCTTTTGTACCCCACATGAAGTTGAGTCTTTTCTCGAGGATTGTCCTCAGTTTGAGCGAATGTTGGTTCGGAGTGGTGTCTTGTTATTAAAGTATTGGTTCTCAGTTAGTGATACAGAACAAGAAATCCGTTTTCAATCACGCATCGATGACCCCACACGGCGCTGGAAGCTCAGTCCTATGGACCTCGAAGCCCGAAATCGTTGGGTGGAGTTTTCTGAGGCAAAGGATGTGATGCTCGCAAGCACGAACATTCCTGAAGCACCATGGTTCTCGGTAGAAGCCGATGATAAAAGGCGAGCCCGGCTTAATTGTTTAAGACATGTACTGAGTAAAGTGCCATGGGAGGATATGACTCCTCCAGCAATTAAATTGCCACCAAGGCCAAAACAGGGCTCATATCAGAGGCCACCTATCAATGAACAGTTTTTTGTTCCTAACCATTACCCCTACGAATAATCAAGTGAATGACTGGGTTTGGTCGTTTCAAATCTTCCGCTGTAGACATCAGTCTTGCTGTTAGCAGGGTCTCCATTGTTTCTAATAATTCCATATCAGGTTCTACTGGTTGATGACTGTACAAACGTAGATGAAGATCTTTGCTTTTGCAGTTAGGTATAGTCAATAAATATCAAGCATTTTCGGTCATGAGGTGGTTGCAAATTTTCATTTCAACTCTATTGCTTATGAGTGTATCTGGTTTTGACATGGAAAACGAAACTGACTTCTACTCATCAAAAGCTATAGCATTTGATAAATGCGAAGAATGGAAAGATAAAGGTAATGTAGTTGTTTATAAAACAAGCATCAACATTGCGGAAGAGGCATCACGATTCAACGTTGAGCATCCTTTGCCTGTATCAGTTTCATCTGATTCTGTAAAAGCCAAATTACAACATGCCGATAGGTTATATGAGTGGAATCAATCGGTACAAAATTTTCTAGCTAGTCATCCTACGAAAGCAATTAAGGTTAACTCGCGTATTTGTGATTACGAGCCAAAAGCAAAACTATTTGTTGGTTATGAAAATAAGCTGATTCAGGAAGGGGGTTGGAGGGATGAAGATGGAATGAGAGGCAAGATGGTAAAGGTTAAATCCTTTCGATATTGATAATTTGTTTTTAGCTCGTTAGGGCAACTCCACGCCGATGACTCTTAAAGGCAATGATCTGACTCTCTAGTGCAGACACACTGCTTGATTTCATATATCACCATAGATTGTGATCATTTATCCAATGAAGCTCATTCTTTTAAATAAAATTTTTTAGTTAAATCTTAGGTAAATACGTGGATCTTCGTCTTGTTGAGTTGCTTGGGAAGTACCAGGAAGAAGAGCTTGAAGCGATCGAACGATGGTTTAACCATACGCAGCCATTGGCTCTTGAAATTATGGGCAGCATGAAAATTGCTCGAGGAACCATAAAACGGGAGAAAAAATATTAGGCCTTCCCTGCTCGTTATTGAAGAATGATCACTCGTCTCCGATCGATTAGTGATCAAAAATCTTTCAATATGTTTTTATTGTCATATATTTTTTATTTAGGCTTATGCATTGACTGTATCGCGAATGTTTGGCTAATATTTATGGCTTACTGCGAATATGATGCCTCTTTTTGCCATTAGACGCACAAGCTTTTGGGTCATTTATCACTTTAATTATTCCCATCTCAATCTATAAAAGGATATGTCTTGAGTTTTCAACGTGACTAGCTACGTTCTAATGGTCATTTTTGTTGTTTTGTTGCCTTCCGGAGTTTTAAGTGCTTCATTGGCGGCATCAAAAAACCAAAAATACTGGATATGGTTGATTGCCGGTTTAGTTTTTGGACCTATTGGGCTAATCGCCTCTTCCTATGCTCAAGATAAAAGTACACGGCCAAATATTAGTTGATTGTGAATGTTGATGTCAAAATTGCTAAGATTATCCAGATCGAAATTCCTATGGATGCCGTGAGTGTAAGGATCCATAATTTTAGAGCTCTACCTGTTGGCTTGTCATAAAGTAGCTTTTCAATTGATGTCTTGTTGCTGAAGAGTAAATGGTCAGCAATTGACATCATTAATTTGTTTGATGTCAGTTTTTTCTGCCACTCAAAGCCGTATCTTGGATATTGTTGGTATAGGGGGACTGAGCCTTTTTCACGTCCTGGAAGAATTCTAGAGACCTCACTAGGAGGTATATCGTATCCAAATCGATTCATGTACTCGTCACTATCTAGTACATAGTCTATAAAATAGTTAAATCCCTTTTCCCCAATGATTATCGATAGTGCTAAGCCTTCTGCTCCATTGTATACTTTTCTCCCAAGAGCTCTGGCTATAACTTGTTCTGCCAATCTATAGTTGTTGTTGCATTCGATATAACCGCGTCGAAACCGGTCAGACAAAAAGAGACCTCTAATAAAATCGCGAACGGTTATTGAATTATTGCGAAGTTGTGATTCAAGGTATACCTCCCTATCTTTCTCCAAGAGATGAAAAAATACTTGCCTGTAGCAGTTTCTGATTAGGTTT